>NZ_JAKRML010000033.1:0-75806 GCF_022346505.1 Achromobacter sp. ACRQX
GCCACTCCGGCCCGCCCCGGTCGCCCTCCGCTCAGACCCCGCCCGCGCCCGCCGCATGCCGCCCAGCAGAATGCCGCCCAGCAGAATGCGATAGCATCGATGTCGCGCGGCCGTCCCGGACCCCTGGCCCGCCGCACCGCCTGCCGCCGCCGCGGCGCTTCACCGCCGGATTTCCCCTTCGCCATGACAGACCTTGCCCGTATCGCCCGCAGCCACCCCGACGAACTCATCGTAGGGCTGGTGTCCGTTTCCGACCGCGCCTCCACTGGCGCCTATCAGGATCAGGGGCTGCCCGCGCTGCGCGAATGGCTGGCCGGCGCGCTGGTGTCGCCGTGGCAGGCGGTTGAGCGGCTGATTCCCGACGAGCCCGCCCGCATCTCCGAGACCCTGATCGAACTGGTCGACGGCTGCGGCTGCGACCTCGTCCTGACCACCGGCGGCACCGGCCCCGCGCGGCGCGACGTCACGCCCGAGGCCACGCTGGCGGTCGGCACCAAGGAAATGCCGGGCTTTGGCGAGCAGATGCGCCAGATCAGCCTGCGTTTCGTGCCCACGGCCATCCTGTCGCGGCAGGTGGCAGTCATCCGCGAAACGGACGGCCATGCCGCCCTGATCGTGAACCTGCCGGGCCAGCCCAAGTCCATCCGCGAGACGCTGGAAGGACTCAAGGGCGACGACGGCGCCGTGCTGGTGCCCGGCATCTTCGCCGCCATTCCGTATTGCATCGACCTCATCGGCGGCCCGTACACCGAAACGCGCCCCGAGGTCATCGCGGCCTTCCGCCCCAAGTCCGCTCGGCGGCCCGCGCAAGCGTAGCGCGGGCGACGACGCTGCATTGCCTTGCGCGGTGGCTGGCCGTTGCGGCACACCATGGCGGGGCCTCGCCCCGCCAAGACCGTGCGGTATAGTTGGCCGCCCCGATCAACCCCTGCTGACCGAGAGTTTTCATCGTCATGAAGGTTCGTACCATCCTGTCCCTTACCGCCCTGGCTGCCCTGACGGCCTGCGCCAATGTCAAAGACGTCCGCGACCGCGATCCCGTGTTCTACGGATCCACGCAGCGCACCGCCCAGGACTACACGCAATGCGTAGCGGAAGCCTGGAAGGGACTGGACGTCAACTTCGAACAGAAGCCGGTGCGCAACGGGTACGAGCTCGTCCTGCACGGCAGCCTGGGCGTCGAGGCCGTCCTGACGACCACGCACTGGAAGGGCAAGACCGAGGCGCGGCTGTCGACGCGCATCGCCCGCCGCGACCAGACCATCATTGAACCGGCCAACCTGTGCCTGTAAACGTCATGGTTGACCGCCGCGACGTCCTGCGCGCCGGGCTGGCCGCCGCTGCCCTGTGCCTGGCCTGGCCCGCGCGGGCGCAGCAGGCCAGCTACATCACCCGCAAGCTCGACGCCCGCGTGCCGGGCGGCGTGGCCGTGCTGGGCCTGGGCGACGGCGCGGCCGCGCCCCAGGTCACCTACCTGGACCGGCCCGTGCTGGTGGTGCGGGAAGCGGGCAAGCAGTGGATCGCCGTGGTCGGCATTCCGCTTACCGTCAAGCCTGGCCAGGAACAGGTGCAGGTCAAGGACGGCGGCGGCACGCGTCAGGTGGCGTTCACGGTCGGCGCCAAGGATTACGTGGCGCAGCACATCACGCTCAAGAACCGGCGTCAGGTGGATCCGAATCCGGACGACCTCAAGCGCATTGAGCGGGAACTGGCCGAACAGGTCGAGGCCTACCGCGGCTTTCGCGCGGGCGTCACGCCCAGCAACCTGATCCTGGATCGTCCGGTCGACGGCGGTCGCCTGTCCAGCCCCTTTGGCCTGCGCCGCTTCTTCAACGGCCAGGAACGCAATCCGCATTCGGGCCTGGATTTCGCCGTGCCGGCCGGTACGCCCATCAAGGCGCCCGCGGCCGGGGTGGTGGTGCTGGTGGGGGATTATTTCTTCAATGGCAAGACGGTGTTCCTGGACCATGGCCAGGGTTTCGTCAGCATGTTCTGCCACATGTCGGCCATCTCCGTGAAGGTCGGCGACGAGGTGCCGCGCGGCGGCGTGGTGGGCAAGGTGGGGGCGACCGGGCGGGCGACGGGGCCGCACCTGCACTGGAACGTCAGCCTGAACGATGCGCGCATCGATCCGGCGATCTTCATCGGGGCGTTCAAGCCCTGACGCGTATGGGCTTTGACGCGTTCAAGGTTTGACGCGTTCAAGTTCTGACGAGTGCCGCGCTGACGGAGCGGCGAAGCTCAGGCCTTCTCGGCCTCGAGCGCGATGCGCTTGAGCACATACTGGTGCATGCGCTCGGCGTATTCCATCTGCTGTTGCACGTTGCGCTGACCGGCTTCCTGGTCATCCAGGCAGTTGTCGTACTTGGTCTTGGCTTCGGCGTAGGTCAGGCCGGTATTGCGCAGGCTGTTGATGAACGCCTCGCGCGACTGGCGCAGCAGGCGCAGGCCTTCCTCGCCCTTTGCGAAACGTCTTCGCGAGAGGGCAAGCTGGTCTGCGGCGGCTTGCAATTCTTCTTTCAGGTCCATCGTGCTTCGTGCGTATCCGGCCTGGCGTTGCGCCAGGCGAGGAGCGCCATTCTTTCATGAACAGGCGATCCACGCATTACGGCAGTGCGCGAATCCTGCTTAAGGATCCGCGAAAAGAGGGAGCCGGGCGCCGGCAAGAAGCCGGCCCGGGCGGCCGGCTTAGCGGCGGTGGTGCTGGGGACGCTGCATCGTGGGGGCGCGCTCGTCCTTGTGGCGGAAATTGATACGGCCCTTGGTCAGGTCGTACGGGGACATTTCCAGGGTGACGCGATCGCCCGCGAGGATGCGGATGCGGTGCTTGCGGATACGGCCCGACGCGTAGGCGCCGACTTCGATGCCGTTGTCCAGTTTGACGCGGTAGCGGCTATCGGGCAGCACTTCGTCAACAATGCCATCCAATTCGATGAGTTCTTCTTTAGCCATCTTCTACTCCTTGATCAAAACGCGCAGGCATGCCTGCGGCATGTCGCGCCGCGCAAGGCGGCAAGCGCGTCGGACTCGGATAAACCGGTCCAGCGGTTTGAACGCAAAAAAACGTTCGGGCAAGCGTGGGTATGGGCCACGGCATCCGGGCGGATGTCTGAAATGGCGGATACTCGCGCCCTGAGGTAAGTGCGCGCGATGCGCGCGGTGGTCGCGGCGGGGGTGCTGCGGGCACCTTGCCGGATGAAGCGGGGTTGCCGAGTCTGCGGCAACGCCGGGCGCCACGGGGACTGCAGCGGCGTTCTGGGCAATGACGGGGTGCACCCAACTGGGGCGGCCCCAATAAAAAACCGGATCTCGTTCGCGTCGCTGACGTTCATTCAGTAGCGCCCTTTCTTGGGCGCTACAGGTTGGCACGCAGGATGACCGAAGTCCGGTTTTTGCGGAAAAATCACGGGTTTATGTTACTGCAAAGCCGGCGGTTTAGCCAGCTTTTATCCCGGATTCGGCCGCGATAGTTGCGCTTGAACGACTCTATCGGCGCGGGATGCGGCGCTGGTATTCGGCTTCCCAGGCGGCGTTGGCCGACCAGAAGGGGCCCGGATCGCGTCCGGCCAGACGGGCTGCCAGCACGTTCAAGTGCGTGTGCCAACCGCCCGCCACGTCCACCATGTCATCCCGCGTGGCGAGCTTGCGATGCGTAAGCACCAGCCGCGCGCCGTCGTCTTCAGGGGACACCTCGAAGGTCACTTCGGACGGGGCGCCCGCCGAGCCGCCCCAGGTGTAACTGAGCACGTGCGGCGGTTCACACCGGGTGATCAGGCCCTGCGTGGTCAGGCCTTCCTCGTAGGGCTTGTAGGCCTCGGGCGTCGGTTCGCGCACGGAGGACAGGTCGGCATGCAGGAAGCGCAGGGTGACGCCGCCGCCCTCCATCAGGTCCATGTCGCCGAATGCCAGCCACTGGCCGCGCTTGTCGGATTCTGTCAGCCAGGCCCACACCTCCTGCACGCTCGCAGGCAGCCTGCGCGTGAATTGCAAGGTGGTCGGGTCCAGTACGACGCCGTAGTCGCTCATATCAGTCTCCTGTGAAGTCCGGAGCCGGACGTGGGTTTATCTTCCGTGCGAAAAGGTCAGCGGCGATACCTGCGGCTCGTGCTCCGGGGCTTCGTCCATGGCGCCGGGGTGCTGGGGCAGCGCGTCCGTGATGTCGTACCACGGCGCCTTGCTGGCGACGTGGTAATGCGCCTCGGGCTTGACGCCCGGATCGTCGTCCAGCGCGCCGAGCGGCAGGCCGTAGACGTCGGGCGTCTGGTCAAAGCGGCTGAGCAGCGGTGTGCCGCAAGCCTCGCAGAATCCCCGGTAATTGCCGGGCGACGACGCGTACCAGGTCACGTGGTCTTCGCCCTGCGTCCAGGCGAAATCCTTCGATTGGACCGTCGCTCGGCTGCGGAAGGCCGCGCCGTGCGTCTTGCGGCACATCACGCAATGGCAGTTGAGGGCATCGGTGAGCGGACCGTTGATCTCGTAGGCAACGCGGCCGCACAGGCAGGAACCTTTGATCATGATGAGCGCCAGGCAATGGGGGAAATAGGTCCAATATACCTGCGGCGCCGTCCCGCGACTTCGGCATTTGTGACAGATGTCTTTCAGATCGTTGCCGGGGCGGGCCTTTCCCGGGGCGGGCCTTTCCCGGGGCGGGCGTTTCCCGCGGCGTGCGATTGCCGTGGCGGGCATTCCCGCGGCGGCAGTTGCCGACGACGGCGGAAGTTTCCGACGGCGGGCGTCGGCGGCAGATACCGTAACGCTCACGGCATCCGCGCCACCCCCTTCACGCCGCCCGCAGCAGCGCCTGGAACGCCGGCAGCGCCAGCAGCCCCGCCACGCGCGCCGCGTGAATGTCGTCGTCCGACACCGCCGGGCGTGGCATCAGGAAGTTGACCGTACCCAGGCACACGCCGTCATACGCGACCGGCACGTTGATGACCGATTGCAGTCCCAGACTGCGGATCGCATCGTGGTCGTTGAAGAATTCGCGGATGGCCGCCTCTCCCTCGCCCACGAACACCCGCTGTTCCAGCAACACGTGCCGGCCCCATGCCGTGCCGGTCTTGTCCTTGCTGCCGCCCGGCGGGTAAGCCTGCGGGTTCGAACTGTACAGGCGCACCACGCGCATGGCGTCGGCATCGTAGCGATTCACGGTGCACAACGCGTGCGCCAGGTGCAGGCGCGCATAGTCGTCGATTGCCTGGAAGGCGGCGGCCGGCTGGCCGTCCGCGTAGGCACGGGCGATGGCCTGCACGCCGGCCAGCGCCGGGCTGGGAGATGCGTCCGTCATTCCGCCGTGATTCCCAGTTCTTTGATCAGCTTGCCGTACTTGTCGGCATCGCGCGCCAGGATCTGGCCGAACTGCTCGGGCGTGGTTTCGGTCAGCAGCACGCCCATGTCGCCCATTTTCTTGATGACGTCGGGCCGCTTGAGGATCACGTTGATCTCGCGGTTCAGCCTGGCAGCCAGTTCCGGCGGCATGCCGGCCGGACCGAACGCCCCGTACCAGACCGCCAGCTCATACCCCGGCAGCGTTTCGGCCACGGTGGGCACGTCGGGCAGCAGCGGCGAGCGTTGTTCCTCGGTGACGGCCAGCAGCTTGAGCTTGCCCGACTGCACGTGCGGCAGCGTCTGCGTGCCGGCGCTGAACAGCACCTGCGTGCGGCCTGCCACCGTATCCAGAACCGCAGGCGCACCGCCGCGATACGGGATGTGCATCATCTTCACGCCGGCGGCCTTTTCGAAGAGCACCGCGCTCAGGTGGTTGGTCGAGCCCTGGCCCGCCGAGGCATACGCCACGGTGTCGGGGTTGGCCTTCGCGTACGCGATGAATTCCTTAAGGTTGGATGCCGGCACCGACGGATGCACCACCATCGTGTTGGTCACAAGGGCCAGCTCGGCGATGGGCGTAAAGTCCTTCACGCCGTCAAACGGCATGTTGGAATAGAGCGCCTGGTTCATCGTGTGCGTGCTCATCGAGCCCACCAGCAGCGTGTAGCCGTCCGGCTTGGCGCGCGCGACGAAGGCGGTGCCGATATTGCCCGATGCGCCCGAGCGGTTCTCGACAATGACCGGCTGGCCCAGCGATTGCGTCAGGCCTTCGGACAGCACGCGCGCCAGGATGTCGGTGGAGCCGCCGGCGGCCCACGGCACGACCAGCGTGATGGGCTTTTCGGGCCAGGCGGCGTGCGATAGGGCGGGCGCGGCCATCGCCAGGCCCAGCGCGAACGTGCGCAGCAGTCGTTTGAAGTGCAGTGTCATGGTGTTTACCCCTTGCGTTGTGTCCGGCTTCTGAGAGCCGGTCGTATGAAAATCGATTCAGCGGCCGACGGCGTATCCCTGCATTCCGCGGGGATTGGCCGCCGCGCGCAGCAGCATCTGTCCGCCCGCGGCCGGCTCGCGCGTGCAGGCGCTGATGCGGCCTTCGGACCAGTCCGGCCCGACCTTGACGTCGTGGCCGGCGGCGCGCAGCGCGTCCAGCGTGGCGGCGGGCATGCGCGATTCCACCGTCAGCCGGTTCAGCGTCTGCGAACGCGGCCAGAACGAGCCGGGAAAGTGATCAATGTGCCAGGACGGCGCGTCGATGGCTGCTTGCAGGTTCATGCCCATGGCATGGCGCAGAAAGAATGCGACGGTCCATTGGTCCTGCTGGTCGCCGCCGGGCGTGCCGAATGCCATGTACGGCAGCCCGTCGCGCAGCGCCAGGCCGGGCGACAGGGTGGTGCAGGGACGCTTGCCCGGCTGCAACTGGCCCGGCACGCCGTCGTCCAGCCAGGTCATCTGCAGACGGGTCGTCAGCGAAAAGCCCAGCTCGGGCACGACGGGGCTGGACGACAGCCAGCCGCCCGATGGTGTGGCGGCCACCATGTTGCCGTCGCGGTCGATGACGTCGATCTGGCAGGTGTCGCCCACGAACAGCTCGCGCGTCGCCCACTCCGAGACGGGCGGCAACGCGGCAAAGGTCGGTTCGCCCACGCCGTAGCGCGTGTCCGACGCGGCCAGCGTGCGGATCGCGGCATCCAGGTCGGGCAGGCGCGGCGCAAGTCCGCCGGGACTGCCGGGCTGCAGCGTGGCCGAGGCGCGTTCGCCGATGCCGGCGGCGCGCGCTCGCGCATAGTCGTCGCTGAGCAGGGCCGCGAGCGGCACCTGGACGTGATCGGGATCGCCATACCAGGCGGTGCGGTCGGCGAATGCCAGCTTGGCGGCCTCGGCGACGCGGTGCACGAACTGCGGCGACAGCGGGTCCAGTTTGTCGACGTCCAGATGGCGCAGCAGCGCGAGCTGTTGCAGGTGCACCGGCCCTTGCGACCACACACCGCATTTGGCCACCGTGTAGCGGCCATATTGCGTGGTCAGCGGCTCGTCGTACGTGGCGCGCCAGTCGGCCAGATCGGATTTGCGCAGCAATCCGGGGTTGCGCTGGCCCGTGGTGTCGAGCACGGCCTCGTTCGTATAGAAGCTGTCGATGGCGTCGGCCACGAAACCGCGATACCAGAGGTCCAGCGCGGCGTCGATGCGGCCGCGCCGGTCGGTGCTGGCGGCGTGCGCTTCATCAAGAATGCGGGTGTAGGTGGTTGCGATGGCGGGCGTGCGGAACAGCGCGTCGGGGGCGGGCACCCGGCCGCCCGGCAGCCAGACGTCGCCCGAGCTCTTCCATTCGTCGCGGAACAGCGCCTGCACCGCCAGAATCGCCTGCGAGATCCGCGGCACCAGCGGAAAGCCGTCGCGCGCATAGCCGATGGCCGGCTGCAGCACGTCGGCCAACTCCCACGTGCCGTAGTCGCGCAGCAGCGTCAGCCAGGCGCCGAACGCGCCGGGCACCGTCGCGGGCAGCAGGCCGATTCCCGGCACCAGGTCCAGCCCCATCTTGCGAAAGTACGCCGGCGTCGCCAGCGCGGGCGCCGGGCCCTGTCCGCACAGCGCGCGCATGCGTTGCTCGCGCTCGCTCCAGAACAGGATGGGGACTTCGCCGCCCGGCCCGTTCAGGTGCGGCTCGACGATCTGCAGGACGAAACCGCCTGCCACGGCGGCGTCGTAGGCATTGCCGCCGCGTTCCAGCACGCTCATCGCCACTTGCGACGCCAGCCAGTGCGTGGACGACACCACGCCGAATGTGCCGCGTATTTCAGGTCGGGTGGTGAAGGACGGATTCATCGGACGGGTCCGCAAGGCTGGAAAGGATGCAAGCAGTATAGGAGCCTGAAATAACTGGTTTTATCTTTGTAGGCATAATTGCATAACCAAATGGTTATTGAAGAAGCCGCAATGAGCCCGGACACCGTTCGTCTTGCCAATCGTCTCAAGCACCGTCATCTGACGCTGCTGGTGAACATCGACCGCCATAAATCGCTGACGCGGGTCGCCGCGCAGACCGGCATCAGCCAACCTGCGGTCACCAAGGCGCTGGCCGAAATGGAGGACATTTTTGGCGCGCCCCTGTTCCTGCGTACGGGCAGCGGGTTGCAGCCGACCGCGCTGGGCAATCTGGCGCTGGTGCGCGCGCGGCACATGCTCAGTGACCTGGATCTGTGGGAGCGCGAGGTCGAGGCGCTGCATGCCGGACGGTCGGCGCATCTGCACGTGGGCGTGGTGCCGTACGTGTCCAGCGCCTTGCTGACCGCCGCCATCAGCCGCCTGCATCAGCGCCACGGCGTGACGCTGAGCCTGCACCGCGCCACGACGGATCACCTGGTGCCGATGCTGCGCCAGCACGAACTGGATTGCATCATCAGCCGCGCCACGTCCACGGTGATGCACGAGGACCTGATGCATCGCGTGCTGTATCGCCAGCGGCCCCGGCTCATCGCGCACGGCCGGCTTGCCCAGCGGCTGGCGCGGCGCAAGCCGGACTGGGCTGCCGTCGCCGCCCTGGACTGGGTGCTGCCGGCGGCCAACACGCCGACGCGGCAATTGATCGTGGAGCATTTCATCCGCGCCGGGCTGCAGCCGCCGTCGCCGGTGCTGGAGGCCTACTCCACGGACGTGATCGAGGGCATCCTGTCGCTGAACGAGTCGTCGATCTCGGTGGTGCCCGAGGACATCGCGCGCGAACTGTGCCAGCGCGGCAGGCTGGGCATGGTGCCATGGGATTTCGGCTGGGAGCTGCCGCCGATCAACCTGATCCGGCGCAAGCGGGAACAGGCGCTGACGGCGGAATCGCAGTTTTCCGACATTCTGCTGGACCTGTGCGCGAATGCGGCGGCGCCTGCGCAGGCGGGAGACGAGGGCAGATAACGCCAGGGGCTGTCCGCGCCTTGCCCCGCGCCGGTCTGGCAAGACGTGCGCATGTCCTAGGCGCAAAAACGTCGCTTCCCGCCACAGACGCAGGAGCCGGCATCTGGTTAAATGGCTGAAAGGTCTCACGGCCTAGGGCAAGCCGCTGCCTTTTCCGGCTTGCCGTTTCAATTTACGGAGCCCCCGATGGCACGATTCAATTTCACCCAGGACCTCGAAGAACCCGATCTGTGGGCGGCGGAAAACGTCCCCGCCGGAGAGGGTCGGCCCCCCATTCACGTCATGATCCAGACCGACGGCGAAGAGCCCCTTGCCGGCGCCTCCAAGGTGGTCAAGGCCATCATTGACAACCTGGACGAACAGATTCTTGCCGCGGCCGAGTTCCTCCTCGACAACTATTCGTACGAGCACTACAAAAAGCTGGGCATCGAAGACGACCAGCTCCTGGCCGAAGAAACCGCCGAAGCCATGGCCGAAAAAGCCGTGCTGCGCGCGCTGTGGCTGTTCGACGAAGACGGCGATGGCTACGAACTGTGGTTCACGCTGCCCTGGGATCCTGTGCACACCTACGACGTGGAATTCGAAGACGGCGCGCCCGTGTCCTGCTCGGTTAATGACTGATACCGCGCGACTGATACCGCGGTCAGGACACCGGGGGCAGGCTCAGCGCGCCAGTTCGTATTTGGTCGCCAGCGTCTGCCCCAGCGATTCGTCGTACTTGTAGCGCACCTTCAAGGGCTTGCCGCGCATAATGTTGCGCGCGGCCACGTTCTCCAGCACCACGTCGACGTCCTTGTTCACGAATTCGGCGCAGTCGGTGTCGGCTCGTTCGCCGTCCGGTATGTCGGCAGCCTTCACCTTCAGCTTGAACAGCACCTGTGTCAGTTCCGTGCCGTCGGTGCGGAATTGGCGGAAGGTGGTGGGAAACGTGGCAACGGTGCCGGCAAGGTCGCACGAAATGCGGGTCCAGCCATGCGCGGCGGGTACTGCCGCAAAAAGGCCGGCGGCAAGCGCGGCGGCCGCGGCCGCCCGGGTAGACAGAAGATTCATGGTGTGCGGGCCAGACGCGGCGCCCATGCGCGCCGCGCCGGTACGTGGTCGAAATGGGCCTTTATGTTGCGCCCGGCCGCCCGCGCCGGTCAAGCGGGCGCCTCCCATGTAAAACGGGCCTTAGCGGCCCGTTTCACTTATGCGTTCTGGCTGGCGGGCCGGCTGGGCGGCGCCTCGTTCGAAGCCTGCGCGGACGCGGCATCATCGGTGCCTTCTTCGCTGCCTTCTTCCTTGCCTTCCAGCTTGGCGATCACGGCCGTGGCCAGGCTATTGCCGACCACGTTCGTGGCGGTGCGGCCCATGTCGAAGAACTGGTCGATGCCCATGATGAGCAGCAGGCCGGCTTCCGGCAGATGGAACATCGGCAGCGTCGCGGCCACCACGACCAGCGAGGCGCGCGCCACGCCAGCCATGCCCTTGCTGGTCACCATCAGCACCAGCAGCAGGGTCAGTTGCTGCGTGAAGCTCATGTCGATGTTGTAGGCCTGCGCGATGAACAGCACCGCGAACGACTGATACATCATCGAGCCGTCCAGGTTGAACGAATAGCCCAGCGGCAGCACGAAGCCCGAGATGCGCTTGGACACGCCAAACCGCGACAGCGCCTCGATCGTCTTCGGATAGGCCGATTCGCTGCTCGCGGTCGAGAACGCCAGCAAGGTCGGTTCCTTGATGAGCCCGCCCAGGCGGAACGTGGACTTGCCCAGGAACAGGTAGCCGACGCCGAACAGAATGGCCCACAGCAGCGCCAGACCCAGGTAGAACTCGCCGATGAGCTTGCCGTAACTGACCAGCACGCCCAGGCCTTCGGTCGTGATGGCGGCGGCCATGGCGGCGAACACGCCCAGCGGCGCAAAGCGCATCACATAGTCGGTCACGCGGAACATGATCTTGGCCAGTTCATCGATCATGTTGTAGATCGTGTTGTGGCCCTTGCCGCGGATGAACGACAGCGCCGCGCCGAAGAACAGCGAGAACACCAGGATCTGCAGGATCTCGTTGTTGGCCATCGCTTCGGCAATGCTCTTGGGGAACACGTGCGCGATGAACGCCTTCAGCGTGAAATCGCCCGTCTTCAGGCCCGAAGTCACGCCCGCGTCCGGGATCGCCAGGTTCATGTGCGCGCCGGGCTGGAAGATGTTGACCAGCGCCAGGCCCAGCAGCAGGGAAATCGCCGAGGCGGCGATAAACCAGATCATGGCGCGCATGCCGATGCGGCCCACCGCGCTGGCGTCGCTCATGCTGGCCAGGCCGGTCACCAGGGTGGCGAACACGAGCGGCGCGATGATCATCTTGATCATGCGCAGGAAGATGTCGGTGATCAGGCTGAAGTACGAGGCGATCTGCTTCGCCTCTTCCGGGGTCTGCGCGAACTTGTTGCAGACATAGCCCACCACGATGCCCAGCACCATGGCGATGCCGATATAACGCGTCAGCTTCTTAGTGTTCATTTGAAAACGGGATAACGGGGAGCCGCCGCTTGGCCCAGAGGGCCAGGCCCGCCGGCATGAGGCGGGGCAGACGGTCCGGTGACGGACATGCCAGGGTCCAGGTGCTGCTCGGGTTAACCCTTGGGGCGCGATGTTAACGCCGTGAACCTGACAGCGAGTTGTCGGTTCGGGGACAGATCAGCCGTGCCAGAATGCCCCTTCCGGCCTCGTCAGGAAGGCCGGGCGCCACCTGGGAACCAGCCCCGCGCGGGGCGACAAAGGAGACAAAGCAATGCCGAATCGCGAATTGTCCGTACTGGCTTCCGGCTACACCTATCTGGAAGGGCTGCGCTGGCACGAAAACCGCCTGTGGGCCTCGGACTTCTATACGGGGCAGGTCATTACCGTGACGCTCCAGGGGGCGGTGGACCGCGTCTGTCTGGTCCCGCAGCAACCGTCGGGGCTGGGTTGGCTGCCCGACGGCCGCCTGCTGATCTCGTCCATGAAAGACCGCAAGGTGCTGCGGCGCGAGGCGGACGGCACGCTGTCGGTGCATGCCGACCTGTCCGCGCTGACCGGCGGCCATATCAATGACATGGTGGTGGACGCGCAGGGCCGCGCCTACGTGGGCAATTTCGGATTCGACATCATGGCGGGCGAACCCGTGCGCACGACGACGCTGGTGCGCGTGGATCCGGACGGTGTGGCGCAGGTGGTGGCGGACGGCCTGTGCTTTCCCAACGGCTCGTTCATCACGCCCGACGGCAAGACCCTGATCGTCAACGAGACCTTCGCCAACCGCATTTCCGAGTTCGACATCGAGCCCAACGGCGTGCTGGGGCCGCGCCGCGACTGGGCCAATTTCGGCGAGCTGCCTGAAACCGACGACCTGACCGCCGTGATCGCGGCGTCCAAGATTGCGCCGGACGGGGGCGCGCTGGACGAAGAGGGCGCGTTGTGGGTGGGCGACGCCATCGGCAAGCGCATCGTGCGCGTGGAACGTGGTGGACGGATTCTCGAGCAGATCGACACCGGCGAATTCGGCATCTTCGCGGCCGCGCTGGGCGGACCGGACGGCAAAACGCTTTTCATGGCGGCCGCGCCGGATTTCGTGGAAGCCAACCGGCGCGCCAAGCCGCAGGCCCGCATCCTGATGACCCGGGTGGATGTGCCGCACGCGGGCAGGCCCTAGGCCACAAGCGGGGGAAAGCAGGGCAAGGGCGCCGCGGCCGTGGGCCGCATGGGCTGGGCCGCAAGGCGGATATTAGCCGGGCTAGGGCGTCCGGTTTCACCTGAATGGATAGGATACCGGCCGTTGCAAGACCTTTCTTCGATTCCCCCGTAAAATCACGCCATTCAGCAAGGCTTCAACCATCTCTCAATAGACAGTACCTAAGGAGGACCACTCATGGCCCTAGTCTCCATGCGCCAGTTGCTCGACCACGCCGCCGAGCACGGCTACGGCATTCCGGCTTTCAACGTCAACAACCTGGAACAGGTCCAGGCCATCATGGAAGCCGCGGCGGAGACCGACAGCCCGGTGATCATGCAGGCCTCGGCCGGCGCGCGCAAATACGCGGGCGAAGGCTTCCTGAAGTATCTGATCCAGGCCGCCGTTGAGTCCTACCCGCACATCCCCGTGGTCATGCACCAGGATCACGGCCAATCGCCCAAGATCTGCCAGGGCGCCATCGACCTGGGCTTCTCCAGCGTCATGATGGACGGCTCGCTGAAAGAAGACGGCAAGACCATCGCCGACTACGACTACAACGTCGAAGTCACCAAGAAGGTCGTGGACATCGCACACAAGCTGGGCGTGACCGTCGAAGGCGAACTCGGCTGCCTGGGTTCCCTGGAAACCATGGAAGGCGACAAGGAAGACGGCCACGGCGCCGACGGCAAGCTGACCATGGATCAGCTGCTGACCGACCCGGAACAAGCCGCCGACTTCGTGCGCCGCACGCAACTGGACGCCCTGGCGATCGCCATCGGCACCAGCCACGGCGCCTACAAGTTCACGCGCAAGCCCACCGGCGACATCCTGTCGATCTCCCGCATCAAGGAAATCCACGCCCGCCTGCCCAACACCCACCTGGTGATGCACGGCAGCTCCAGCGTGCCGCAGGAACTGCTGGCCGAGATCCGTGAATTCGGCGGCAACATGAAGGAAACCTACGGCGTGCCCGTCGAGGAAATCCAGGAAGCCATCAAGTACGGCGTGCGCAAGATCAATATCGACACCGATATCCGTCTGGCCATGACCGGCGCGATCCGCCGCTTCTTCGCCGAGAACCCCGAGAAATTCGACCCGCGCGAATACCTCAAGCCCGCCCGCGCCGCCGCCAAGGCGATCTGTGTCGCTCGCTACACGGAATTCGGCACCGCCGGCAACGCCAGCAAGATCAAGCCGCAGCCGCTGACCGAAATCGCCGCGCAGTACGCGTCGGGCAAGCTGTCGCAAGTGGTGCAATAAGGTCCTCGCCCATGCCGCCTTCTTGCGAAGGCGGCGCAGGCAGAAAAAGAGCTGGTCCTCGCGGGCCAGCTCTTTTTGTTTTTGCGGCCATGACGGACGCGCGCGCTACGCCGGCGAATTCTTCCCGAAGCTCGGCACCGACCGGTCTACGTGATGCCATGACGGCGCCGAGTCCGTCCACAGGCTTGCCTTGGAATGAAACGCTTCGGGGTCATCCAGCGACCCTGCGCGCACGACTTCGTAGCCCATGCCTTCCGAATTGCCGAACAGCGGCGTGCCACACGCCGCACAGAAGCTGCGCATGACGGTGTGGCCGGAGTCGCCCTGGTAGCGGTGTTCCTTGGGTTGTCCGCGCAGCAGCGTGACGGCGCCCGCGGGAAAGATCAGGGCGTGGGCCGGCGCGCCGCCGCTGGAGTACTGGCAGTCGCGGCAGTGACAGGTGGCGGCGGTGATGGGCTCGTCGGTGAGGGCGTAGCGGATGGCGCCGCACTGGCAGCCGCCTGTCATGTGGACCTGCGCGTCGGCGTGGGGCATGCGTTTGGGGGAAGCATCCTGCATACGGCTTTGTCTCCGGGCGGTGTTGCGCCGTGACGCTCGGGGCGGCCGGCGCGAATCATGGATGGGAAAGAAAGCCTACCCCGCGCCCGGAGCGGCGGCAAGACGAACTTATTTGCAGTAATCTATGCGCTTTGCGGAAGCTGCCGTCCGGCGCCGCCTCCGCCTGGTGCCCGATTTCGTTTCCCTTCCCGCCCTGGCGTCCGCCCGCGGCGGGAATGTTCATTTTTGCCATAGGCCATTCCCGTGACTTCTGCTTTGCATGAATCCAGCATCAAGTCCCTGCCGCTGCTGGGACGCGGCAAGGTGCGCGATATGTACGCGGTCGGCGACGACAAGTTGCTGATCGTCGCGTCGGATCGCATCTCCGCATTTGACGTGATCCTTGACGACCCCATTCCCGGCAAGGGACAGGTGCTGACCGAACTGACCGAATTCTGGTTGCAGAAGCTGTCGCACATCCTGCCCAACCACTCGACCGGCGTGAAGCCCGAAGACGTGGTGGCGCCCGACGAAGTGGATCAGGTGCGCGGCCGCGCCGTGGTGGTCAAGCGTCTGAAGCCCATCCTGGTGGAAGCGGTTGCCCGCGGCTACCTGATCGGGTCGGGCTGGAAGGACTACCAGGCCACCGGCGCGGTGTGCGGCATCAAGCTGCCGGCCGGCCTGCAACAGGCCAGCAAGCTGCCCGAGCCCATCTTCACGCCCGCCGCCAAGGCCGAGTTCGGCATGCACGACGAGAACGTGGACTTCGCGCACGTGGTCAAGGAAGTCGGCCAGGAAATGGCCGAGCGCATCCGCGACGTGACGCTCAAGCTGTACGCCGAAGCCGCCGCCTTTGCCGCCACCAAGGGCATCATCATCGCCGACACCAAGTTCGAGTTCGGCCTGGACGACAACGGCACGCTGCACCTGATGGACGAAGTGCTGACGCCCGATTCGTCGCGCTTCTGGCCCGCCGACGGTTACCGCGTCGGCATCAGCCCCCCGTCGTTCGACAAGCAGTTCGTGCGCGACTGGCTCGAGACGCAAACGTGGGACAAGACCCCGCCCGCGCCGCGCCTGCCGCAGGAAGTGCTGGAAAAGACGGCCGCGAAGTACCGCGAAGCCCTGGACCGCCTGATCGCCTGATCGCGTCCACACCAAAAAAGCCGCTCGTCGTCCGAGCGGTTTTTTTTCGCCGGCGGGTCTCGACGTGGCGCCGCAGGCTGACGCACCCCACGGGCAAACCCGCATTTTCAGCGCGAAATTATTTCGGATTGTTACGCTATACTCGTCCGCTGCTTGATACGGGATTTCCGAGAAAAGGAGCGCCGCATGGTGATGATGCTGCCCTTTGTGACTGGGACGCTGGCAGTGTGGTTTGGACTCGTGGGCCGGCGCCGTCCGTGCGTGACCTTCTGGCTGCTGACCCTGGCCATCTTTGCCGCCTGGTGCAAATACCATATGACCAGCCCGCTGGCGTTGTCCCTGTGAAGCGGCAGCGATGATCTTTTCCAGCAATCCGGCGCGCGGCTCGCGCATCCTCAATGCCCTGGCGCTGCTCGGGGTCACCGGCATCCTCTGCATCGCCTTCGCCTGGCAATTCGCCTACGACGAATTGCCGTGCCCGTTATGCCTGCTGCAGCGCGTGGCGCTGATCCTTGCGGGTGTGGGTTTCCTCTTGAACCTGCGACTCGGACCGTCGCCGATGCACTATGCAATGAGCATTGCCGGCGCGCTGGCCGGCATGCTGGCCGCGGGACGCCAGGTGCTGCTGCACATTGCCCCGGGCGACGCGGGCTACGGCACGCCCTTTCTGGGCGTGCACTTCTATACCTGGGCCTTCGTTGCCTTCACGGCGATCATCGTGTTCTGCGTCGTCATGCTGTGCGTGGACCGCAAGTGGGGCGACAGCATGCTCAAAAAGCCCGTCTCGATGCTGGGCATGGTGGTCATGGCCCTGTTTTTCGTCGTCGCCCTGGCCAACGCCGGCAGCACCACGCTGCAGTGCGGTTTCGGACCGTGCCCCGACGATCCGGTCAGCTACCTTTGGCTGAAAAGCGCCGCGTAGCCATAACGGTCTCCGGCGCCGGGTAAAATACCGGGTTTCGCGGGCTGGTCCCGCGGTCCCCCGACATTTCGCGGCGCGTGCGCCGTGTCTCAACTACTAGACACCGGTTATGACAGACCAGACTTCCGCAGCGGCGCAAGCCTCCCCCGTGGTGGGCGTGATTATGGGATCTTCCAGCGATTGGGAGGTCATGAAGCACGCGGTGACGATGCTGGAGGATTTCGGCGTGGCCTACGAGGCGCGCGTCATCTCCGCGCACCGCATGCCGCAGGACATGGCCGAGTACGGCGCCGCGGCGCACCAGCGCGGCCTGCGCGGCATCATCGCCGGCGCCGGCGGCGCGGCGCACCTGCCGGGCATGATGGCTGCCCTGACCGAAGTGCCGGTGTTCGGCGTGCCGGTCCCCTCCAAATACCTGCGCGGCGAAGACTCGCTGCTGTCCATCGTGCAGATGCCCAAGGGCGTGCCGGTGGCCACCTTTGCCATCGGCGAAGCCGGCGCCGCCAACGCCGCGCTGCACGTGATCGCCACGCTGGCGGGCACCGATGCCGGCCTGCACGCAAAGCTGGTGGCGTTCCGCGCCCGCCAGACGCAGGTCGCGCGCGACATGAAGGTTCCGCCCGAGGCCTGATGCGAATGACTCAATCGACTCCTTTCCTGATCGCGCCCGGCGGCTGGCTGGGCATGCTGGGCGGCGGCCAACTGGGCCGCATGTTCTGTCACGCGGCGCAAAGCCTGGGCTACAAGGTCGCGGTGCTGGACCCGGCCGCAGAATGCCCGGCCGGCATGGTGGCCGACCTGCACATCCAGGCCGCCTATGACGACGAGGCCGGTCTGGCCCGCCTGGCGCAGACGTGCCAGGCCGTCACCACCGAATTCGAAAACGTTCCCGCCGACAGCCTGCGCGCGCTGGCTACCCAATGCCGCGTCAGCCCGGCTGGTGACGCCGTGGCCATCGTGCAGGACCGCATCGCTGAAAAGACCTTCATCGCCGCGCAAGGCATCCCGGTCGCGCCGCACGCTGCCATCCGCAGCGAAGCCGATCTGAACGCCGCATCGGACGCGCTGTTCCCCGGCATCCTCAAGGTGGCGCGCCTGGGATACGACGGCAAGGGCCAGGCCCGCATCAACACCCGCGAAGAAGCCATCGCCGCCTTCGCCGAATTCGGCGGTGTCGCTTGCGTGCTGGAAGCGCTGATGCCGCTGGACTACGAAATCTCGGTCGTGCTGGCGCGCGGCTTTGATGGTGCCAGCGTGGTGTTTCCCGTGGCGCGCAACGTGCATGTCGACGGCATCCTCGCCGTGTCCACCGCGGCGCCCGTGCAGCAGGACGCGGCCCACGCCGAACGCCAGGCCCGCGCCACCGAAGCCGCGCAGGCCATTGCGCAGGGGCTGGGCTATCACGGCGTGCTGTGCGTGGAATTCTTCGTGCTCAAGGACGGCAGTCTGATCGTCAACGAGATCGCGCCGCGTCCGCACAACAGCGGCCACTACACGATCGACGCCTGCGTCACCAGCCAGTTCGAGCAGCAGGCGCGCGCCATGGCCGGGCTGCCGCTGGGCGGCACCGACCTGCTGGCGCCCGCCGTCATGCTGAACATCCTGGGCGACATCTGGTACGCCGACGCCACGGGCGACGCCCAACGCGAGCCCGATTGGGCGGCCGCGCTGGCCGTGCCCTCGGCCAAGCTGCACCTGTACGGCAAGCGCGAGGCGCGCCGTGGCCGCAAGATGGGCCACATCACGATCGTGGCGGCCACCTTGCAGCAGGCCCGCGACGACGCCGCCCGCGTGGCCGCCGCGCTGGGCATGCAGGCGCCCGAGTAAGCGGCAAACCGATGTCCTCATCTTCGTCCGTCTCCGCCAGCGCCGCGGAAATCGCCCACGCCGCCCAGCGCATGCTGGACGGCGAACTGGCCGCCTTTCCGACCGAGACCGTCTACGGCCTGGGCGCGGACGCTGAAAACCCGCAGGCCGTCGCCAAGATCTACGCGGCCAAGGGCCGGCCCTCGAACCATCCCGTCATCGTGCATATCGCGCCGCAGGGCGACGTGGCGTATTGGGCGGCGCACGTGCCGCCCGAAGCACAATTGCTGATCGACGCGTTCTGGCCGGGTCCGCTGACCTTGATCCTGAAGCGCGCGCCGCACATCGTCGACACGGTGAGCGGCGGGCAGGACAGCATCGGCATCCGTTGTCCGTCGCATCCGGTGGCGCAGGCGCTGCTGGCGGCGTTTGCGGCCGGCAAGCCGAACGGGGAGGGCGGTGTGGCGGCGCCATCGGCCAACAAGTTCGGCCAGGTGTCGCCCACCCGCGCCGAGCACGTCCGTAACGAGTTCCCCGACGAAGTCGCGGCCGGCATGCCCGTGCTGGAAGGCGGCGCCTCGGACGTTGGCATCGAATCCACCATTCTCGACCTGTCGCGCCTGGATCGCGGCGCGGGGCCCGTGCTGCTGCGGCCCGGCCACATCAGCGCCGCGCAGATCGAGGCCGTGCTGGGCGTGCAGGTCTTTGCGCCCGACGCCGCGGCGCCGCGCGCGTCCGGCACGTTGAAGGCCCATTACGCGCCGCGCACGCCGCTGGAACTGGCCAACGAGGCCCGCATGAACGATGTGCTGGCCGGACGCAATCTGCCCGAAGGCCGCGTGGTGCTGGTGGCCTACGGCCCGCAACCCGCCGCAGCCGATCCCCGCGTGCAGTGGCAACCGGTATCCGCGGACCCGGCGCGCTATGCGCAGGCGCTGTACGGCCTGCTGCGCGATCTGGATGGTCAGGGCTATGCGCGCATCATCGTGCAGGCGCCGCCCGCCACCGATGACTGGCACGCGGTCAACGACCGCATCGGCCGCGCCGCCGCGGCCTTCACGCTGGACACCACCGGCCTGTAGCCTGCTGGCCGCTCACACCTGACCGCTCACGCGGCCAGGAATTCCCCGATCCGTTCCACGGCCTGCCGCAAGGGCGGCAGGAAGTCGTCTTGCAGGCGGCTGAGCGGCACGCGCGCCGCCTTCACGCTGACATTCACCGCCCCGCAGGCCTTGCCGCTGGCCGATCGCACGGCCACCGAGATCGCGCGCACGTTCAATTCCAGTTCCTGGTCGACGACCGCATAGCCCTGCTCGCGGATGCGCGCCAGCTCCGCGCGCAACTTTGCCTCGGTGGTCAGCGTGAACTCGGTATAGGGCTGCAGGTCGGTCGCCGCGAAATACCGCGCCAGGGCAGGCTCCGGCAGTTCCGCCAGCAGCACGCGCCCGATCGACGTGCAATACGCGGGCAGGCGGCTTCCCAACCCCATCGACGTGGCCAGCAGGCGGTTCACCTCGGACCGCGCGAGGTAAAGCATTTCATGGCCTTCCATGATGGCGAGCGCGCAGGTCTCGTTCACGGTCGCGCTCAATTCTTCCAGCACGGGCTGCGCCAGCGAAACGAACGGCGTGGACGAAAAGTACGCGTAGCCCAGCCCCAGAATGCGCGGCGTCAGCACGTAAAGCCTGCCGTGCTGCTCGGCCATGCCCAAGAGGATCAGCGTGTGCAGGCAGCGTTGCACGACGGCGCGCGGCAGGCCGGCGCGCCGGCTCAGTTCGGCCGCGGTCTGCGGATGGCGGCGCGTGCCGAAGGCGCGGATGACGTGCAGGCCGCGCGCCAGCGTCAGCATATAGTCCGGATCGCCGCGCAACTGGTCCGGATGGTCTTCGGCCGTGGGCGGCGCGGCGTAGCCGGGAGCGGGCAGGTTGGGCAGCATCAGGCTGCGCGCAGGGGCGCGCCGGTGCGCGTCTGCAGTTCGGTCAGCGTCATGCCGTCGATCATATCCCGGACCACCAGGCCGTCCGGCGTGACGTCGATGACCGCGAGGTCCGTGTAGATGCGGTCCACCACGCCCGCGCCGGTCAGCGGATAGGTGCAGCGTTCGACGATCTTGGGATCACCGTTCTTGCTGTTGTGCTCCATCATGATGAACACGCTGCGCGCGCCCACGGCCAGATCCATCGCGCCGCCGACGGCCGGCGCTTCGCCGGGCTTGTTCAGCGACCAGTTCGCCAGATCGCCGTTGGCCGCAACCTGCATGCCCCCCATCACGCAAATGTCCAGATGGCCGCCGCGCATCATCGCGAACGAGTCCGCGTGATGGAAATACGATCCGCCGGTCAGCAAGGTCACCGGTTGCTTGCCGGCGTTGATGAGGTCCAGGTTGATGTCGGCCTCGGCCGGGGGCGGCCCCATGCCGAGGATGCCGTTCTCGCTGTGAAGCACGATCTCTCGGCCCTCGGGTAGATGGGCGGCCACCAGCACCGGCATGCCGATGCCCAGGTTCACGTAGCTGCCGTCGGGAATGTCCAAGGCCAGGCGGCGCGCCATGGCTTCGCGGGTCAGGGGATGAAACATGCGGACTCCTTCAAGCGGAATGGCGTCAACTGGAAAAGGCGGCGTTGGGCACTTCGGTCACGCGCTTGACGAAGATGCCCGGCGTCACCACGGCCTCGGGCGGCAGTTCGCCCAGTTCAGCCTTGGCGCGCACCTGCACGATGGTCGTCTTGGCGGCCATGCACATGATGGGGCCGAAGTTGCGCGCGCTCATGTTGTAGGTCAGGTTGCCCCAGCGGTCGCCGCGGTCGGCCTTGACCAGCGCAAAGTCGCCATGCAGCGGCTCCTCGAACACGTGGCCGCGGCCGTTGATGATGCGGGTCTCCTTGCCGCGCGCAAGCTCGGTGCCGTAGGCGGTGGGCGTGAAGAAGCCGCCCAGTCCCGCGCCGGCCGCGCGCAGGCGTTCGGCGATGGTGCCTTGCGGCACGCATTCGAGCTCGATGCGGCCTTGCCGGTAGAGTTCGTCGAAGACCCAGGAGTGCGAGGCCTTCGGAAACGAGCAGATCACCTTGCGCACGCGTCCGGCCTTGACCAGCGCGGCCAGGCCCGTCTCGCGATTGCCGGCGTTGTTGCTGACCACGGTGAGTTCGCGCGCGCCTTGGTCGATGAGGGCGTGGATCAGTTCGGTGGGCATGCCGGCGCCGCCGAACCCGCTGATGAGCACGATGGCGCCGTCATGCACATCCGCAACGGCGGCTTCCGGCGTGTCGATGAACTTGTCGATCATGGGAGGGCTCCGATGAGGCGGACGCCGCGGCGCCCGGCCCCGCTCAGTTCACGGTGATGTTGGCCTGCTTGATGATCTCGGCGTAGCGCGCCGAGTCCTTCTTCATCAAATCGGCAAACTCCGCCGGTGTGCCGCCCACCGGCAGAAAGCCCGCATCCACGAACTTCTGGCGCACGTCCGGCTCCTTGACGATCTCGCTGATCTCGCGCGCCATGCGTTCGATGATCGGCTTGGGCGTGTTGGCCGGCGCCATCAGGCCGGCCCATGAGCCGGTGACAAAGCCCGGCATGCCGGCTTCTTCCATGGTGGGAATGTCCGGTTCCGTGGGCCAGCGTTCCTTGCCCGTGAACGCCAGCGCCTTCAGCCGGTTCTGCTTCACGTATTGCATCGGCACCAGCACGGGATCGAACACCATGCTCACGCGGTTGCCCAGGATGTCGGTCAGGATCGGCGCGCTGCCCTTGTACGCCACGTGGGTCATCGTGATTTTGTTCTGCAGCGCAAAGTCGGCGCCGGTCAGGTGCGCGCTGGAGCCGTTGCCGCTGGATGCGTAGGTGAGCTTGTCCGGATTCTTGCGGGCATAAGCGACCAGCTCCGCCACGGTCTTGACGGGAAGCTCGTTCGCCACGAACAGGAACAGCGGCAGGTCCGCCATCTGCACAACGGGCGTCAGGTCCGCGGGCGTGTAACCCAGCTTGTAGAGATGGAAGTTGATGATGTAGGCCGGCAGCATCGACAGGAACGTATAGCCGTCGGGTTCCGCCTTGGCGGCTAGCGCCGACCCCAGGCTGCTGTTTGCGCCGGGGCGATTCTCGACAACGATGGTCTGGTTCAGCCGCGGTCCCAGCTTTTCCATCACGATGTCGGTGGAACCGCCCGGCGTGTACGGCACGATGATCTTGATCGGCTTGCTGGGCCAGTTATCGGCCGCGTGGGCGGGGCCGGTGGCCAGGCCGGCCGCCGCCAGTGTGGCGAACAGCACGTGTTTGATAACGCGGCGGCGGTCAGTGGCCGCCGGGTGATGAGGCTGCGACTTGCATGCATGTGCCATGGACTTGTCTCCTCCATGAATCGGCCGATTTGCCGCTGCGCGTCCGGGTTTTTATGTGACGCGACGGCTTTTAGGGGGCTGCGGCTTTGCCGGCTATCGGACAAATACGCAAAAAAAGTATGGCACGGGGAAATCGGCACCACGGCGCATCTCCCCGCCAAAAAAGTTCGATCACCGGACAAGGGGTTCGCGTTCACCGGTGCGCCATTTTTACGGGTTTTCACTAGGGATCGGCGCGTTGTTCACGCTGTGGACATGCCTTAATCTGGCGGCCGGTCCGGTAAGGCAGGACCTGGTTTCAACTGTCCCCGGCTACAAGCCCAGGGCGGTCATCTATCTCAGGAGAAGCAGAACATGAAGCGGAAATTGATGGTTGCGGCCGGCGCGATTGCCCTGGCCTGCGCGTCCCAGGCGGCGATGGCCGGTCCCACGCTGGACGCGGTGAAAAAGAAGGGATTCGTGCAATGCGGCCTGACGGACGGCGTCTCCGGATTCTCCGCGACGAACAGCAAGGGCGAATGGGAAGGCATGGACGTGGACATCTGCCGCGCGGTGGCGGCGGCGGTGTTCGGCGATGCCTCGAAGTTCAAGGGCACCGCGCTGTCCACCCAGCAGCGCTTCACCGCGCTGCAATCGGGCGAGGTCGACGTGCTGCTGCGCACCGTGACGCTGACCCAGACGCGCGACACGTCGCTGGGCCTGTCTGCAGTTGCCGCCAGTTTCTATGACGGCCAGGGCATCCTGGTGAGCAAGAAGCTGGGCGTCAAGAGCGCCAAGGAACTGAACGGCGCCACGGTCTGCGTGCAGCCGGGCACCACCACCGAACTGAACCTGGCCGACTGGTTCCGCGCCAACAACATCGAGTTCAAGCCGGTCGTGATCGACAAGGTGACCGAAGTCGTGCGCGCCTTTGAATCCGGCCGCTGCGACGCCTTCACCGACGACGCCTCGCAACTGGCCGCCGTGCGCGCCACGCAGGTCGCCAATCCCAACGACTACGAGATCCTGCCGGAGCGCTTCTCCAAGGAGCCGCTGGGCCCCATGGTGCGCCAGGGCGACGAGAACTGGCTGGGCATCGTGCGCTGGACGCTGTTTGCGCTGCTGGAAGCCGAGGAATACGGCATCACGCAGAAGAACGTGGACGAAATGCTCAAGAGCAAGAACCCCAACGTGCTGCGCATCCTGGGCGTGACGCCAGGCGCCGGCAAGAACATGGGGCTGGATGAGAAGTGGGCCTACAACGCCATCAAGGCGGTCGGCAACTACAGCGAGGTGTTCGAGCGCAATGTGGGCAAGGACAGCAAGCTGGGCCTGCAACGCGGCACGAACGCGCTGTGGAACCAGGGCGGCGCGATGTATCCGTGGCCGATCCGTTGATGCGTAAGCACCTATAGCGCACGGACAAACCCGTCCGATGCGATCGCGCAAGGCCTCCCTCGGGAGGCCTTGCCGTTTCCGGGCGCGACCCGAACGTGAACAAAGGGCGCCTCGGAAACGGGACGCCCTGGCACGTCTGCGATAGAATGCGAGCGATTCCCATTTGCAGATAACCGCCCGCCGCGCCATGCTTCCGCCTTCCACGCTTACCTCGGACCATCCTCTGCTGGCCCGGATCTACACCGAAGACAGGCCATGGCTGCTGGGCCGCCTTTACACCCGGCTGCGCAACCTCGAAGACGCCGAAGACGTCGCGGGCGACACGTTCGTGCAGCTCATCCAGACGC
This sequence comes from Achromobacter sp. ACRQX, assembly GCF_022346505.1. Lineage (NCBI taxonomy): Bacteria > Pseudomonadati > Pseudomonadota > Betaproteobacteria > Burkholderiales > Alcaligenaceae > Achromobacter > Achromobacter sp. ACRQX. The sequence continues at coordinate 24,654 of NZ_JAKRML010000033.1, forward strand.
CGCGGCTCGCCTCCGTGCGCGAGCCGCGCGCCCTCATCATCACCATCGCGAAACGTCTGGTCTGGAAACTGTGGCGCCGCCGCGAGCTGGAAGCCGCGTGGCTGGAAAGCCTGTTCCATCAGGGCGAGCAGTTTGCGCCGTCGCCGCAGGAACAGCTTGCCATCCTGCAGACGCTGCAGCAGGTGGACCAGATGCTCGATGGCCTGTCGGCGAAGGCGCGCGCGGCATTCCTGTACAGCCAGCTCGACGGCCTGACGCACAAGGAAATCGCCGCCGCGCTGGGCGTGTCGGTCAGCATGGTGCGCCAGTACATCGCGCAGGCGCTGCAGCGCTGCTACGCGCTGGCGGACGCGCCATGAGACGCGAGCAAAGCGCGGCCGAGGCCGGGGACCGCGCGATCGGCTTCTGGGTCAAGCTGACCTCGGGCGAGGCGACCGACGCCGATCACGCCGCCTGTGCCGCCTGGCGCGCGGCCGACCCGGTCCATGAACATGCCTGGGCGCGGCTGCAGCAGGGCCTGAGCCAGTCGGTGGGGCGGCTGGAAACGGTCATGAAGAACGAGCATCACGCGTTGCGGCGCACGCTGGTGCGCCCGGCGCGTCGCCGCGTGCTGCTCAACGCGGCCGCCTTGGCCGGCGCCGCAGCGGCCGGCGGCTGGGTGGCCAACCGCATCACGCCGTTGGGCAATCTGACGGCCGATCTGGGTACGGCCACGGGTGAACGCCGGACCTTCACGCTGCCGGACGGCAGCCTGCTGACCCTGGACGCGCGCAGCCGCGTGGATCTGGATTTCACGGCGGACGCGCGCAACGTGCGGCTGCTGGAGGGGGCGCTGGTGGTGCAACCGCGCACCGGTCTTTCGTCGATGTTCGCGGTGCATACGGCGCACGGGCAGGTCCGCAGCGCGGGCGCGGGCTGCATGGTGCGGCTGGAACAAGAGGCCAGCCTGGCCGTGGCCTTGCAGAACAGCATCGAGGTCCTGCCGCGCGAATCTGCGCCCCTGACGCTGGCGATGGGGCAGGGCGCGCGCTTCGGCGAGGGCTGGGCGGACCGTCCGCAACCGATGGACGACGCCGCCGCGTGGCGCGAGGGGTGGCTGAAGGCGCGCGACCAGCCGCTGGGCGAAATTGCCGCGGCGCTGGCCAGCTACCGCACGGGCGTGCTGCGCGTCAGCCCGCAGGCCGCCCGCCTGGCCGTGTCCGGTCTCTATCCGCTGGACGACACCGACCGCGCGCTGAGCGCGTTGGAGCATACGTTGCCGATCACCGTCAGCCGCTACACGCGCTGGCTGACCGTGATCGACGTCCGCGCCGCCTGAACAGCCTTTTTCATTTTTTTCGCACGAGGACTGTCACTTTTCCGATCTCGCGGCACATACCCACATATCACTGTGCGCAACGTATCGGAGACCCTCATGCGCGTTTTGCCTGTTCCCCACGTCCTTAGCCTTGCCGTGGTCCTGGCGGCATCCAGCCTGGGCCAGCCGGCCCACGCCCAGCCGCGGGCGCCCATCGCGTTCGACCTGCCCGCCGGCAGCCTGGACGCCACGCTGACCGAAATCGCGCGGTTGACCCGGACCGTGGTGTCCTACGATCCGCAGCTCGTGCGCGGCCTGAATGCCCCGGCCGTGCAGGGCGTCTATACGATGGATGCGGCGCTGCGCGTCGCACTGGCCGGCAGCGGCCTGGAATCCACCCGGGCCGCCGACGGCACGCTGACCTTGCGGCGCGCGCCGGCCGCGCAGACCACGACGCTGGCGCCGGTAACCGTATCCGGCATGCTGCCGCCGGTGGACACCAGCGGCACGTACGTGGTGCAGGTCACCAACAGCGCCACGCGCCTGAACCTGTCGCCGCGCGAAACGCCGCAGTCCGTCACGGTGGTGACGCGCCAGCGCATGGACGATCAGTCCATGCAGAACCTGGACGACGTGCTGCAGGCAACCACCGGCATTTCGGTGGTGCAGAACGGCTCCGAACGCTCGGTGTACCAGGCGCGCGGCCAGTTAATCGACAACCTGCAGATCGACGGCGTGCCGGCCAACATCAGCAACGCGTATTCGTTTGACGCCATCAACAAACCCACCACCGAGATCTATGACCGTGTGGAGGTCGTGCGCGGCGCCACGGGCCTGTTGGAAGGGGCGGGCAATCCGGCCGCCGCCATCAATCTGGTGCGCAAGCGGCCCGGCTACGAGACCACGGGCGTCATGACGCTGTCGGCGGGGTCGTGGGACGACTATCGCACCATGCTGGACGTGTCCTCGCCCTTGAACGAGGCCAAGACGCTGCGCGGCCGTGCGGTGGTGGCCTACACCAACGCGGGCGACTTCCAGCAACGGGCGGGCAAGGAGAACTCGCTCTTCTACGGCATCCTGGAGGCCGACATCACGCCCGCCACCACGGTGACGGCGGGCCTGACCTACCAGAAGGACCGCAATCAGGGCTACGACTGGTCCGGACTGCCGACACGGGCTGATGGTTCGTTCTACCCGATGTCGCGCAAGACCGCCCTCGTCGGCGACTGGAATTACCTGAACAAGCGCAACACCAATCTGTTCGCCGACATCAAGCACGAATTCGGCAATGGCTGGAAGCTGACCGTAGCCGGCAACTGGCTGTCCGCCAAGTCGGACTTCCTGGGCAACTACACGCAGCGCACGACGGGCGATATCTTCACGCTGAATCCGCGCCTGTTCCAGTACGACGACACGCAGTGGGGCGTGGACGCCTACGCGTCCGGCCCGTTCCAGCTGCTGGGCCGCCAGCATGAGCTGGTGGTGGGCGCCACCACCCGCAAGGACGATTTCAGCTATCACGGCGGGCGCGACGCCGGCTATCGCTATCTGGTCGACATGAATGACCTGGGCGCCTTCAATCCGCCCGCGCCGACCGGGCTGGACGCGCATATGTGGCAGTACAACATCACGCAGAAGCAGCAGGGCATCTACACCGCGGGCCGCTTCAGCCTGACCGACAGCACGACCTTCATCCTGGGCGCGCGCATGAGCTGGTTCGAATTCGACCGCTTTGCGCAGACCACCGTGCGCACCGAAAGCCGGTACGAGCAGCGCGGCAAGGTCACGCCGTATGCGGGCGTGGTGCAGGACCTGAACGAAAACCTGTCGGCCTACGCCAGCTATACCGAAATCTTCAAGCCGCAGGAAAACATCGGCGTCGATGGCGGCGTGCTGCCGCCGATGACGGGGCAGAACTACGAAATCGGGTTGAAGGGCGAGTTCATGGACCGCCGCGTGAACGCCGCGCTGGCGCTGTTCCAGACGGACCAGAAGGGCCGGGCCGACCTGATCCAGGACAGCGACCTGTGCCCGCCGGGCATCTTCTCCTGCTATCGCGCTGCCGAGAAGGTGCGCAACCGCGGGGTGGACTTCGAGGTCAACGGCGCCATCACGCCAGCCTGGAACGTCAGCCTGGGCTACACCTACACGCAATCGAAGTACGCGCAGGGGCCGCAGTCCGGCCAGGTGTTTGCCAGCACCTACCCCCGCCACCTGCTGAAGGTGTCCACCGACTACCGTCTGCCGGACCAGTGGAACAAGCTGCGCGTGGGCGGCTCGGTGTACGCGCAGAGCGGCATCTTCAACGCCAGCGGCCCGGACGAAGACGAGTACAAGATCTCGCAGGGCGCGTACACGCTGGTCGGCCTGCATGCGGTCTACGACGTCAACAAGAACCTGGCGGTGCAGTTCAACGTGGACAACCTGTTCGACCGGAATTATTACCAGTCCGTGGGCAACACCAACTACTGGAACTACTTCGGCCAGCCGCGCACCTTCCGCCTCGCGCTGCGCGCCACGTTCTGACGGCACCCGAACCTGGCGCGGCCGTCCGCTCCCCGGACGCCGCCCGGGTTTGTTCCGCCAGGCGGAACCCTGCCGGGAATGGTTCCATGCGCGCAAGCGGAAATGGCACTATCGCGAATCCGCCAGGCTCCCTATGATGTCCGTTGCGCGGGTGGCCTTGCCACCCGCCTGCCATTGATAACTACCAGGGAAACAACGATGAACGGCGCCGACAGCCTCTGCGACACCTTGCTTGCCAATGATGTGGACGTTTGCTTTGCAAATCCGGGCACATCCGAGATGCACTTTGTGGCGGCCCTGGATCGCAAGCCCAAGATGCGCTGCGTGCTGGGCCTGTTCGAAGGCGTGGTGACGGGCGCGGCCGACGGCTATGCGCGCATGGCCGATAAGCCGGCAGCCACGCTGCTGCACCTGGGCCCGGGCCTGGGCAACGGTCTGGCGAACCTGCACAACGCCAAGCGCGCCCGCACCCCCATGGTCAACATCGTGGGCGACCACGCCACCTATCACGTCCAGTACGACGCGCCGCTGACCAGCGACGTCGAAGGCGTGGCGCGGCCGATGTCGCACTGGGTCAAGCGCACGATGACGGCATCGGCCCTGTCCGCGGATGCCGCCGAGGCCGTGGCCGTGGCGCGCCGTTCGCCGGGCAACATCGCTACTCTGATCCTGCCCGCCGACACGGCCTGGACCGAACTGCCCGACAACGCGCCCGCGCCCATCGTGGCCAAGGACGAGCCGCTGGCGCAGACCACGGCTGAGGCCGTGCGCGCCGCCGCCGCCGCCATCCGTTCGGGTGAAGTCACCGTGCTGATGCTGGGCGGCGCCGCGCTGCGCGAGCGCGCCCTGAATGCCGCCGGCCGCATCGCGCGGGCCACGGGCGTGCGCCTGGTGTCGGAAACGTCGAACCGTCGCATCGAGCGTGGCGGTGCGCGCACCCCGGTGGACCGTCTGCCGTATCCGATCGACCTGGCCGTGGCCAAGCTGAAGGATGTGAAGCATCTGGTGCTGGCGGGTGCAAAGTCGCCGGTCGGCTTCTTTGCCTACCCCGGCAAGCCCAGCCTGCTGGCCCCGCAGGACAGCAACCAGCTCGTGCTGGCCACCGCCGACCAGGACCTGCCGCACGCGCTGGAATGGCTGGCCGACGAACTGGGCATCGCCGCCGACGCGCCGCGGCTGGTGGCGCCCGCGCCCAGCTACGAAGTGCCTGCGTCCGGCAAGCTGACCGGCGCCGCGGTCAACATCCTGGTCGCGCACCACCTGCCCGAACAGGCCATCGTCTGCGACGAGTCCATCACGCAGGGCCGCGAATTTCCGCTCTACAGCGTCAACAGCGCACCGCACGACTGGCTGATGCTGACCGGCGGTGCCATCGGCATCGGCCTGCCGATGGCGACGGGCGCGGCAGTGGCGTGCCCCGATCGCAAGGTTGTGACCCTGCAGGCGGACGGCAGCGGCATGTACACCTTGCAGGCCTTGTGGACGCAGGCGCGCGAGAATCTGGATTGCCTGACCATCATCCTCGCCAATCGTTCCTACGCCACGCTGCACGGCGAGATGAAGAACGTGGGCGTGCAGGAGCCGGGCCGCAACGCGCGCCGCATGCTGGACCTGCAGGATCCGCATCTGGAATGGACGCATCTGGCGCGCGGCATGGGCGTCGAAGCCGTCAGCGTGGATACGGTCGAAGGCTTTGCGCGCGCGCTGGCCGAAGGCTTGAAGCGCCGCGGCCCCTTCCTGATCGAAGCGGTGATCTGACGATTGCCGCATTGGCGCGGGCGCTTGGCGAACAGTCTTCGCACGCGCCCCGCTGCTACACCCCCAGATAGCGCGTCAACTGCTCCGGCTGCCGGGCCAGCGATGCGCTATCGCCATCCTGCACGATCAATCCCTTCTCCATGACCAGACACCGATCGGTGTGTTCCAGCACCGCGCGGTAGTTGCGGTCCACGATCAGCGTGGACATGCCGGTCGCGCGGATGTCGCGGATGATGCGCCAGATCTCTGCCACGATCAGCGGCGCAAGGCCTTCGGTGGCCTCGTCCAGGATCAAGAGGTCGGGATTGGTCATCAACGCCCGGCCGATGGCCAGCATCTGCTGCTCGCCGCCCGACAACTGCTGACCGCCGTGGCCCAGGCGCTCGCGCAGGCGCGGAAACGTGTCCAGCACGCGCGCATACGTCCAGTCCTGGCCGGCGCGCTTGCCCGGCCTTGCGGCGACCTGCAGGTTCTCGCGCACGTTCAGATTGGGAAAGATGCCGCGCCCCTCGGGCACGTAGGCCACACCCATACGCGCAATCGCGTGCGGCTGCGCATGCGTGCAGTCGCTGCCCCGCACCCGCACGTTGCCCTGCGCGCTTTTCACATGGCCCATCAGGCTGCGGATGAGCGTGGTCTTGCCCATGCCATTGCGGCCCACCAGACCCACGGATTCGCCCGGTGCGATGTGCATGTCCACGCCTCGCAACACATGGCTGGCGCCGTAGTAGACGTGCAGGCCGCCGGCTTCGATCAGCGTGTGCATCAATGCGCTCCTTGTCCGTCTTCGCCCAGGTAGGCGGTGCGCACCTCGGGATTGGCGCGGATCTGAGCCGGCGCGCCGCTGGCGATCGCGCTGCCGTTGACCATCACGGTGATGGTTTCGGCGATGCGGAACACCGCGTCCATGTCGTGTTCGACCAGCAGGATCGCGTGGCCGGCCTTCAGCGTTTGCAGCAGGTCGAGGATACGGTCGGTTTCTTCGGGGCCCATGCCCGCCAGCGGTTCGTCCAGCAGCAGCACCTGCGGTTCGCCCGCCAGGCACATCGCGATCTCCAGCTGGCGCTTGCGGCCGTGGGCCAGCAGACCGGCGGGTTGCATCGCGTCTCCCGTCAGGCCCGTGCGGTCCAGCGCCTCGCCGGCCAGGTCGGCGCTGCGGCGGCAGCTCGCGGCGTCGCGCCACCAGTGCCAGAAGCGCTGCCGGCTGGCCTGCGCCGCAAGCCTGCAGTTCTCGAACACGCTCAGTTCGGGAAAGATCGTGGATCGCTGGTAGCTGCGGCCCAGCCCGGCGCGTGCACGCTCGGGCTGCGGCCAGGCGGTGATGTCGCGGCCCGCCAGCGTGACCTGCCCGCTGCTGGCCGCCAGTTCGCCCGACAGGATGTTGATGAGCGTGGACTTGCCCGCCCCATTGGTGCCGATGACGGCGTGCACCTGGCCGCGCTGCAATTGCAGCGACACGCCGTTGACCGCCGTGAGACCGCCGAATCGGCGCGTGACCGCGGTGGCGGCGAGCAGGACATCAGACATGGCGTTCTCCCTGAATCGGCAGGCGGGGTGCGGGCGTTTTGGAGGGCGCGCGTGACGGCGTGATGGCGTCTCGGCCGGGGTCGCTTCGGGTGTCGCTTCGGTTGTCGATTCGGGTGTCCTTGCCTGCGCCCTTTCCAGCATCCGCCAAGCGTGCCTGCCGGCGCTCGCGCCATTGCGCCGGCAATCCTGCCAGCCCGTTCGGCAGCAACGCCACCAGCGCAATGATCGCGATGCCCAGCGGCAGATGCCAGTGGCGCGCGTAGTCGCCAAACAACTCCTGCGACTGGAACAGTTCCTGCAGCAGCACCATCGTCACCGTGCCCAGCACCGCGCCGCCCAGACTGCCCATGCCGCCCAGGATGACCATCAGCAGCACCAAGCCGGACTGTTCCCACGCCAGCAGTTCGGGCGTGACGAAGCCGTCCTTCAACGCAAACAGAAAGCCCGCCAGCGCTGCGAGCGTGGCGCCGATGACGTACGCGGCCAGCTTGTACGGATAGGTCGAATAGCCCGCCGCGCGCATGCGCTGTTCGTTGATGCGAATGCCGGCCAGCGCCGCGCCGAAGGGCGAGCGCCGCAGCAGCGCCAGAAACCCCCACGCCAGCGCCAGGCACGCCAGGACGAAGAAGTAGAACGTGCTGCCATTGCTTAAATCGAACGGCATCCAGCCGCCCAGCGAGAGTTCGGGCCGGAAGTACAGATAGATGCCGTCGCTGCCGCCGCCGATCTTGGTGTCGTGGAAGACGTAGTAGGCCATCTGCGAGAAGGCCAGCGTGACCATGATGAAGTACACGCCGCGCGTGCGTAGCGCGAGCGCGCCGGTGACCAGCGCATAGGCGGCGGCTGCGAGCAGGGCGGCTGGCAGCAGCCACCACAGCCCGGCCGCTTCCGACTCCGGCGACAGCAGCGCCGCCACGTACGCGCCGATGCCGAAGAACGCGGCGTGTCCCAGGCTGACCAGCCCGGCGCCGCCGACCAGCAGTTGCAGGCTCAGCGCGAAGATCGCGTAGATCATGATCTTCACCGCAAGGCCGGTGTAGTAATCACTGCCGCTGAACGAAAAGGCGGCCAGCGCCAGCAGCGCGGCAAAGGGTAGAAGTCGGTTGAGCAGAGGCGTGCGCATGCGAGAGGGTCCTTTTGATGTCGACAGGACCTAGCCCTGTTTGAACAGCCCTTCGGGCTTGCATAGCAGAATGAAGGCCATCAGCAGATAGACCAGCACGCCCGCCGCGGAAGGGAACAGCACCTGGCCGAAGGTCTCGGCAAAGCCCACCAGCATCGCGGCCAGGAAGGCGCCGCGGATCGACCCGATGCCGCCGATCACCACCACCACGAAGCAGATGATGAGCACGCCGTTGCCCATGCCGGGATAGACCGACGACACGGGCGCGGCAATGCTGCCGGCCAGCGCCGCCAGCGCCACGCCCGCCGCGAACACCACACGGTAAAGCTTGTTGATGTCGATGCCCAGCGAGCTGATCATCTCGCGGTTGCTGGCCCCGGCACGCAGCATCATGCCCAGCCGCGTGCGCGAGATGACCCAGTACAGCAGCAGCGCCACCGCAATGCCCACGGCCGAGATGAAGAGCCGGTAGACGGGATATGTCATCACGTCGCCCAGCGCAATGCTGCCCTGCAGCCACGATGGCAGCGGCACCCCGTGCACGTCGTTGCCGACAAGAATGCTGCGCAGCTCCTCGAACACCAGGATCAGGCCGTAGGTCATCAGCACCTGCTGCAAGTGGTTGCGCTTGTACAGGTAGCTGAAGAACGCGGCTTCCAGCAGGTAGCCCAGTACGGCGGCGGCCAGCACGCAGACCGCCAGCGTCGTGAGAAAGCCGCCGCCCAGCCAGCGGTCCACCACCGGACCCAGCGCAAACGCCATGTACGCGCCGATCATGTAGAAACTGCCGTGGGCCAGATTGATGATGCCCATGATCCCGAAGATCAGCGTGAGTCCGCTGGCCACCAGGAACAGCAGCAAGCCGTACTGGAATGCGTTCAGGCTCTGAATGAGCAGGATGCTGATGTCCATGGGGCCTCCCTGTGGCGGACGCGGTGCGTGGCGTTACAGCTTGCAGCCGCGGGCGGGGTCGGCCAGCTTCTGAACCGCGACTTCGACGACCTTGTTCTCCAGGCCATCGACGCGGCGCAGGTAGATGTCCTGCACCGGGTTGCCCGCCTTGGACAGCGTGAACGAGCCGCGCGGGCTGTCGACGGTTGCCGTGCGCATGGCGCTGCGAAAGGCTTCCTTCTTCGAGAAATCGCCCTTCACGGCCGTGAGGCCCGACTGCATGAGCTGCGCGGCGTCATAGCCTTGCACCGCATAGACGTCCGGCTGCATCTTGTACGCCTTGGAATAGTCGGCACGGAACGCGTTGTCGCGCGGCGTGTTCAGGCCGTCGGCATAGTGCAGCGTGGTCAGCAGCCCCTGCGCGGATGCGCCCTGCGCCTGCAGCGTGCCGTCCGTCAGGAAACCCGAGCCGTACAGCGGAATCGTCTTGTCCAGGCCGGCCGCGTGGTAGTCCTGCACGAATTTCACGGCGCCGCCGCCCGCAAAGAAGGTGAAGACCATGTCGGGCTTGAGCGCGGCAATCTCCGTCAGCAGCGACTGGAACTCCACGTTGGGAAACGGCAGGCTCAGTTCGCGCACGACCTTGCCGCCGGCCTTCTCGAAGCCTTCCTTGAAGCCGCCGATGGCCTCGTCGCCCGCCGCGTATTTCCACGTGATTGTCACGGCCGTCTTGTGGCCCTTGGCATAGGCCACCGGTCCCATCGCATAGGCCGGTTGCCAGTTGGTGAACGAGGTGCGGAAGATGCCGGGGCCGCACAGCGGGCCGGTGATCGCGTTCGCCCCGGCGTTGGTCACGATGAGTGTGGTGTCGGCGTCCTTGGCCGCCTTGGCCAGCGCCATCGCCACGCCCGAATGCACCGTGCCGATCAGCACGTCCACCTGGTCGCGCTTGATGAGGCGGTTGGCGTTCTCCGCAGCCTTGGCCGGATTGGATTCGTCGTCCACCTTGAAGTATTCGATCTCGCGCCCGCCCAGCTTGCCGCCCTGCTCGGCGACGTAGAGCTTGAAGCCGTTCTCGATGGCGTTGCCCAGCGCGGCGAAGGTGCCGCTGTAGGGCAGCATGAAGCCGACCTTGAGCTTATCGTCGGCATGCGCGCCGCTTGCGGCGATCGTCAGGGCGGCGGCCAGCGCAGCCCGGGTCAGGACGTGGTTCATGGTTTGTCTCCGTGCTTGTTATGGGCTAACGCCGGGCCGATCGCGCGGCCTGGGTCAACCGGGTTTTTCCAGCGCGCCCACAAAGCGTGCGACGGCCTGGACAACGGTGGTGGGTTGATCCCGGTGCGGCGAATGCCCGCACGCCGGTATCTCCAGCAATTCGGTCTGCGGCGCGCGCCGGCGGATGCCGCGCACCTGCTCCAGCGTGCCGTATTCGTCGTCCATGCCCTGGATGGCCAGCACGGGACAGGTGATACGGTTCAGTTCGCCTTCGATGTTCCACGCGCGGAATTCGGGCTTCAACCAGATGTCGTTCCAGCCCCAGAATGCCGAGTCCACATCCTGGTGATGACGCCCCAGCCGCGCACGCAGGTCCGATTCCAGATAGGCCTGCCGCGCCTGCGCGATGCTGGCCACCGAGATGTCCTCGACAAAGATGTGGGGCGCGGCCGCGACCACGCCGGCGACCTTATCCGGATACCGCGCGGCGTACAGCAATGCGATCGAGCCGCCGTCGCTATGGCCGAACAACACGGGCTTGTCGTGGTGCGCGTTCACGCCCAAAACTTCAAGCAGGGCGGACAGCACCTCGTGCGCCTCGCGATGCATGAAGTCCACAGGCCAGGCTTCGCGCAGCGGGCGCGCGGTGGACTGGCCATAGCCGTAGCGCGAATACACCAGGCCGCGGCAGCCGGCCGCCTCGCAGACGCGTTGCGGAAAGTCCTTCCACATCGACACCGATCCCAGCCCCTCGTGCAGGAACACGATGAGCGGCGTATGAACGCGTTCCGGCGCGATCCACGCGCATTCCAGCCGCATGTCGCGGCCGCGCGCGTGGAGGGTGGCAAAGACCGTGGCAGCCCCGGTGGCGGTGGTCATAGCGCGGCCTCTTCCAGCGCGCGCAGGCGGAACCGCTGGATCTTACCGGTGGCGGTCTTGGGCAGTTCTTCCAGGAAATCGATCTGGCGCGGGTACTTGAACGGCGCCAGATGCTGCTTCACGTAATGCTGCAAGGCGGCGCCAGTCTGCGCGTCGGGCTCGAAGCCGGCGCGCAGCACCACATAGGCCTTCGTCTTGACCAGGCCGTCGTGATCCGGCACGCCGATCACAGCGGCTTCCAGCACCGCCTCGTGCTGGATCAGGATGTTCTCGACTTCCACCGGCGACACGTACTGGCCGCTGACCTTGATCATGTCGTCGCTGCGGCCGGCGTAGGTGTAGTAGCCGTCTGGATCGCACACGTACTTGTCGCCGCTTTTCAGCCAGTCGCCCAGGAAGCACTGACGCGTCTTGTCGCGGTTGTTCCAGTACATCAGCGCGGCGCTGGGGCCCTTGATGTAGAGATCGCCGATGGCGCCCGGCGCAACCGGCGCGCCATTGTCGTCGCGCAATTGCACCTCGTAGCCGGGCACGGGCTTGCCCGTGGTGCCGTAGCGCAACTGGCCTGCGCGGTTCGAAATAAAGATGTGCAGCATCTCGGTCGAGCCGATGCCGTCCAGGATTTCGCAACCGAAATGGCGCGTGAAGCGCTCGCCGATGTCGCGCGGCAGGGCTTCGCCGGCGGACGTGCAGACGCGCATGGCCACCTGCTCGCGGGCGGGCAGGTCGGGCGAGGCCAGCATGCTGGCATACAGCGTCGGCACGCCATAAAAAACCGTGGGACGATGCCGGACCAGACGCTGGAACACGGCCTGCGGCGTGGGGCGCTCGGCCATCAGCACGACGGTGGCGCCCACCGACAGCGGAAACGTCAGGCCATTGCCCAGGCCGTACGCAAAGAACAGCTTCGCAGCCGAGAACGCCACGTCGTCTTCGCGGATGCCGAGCACGGGTTTGGCATAGAGTTCGGCCGTGTGCCAGAGATTGCCGTGCGTGTGCACCACGCCCTTGGGCTTGCCCGTGGACCCGGACGAGTACAGCCAGAACGCAATCTCGTCGGACAGCGTCCGCGCGGCGGGCGCGAGCGGGGCGGCCGCCAGCAGGGATTCGAATTCGTGGGCGCCGTCCGGCAGGTTTGCGCCCGGCTGCGAAACGACCAGGTGTTCGATATCCGCCGGGGCCTGGGCCAGCGCCGATTGCAGCACCGGCAGCAATGCGCCCGACACGAACACGGCCCGAACGCGGCTGTGCGCAATGATGTAGGCGTAGTCGTCGGCGGTGAGCAGCGTGTTCACGGCCACCGGCACCACGCCGGCGTGCAGCGCGCCCAGGAACACCACCGGCCAGTCGGCCGTGTCCTGCATCAGCAACAGGATGCGTTCCTCGCGGCGCAGGCCCAGATTGCGCAGTGCTCCGGCCATGCGGGCCACGCGCTCGGCCAGATCTCCGTACGTGAGCTGGCGGGTGTCGTCGATGTAGGCCAGCTTGTTGGCGCGCGGCGCGTTCAGCGCTGCCAGGTGGCTGGCGAAATTCAGTTCGGCGGGGCAGGTGTTCACGGTTGTCTCCTGATGTCCTGGTGGGCGGACGCCGTGCCTGTGGTTGTTGTTGGCGGCAGGGCGGGTCTCCGAACCGGCTGTCAGCCGGGGCGCGTGAATTCGATGGCCCCGCCGGGCAGCAGATACAGCACCAGGGCGCGGCCCTGCGTCACGGTGGGACAGTGCGCCGACCCCGGGCCGTAGACCAGCCAGCCGGCCCCGTGGCCATCAAAGCGGGCGTCTTCGGTGAGCGGCATGATCATGTCGATCTCGCCATTGGGATGCGCGTGGTGCGGGCCGGCCAGGTCGATCATGTCGACGACGTCCACCGAGCAGCCGCCCAGGTCATCGGCGGGCTTGATGACCCGGCCGTACTTGATGCCGCCGCCTTCGCGGTTGCACATCCAGCCGTCGGCCACGCCCTGCCTACAGGTGGCAAAGATGTCCTGGAACAGCGCGCTGTCCGGACCGGCCGCGTCATTGAGCCGGGCCTGCAGCGCTGCATCCAGCGGCTGGCCGGCCGTCAGACGCGTCACGTCGCGCATCAGGGCATGGAATTGGTCAGGCGTACTCACCAGGCGGCTCCTTTACACTGTCGGCGCTCGGCAGTCCTGTGGACTGCTGTTTTTTTGCACCGGATCGGCTGTGGACTCGTTGGATGGAAAAATAGTGCTTCCGTTGATGTGGGTCAAGCACTATAGTGCATAAAAGAGCGGTAATCAGGGTTTTTGCGGAGTCAGTCGAACCATGAATCAAGCGCTAGACACGGCGCCCATCGAACCCCGGCGCGAGCCCTTTCTGATCGCCCTGGGCGAGCGCGTGCGCCGCCTGCGCGCCATCCGCGGCATGACGCGCAAGGGGCTGTCCCAGGCGACCGGCGTGTCCGAACGCCACCTGGCCAATCTGGAGCACGGCGTCGGCAACGCGTCGATCCTGGTGTTGCTGCAGATTGCGCGCGCCTTCAATTGCGCGCTGGCCGAACTGGTTGGCGACGTGACCACGGAATCGCCCGACTGGTTGCTGATCCGGGAATTGCTCAGCGGGCGCACCGAATCCGATCTGCAGCGTGCGCGCGAGGCGCTGACGCAATTGTTTGGCGTGGGCGCCGGAGCCCAGCGCCCAAACCGTACGCAGCGCGTGGCGCTCATCGGCCTGCGCGGTGCGGGCAAGTCGACGCTGGGCCAGATGTTGGCCGACGATCTTGGCTACCCCTTCGTGGAACTGAACCGCGAGATCGAGCGGGTGGCCGGCTGCGGCATCCTGGAGATCCACAACCTTTACGGTCCCAATGCCTATCGCCGCTACGAACGGCGCGCGCTGGAAGAGGCCGTGCAGATCTACCCGGAAATGGTGCTGGCGACGCCTGGCGGTCTGGTGTCCGAACCCGCAACCTTGAACCTGCTGCTGACCCACTGCTATACGGTCTGGCTGCGCGCCACGCCCGAAGAGCACATGAGCCGCGTCATGGCGCAGGGCGACTTCCGCCCGATGTCGGGCAACAACGAAGCGATGGCTGACTTGAAGCGCATCCTGGCCGGACGCGAAGCGTTCTATGCCAAGGCCGATCTGACCTGGGTGACCAGCAATCTGGAAGTGCCCGAAAGCTTTGCCGGTCTGCGTACGCAGGTGCGCAAGGCTTGCGGGCTGCCGCTATAGCGCTGCACCGCCCGCTCGCCCGGTTGATGTGCGATAAGGCCGCCCCTTCGAGGGCGGCCTTTTGCTTTCCGCCTCCCGTCCTTCGGGATCTGCACTTTTCTGCATATTCCGCTTGACGCTCCAAATCGCCTGCACTAATCTGCATAATAATTCATGTGGTGCAGTATTTTTCCTGTCCGAGCACAGGGCGTATGAGGAGACACACTATGAGCAGCCCCATCAGCCGGGTCGACTTTCGAACCGATCCCGCCCAGTACCGGCATTGGCGCCTGGCCTTCGACGGTGCGGTCGCGACATTGGCCATGGATGTCGCCGAAGACGGCGGCCTGCGCCCCGGCTACAAGCTCAAGCTCAATTCGTACGACCTGGGCGTCGACATCGAACTGCATGACGCCCTGCAGCGCATCCGTTTCGAACACCCCGAAGTGCGCAGCGTGGTCGTCACCAGCATGAAGGACCGGATCTTCTGTTCCGGCGCCAACATCTTCATGCTGGGCTTGTCCACCCACGCCTGGAAGGTGAACTTCTGCAAGTTCACCAACGAAACCCGTAACGGCATTGAAGACTCCAGCCGCCACGGCGGCTTGAAGTTCATTGCCGCGCTGAACGGCGCGTGCGCGGGCGGCGGGTACGAACTGGCGCTGGCCTGCGACGAAATCCTGCTGATCGACGACCGTTCGTCGTCCGTGGCCCTGCCCGAAGTGCCGCTGCTGGGCGTGCTGCCCGGCACGGGCGGCCTGACCCGCGTCACGGACAAGCGCCGCGTGCGGCACGATCATGCCGACATCTTCTGCACGCTGGTCGAGGGCGTGCGCGGGCAACGCGCCAAGGACTGGCGGCTGGTGGACGACGTGGTCAAGCCAGCCCGCTTCGAGGAAGAAGTCCGCGCCCGCGCACTGGCGCTGGCGCAGGACAGCCACCGCCCGGCGGACGAGCAGGGCGTGTCGCTGACGCCGCTGCAACGCACCGAGACCGAGACCAGCCTGTCCTATCGCTACGTCGACGTGCAACTTGACCGCGAAAAGCGTCAGGCGACGTGGACGGTTCGCGCGCCGCAAGGCCGCGTCGAAACGGAATTGCAGGCCATCGTTGCCGCGGGCGCCGCCTGGTGGCCGCTGCAGATGGCGCGCGAACTGGATGACGCCATCCTGTCGATGCGCACCAACGAGCTGGACATCGGCACCTGGATCCTGAAGACCGAGGGCGACGCCGAGGCGGTGCTTGCGGCCGACGCGGCGCTGGAACGGCACGCCGACCACTGGTTCGTGCGCGAGACCGCCGGCATGCTGCGCCGCACGCTGGCGCGGCTGGACGTGACGTCGCGCAGCCTGTTCGCGCTGATCGAACCGGGCTCGTGCTTTGCGGGCACGCTGCTGGAACTGGCGCTGGCTGCGGACCGCAGCTACATGCTGGACGTGGAGGACGACGAAGCCATCGACGCCCCGCCGCCGCAGATCGTGGTGGGCGAGCGCAATTTTGGCGCGTACCCCATGGTGAACGGCCAGAGCCGCCTGCAACGGCGCTTTTACGGCGAGACGCAGCCGCTGGAAGCGGTGCGCGCGCAGGCCGGCCGCAGCCTGCCGGCATCCGCCGCGCTGGAGCTGGGCCTCATCACCTACGCGCCCGACAGCATCGACTGGGACGACGAAGTGCGGCTGGCGCTGGAAGAGCGCCGCGCGCTGTCGCCCGATGCGTTGACCGGCCTGGAAGCCAACTTGCGTTTCGGCGGGCAGGAAACCATGGAAACCCGCATCTTCGGCCGGCTGACCGCCTGGCAGAACTGGATCTTCAACCGCCCCAACGCAGCGGGCGACAAGGGTGCGCTCAAGCTGTACGGCAAGGGCGAGCAGGCGGCATTCGACTGGAACCGCGTCTAGGCGGCTAGCGTTCGGCCAACGGGCGGCCAGGCGTCATGCGCGCCGGCCCGGTGGTCCTGAGACCCAAGCGCCGCGCGGCTGGCGCCCCATTCCAAGAATCAGGAGAGAGACATGTCCGGCATCAACTACACCGACAAGATTCCCAACAACGTCAACCTGTCCGGCGACCGTACGTTGCAGCGTGCGCTGGAGCACTGGCAGCCCAATTACCTGCAATGGTGGCAGGACATGGGGCCTGATGGCTCGCATGGTTTCGACGTCTATCTGCGCACGGCGGTCAGCGTCGAGCCCGACGGCTGGGCGCACTTCAACCATGTGCGCATGCCGGATTACCGCTGGGGCATCTTCCTGGCGCCGCAGGACGGGCAGCGCAAGATCCATTTCGGCGAAAACATCGGCCGCGACGTGTGGCAGGACGTGCCGGGCGAGCATCGCGCCAACCTGCGCCGCATCATCGTCACGCAGGGCGACACGGAACCGGCCTCGATCGAGCAGCAGCGCCATCTGGGCCTGACCGCGCCGTCGCAGTACGACCTGCGCAACCTGTTCCAGATCAACGTCGAAGAAGGGCGGCATCTTTGGGCGATGGTGTACCTGCTGCACCGTTACTTTGGACGCGACGGACGCGAGGAAGCCGATGCGCTGCTGCAGCGCAGCTCGGGCGATTCCGACAACCCGCGCATCCTGGGCGCCTTCAACGAGAAGACGCCCGACTGGCTGGCGTTCTACATGTTCACGTACTTCACCGACCGCGACGGCAAGTTCCAGTTGTGCGCGCTGGCCGAATCCAGCTTCGATCCGCTGGCCCGCACGACCAAGTTCATGCTGACCGAGGAAGCGCACCACATGTTCGTCGGCGAGTCCGGCATCTCGCGCGTCATCCAGCGCACCTGCGAAGTGATGAAGGAACTGAAGACCGACGATCCGCAAGCCGTGCGCGCGGCCGGCGTGATCGACCTGCCCACCATCCAGCGCTACCTGAACTTCCACTACAGCGTCACCATTGACCTCTTCGGCGCGGACCAGTCGTCCAACGCAGCCATCTTCTACGGATCGGGCCTGAAGGGCCGCTACGAAGAGACCAAGCGCAACGACGACCATCAGCTCAAGAACGACACGTACCGCGTGCTGAACGTCAGCAACGGCAAGCTGACGGAGATCGAGGTGCCGATGCTGAACGCGCTGAACGAAGTGCTGCGCGATGACTTCATCCGCGACTCGGTTGCCGGCATCGGCCGCTGGAACAAGGTCATCGAAAAGAGCGGCCTGGCCTTTCGCCTGCAGGTGCCGCACAAGGCGTTCAACCGCCAGATCGGCACGCTGGCCGGCATCCGCATGTCGCCCGAAGGCGAGATCGTGTCCGAATCGCAATGGCAGGCCAACCAGCACAAGTGGCTGCCCACACCGGAAGATCGCGCGTTCGTTGCGTCGCTGATGGGCCGGGTCACGGAACCGGGCAAATTCGCCAACTGGATCGCGCCGCCCGTCATGGGCGTCAACCGCCAGCCGGTGAATTTCGAGTACGTGCGTTTCAACTGATGGCCGCGCGGGCCACGTGCCCGCGCGTTTGGGAGGACGGCGATGAACGCCCCATTACCGGTGGAAGTCCTGAAGCAGCATCTGATCGATCCCGAGATCTGCATCCGCTGCAATACCTGCGAAGAGACCTGTCCGGTCGATGCGATCACGCACGATTCGAACAACTACGTGGTGGATCCGGAGATCTGCAACGGCTGCATGGCCTGCGTGCCGCCGTGCCCGACGGGTTCCATCGACAACTGGCGGCTGGTGGTGCGCGCCGAGGCCTATTCCGTGCAGGACCAGTTTGGCTGGGAAGAGCTGCCGCAGGAAAAGTCGTTGCCATTGGACGTTGCGGTTGCGGACGATGGCGCGCAGCAGGTCGCCGCGGACCCGCAGGCTGAACCGGCAACGCCGCCGGCGACGCTTGTGACGCCCGGCGCGGCAGTCCCCCCGTGGTCTGCCGCGCACCCCTATGTGAATCTCTACACGCACAAGACGCCGATTACCGCGACGGTGGTGGGCAACTACCGCGTCACCGGCGCCGACACGGAAAGCGACATCCACCACATCGTGCTGGATTTCGGCGAGCAGCCGTTTCCGGTGCTGGAAGGGCAGTCGATCGGCATCCTGCCGCCGGGCGTGGACGCGATGGGCCGGCCGCATCACGCGCGCCAGTATTCGCTGGCCAGCCCGCGCGATGGCGAACGCGCGGGCTACAACAACCTGTCGCTGACGGTAAAGCGCGTCACGCAGGATCACGGTGGAGAGGCCGCGCACGGCGTCTGCTCAAACTATCTGTGCGACCTGGCGAAGAACGACACGGTGCAGGTGATTGGCCCGTTCGGCCACACCTTCCTGATGCCGAATCATCCGAAGGCCAACCTCATCATGATCTGCACGGGCACAGGTTCCGCGCCGATGCGCGCCATGACGGAGCGCAGCCGCCGCCTGATCGGCACGGCGGACATCGGCAAGCTCATGCTTTTCTTCGGCGCGCGCACCGAACGCGAGCTGCCGTACTTCGGGCCGTTGATGAAGCTGCCGCGTGATTTCATCGACATCAACCTGGCGCTCTCGCGCGAACCCGGCCAGCCCAAGCGCTACGTGCAGGATCTGATCCGCGAGCGCGCCGCGCAGGTCCGTGGTTTGCTGGCGGACCGCAACACCTGCATCTACGTCTGCGGCCTGAAGGGCATGGAGGTCGGCGTGCTGGACGCGCTGCGCGAAGTGGTGGTGCAGTCGGGCGAGGATTGGTCTATCCTGCATGAAGCGCTGCGCCGTGAAGGCCGGCTGCACTTCGAGACTTACTGACCACAACAACAGTTGCGTGACGATCGGCGCGCCTGGGCGCGCCGTTTCGTTTGCACGGGGAAAAACAACATGAAGTTCGCGGAATTCAAGGACGGCATGGTGATCAAGGGCGGGCCGGTCACCGTGACGGAAGCGGAGATCCTGGCGTTTGCCCGCCAATTCGATCCTCAGTGGTTTCACACCGATCCGCAGCGCGCCGCGGAAGGCCGGTGGGGCGGCCTCATCGCCAGCGGTTGGCACACCTGCGCGCTGGCCATGCGCATGGCGGTCGACGCCGCCCTGCATGATTCCGAATCCTTCGGTTCGCCCGGCCTGGGCGAAGTCCGCTGGCGCACGCCGGTCCGCCCTGGCGATACCCTGCACTTGCACGCGCGCGTGCAAGGCGCGCGCCACTCGTCCTCGCGCCCGGATCTGGGCATCATCAACTGGGCGTGGACGGTCGTGAACCAGCACGACGAAAGCGTGCTGGAAATGGACGCGACCAGCCTGTTCGACCTGTCCGGCAACAACTAGGCGCGGCTTTTGTCTACCGCTTGCTCGCCTGCTTGAGAATGGCGGCCCCTTCCGGGCCGGCCGCCGCTTTCCAGGCGTTGATCGATTCCTTGGATGCGTCCTGCAACGCCTTGCGCACCGCGGGCGGCACAGCGGTGTTGATGGCCACGCCGTTTTTGCGCATGTTCGCGTAGTTCTGCTGCAGGCGGCCTTCGATGCGTTTCCACTGCTCGGTCTCGGTCTGCGCGGCCGCCTGGTCGATGGCCTTGCGCGACCGCGCATCCAGCGCCTCGTACGCCTTCAGATTCATCGTCGCTACCGAGATCGGCATGGCGTAGTTGATCTCCGCGAAGTGGGGCAGGTACTCCCACAACTTGCGGCCCGCGCCGCCGTCGCCGGAGGACAGCACCGCATTGACCTCGCCCGACGCGATGCGCGGCATGGCGTCCGCAAACGAGATGTTCTCCGCGCGCGCGCCGGCACGCTGCATGACGTCCTGCGACGTGGCGTCATAGGTGCGGATGGTCAGGCGCTTCAGCGCTGCCACGCTGTCCACCTTCTGCTTGGACCAGATGCCCGACGCCGGCCACGGCGTGGTGTAGAGCAGCTTCTGGCCATGCGCAGCCAGCAGCTTCTCGTACGCCGGACGGGCGGCCTTGTTGAGGTTGCGCGCCTTGGACAGCGAGTCCGCCAGGAAGGGCAGGGACGACACGCCGAACAGCGGATACTTCGTGGCCAGCGCGCCGGCGAAGGCGTCGCCCGCATCCACCTTGCGCGTTTGAACCGCGTCAATCATGTCGCCGGACTTGATGCCCTTGGCCGCGTCGAAACTCGTGTCGATGATGACGTTGCCCGCCGACTTGGCGCGCACCAGCTCGGCAAACGTGGACACGCCTTGGCCCGGCATGGAAGTCGCCGGGTACTCGGTGGTCATGGTGAGCGTCGTGGCGGCCTGAGCGCCGTGGGCGACGAAAGCCATGGCGATGACTGCCGCCAGGCGCAGGGGGGTGATGCCTTGCATGCGCGACTCCTCGGAAAGGGACCGGTAAAGCGTACGAGGTGTACAGGCGTACGCCTAGTCGGGCTTACGGCAATGGGCAGGCGGGGCGGGATCGGGCGTATGGCTTATTGCATTCGGACATAAAAAAGCCGCCTAAGCAGGCGGCTTTCTTCGCTACATGAGGCAGGCGATCAATAAAACGCCTGGATGCCCGTCTGCGCACGGCCCAGGATGAGGGCGTGCACGTCGTGGGTGCCTTCGTAGGTGTTGACCACTTCCAGGTTCACCAGGTGGCGGGCGACGCCGAACTCGTCGGAGATGCCGTTGCCGCCGAGCATGTCGCGCGCCAGGCGGGCGATGTCCAGCGCCTTGCCGCACGAGTTGCGCTTCATGATCGAGGTGATTTCGACGGCGGCGGTGCCTTCGTCCTTCATGCGGCCCAGACGCAGGCAGCCTTGCAGGGCCAGCGTGATTTCGGTTTGCATGTCAGCCAGCTTCTTCTGGATGAGCTGGTTGGCGGCCAGGGGGCGGCCGAACTGTTTGCGGTCCAGGGTGTACTGGCGGGCGGTGTGCCAGCAGGCCTCGGCGGCGCCGACAGCGCCCCAGGCGATGCCGTAGCGGGCGGAGTTCAGGCAGGTGAACGGACCCTTCAGGCCGGACACGCCGGGCATCATCTGGTCGGCGGACACTTCCACTTCGTCCATGACGATTTCGCCGGTGATCGACGCGCGCAGGCCGACCTTGCCGTGGATGGCGGGGGCCGACAGGCCCTTCATGCCCTTTTCAAGGATGAAGCCGCGGATCTTGCCGTCGAAGTCGCCGCCGACGCACTTGGCCCACACCACGAACACGTCCGCGATGGGCGAGTTGGTGATCCACATCTTGTTGCCGCTGACCTTGTAGCCGTCGGCCGTCTTGACGGCGCGAGTTTCCATGCCGTTGGGGTCGGAGCCGTGGTTGGGTTCGGTCAGGCCGAAGCAGCCGATCCATTCACCGCGCGCCAGCTTGGGCAGGTACTTCTTCTTTTGTTCTTCGGAGCCGAATTCGTTGATCGGCACCATCACCAGCGAGGACTGCACGCTCATCATCGAGCGGTAGCCGGAGTCGACGCGTTCGACTTCACGGGCGATCAGGCCGTAGCTGACGTAGTTCAGGCCGGCGCCACCGTATTCGACGGGGATCGTGGCGCCCAGGAGGCCCAGTTCGCCCATTTCGGAGAAGATCTCGGGATCGGTCTTCTCGTTGCGGAAGGCGTTGAGCACGCGGGGAGCCAGCTTGTCCTGCGAGTAGGCGTAGGCGGCATCGCGCACCATACGCTCTTCGTCGGTCAGTTGCTGGTCCAGCAACAGAGGATCTTGCCAGTGGAATGAGGGGTTCGAGGACATGCTGGGTCTCCGCTATGGATTTCCGTGATCGGAATCTGGAAAGTTTAAACTTAAAATAATTCGGGCGGCAAGTTGGGGTTTGCACGGCGGTGCGCCTGGGCGCCCCGCCGGTGGGGTTGCCGGCTATTCCGCCCGTGCAGGGTTCAGTGTTGGGCCTTCAGCGCCGCCTCGCGGATCTTCTCGAGGGTCGTGGACGGGCTGATGGTTTCCGGGTCGATGAAGCAGTGCAGGATCGCGGGCTTGCCGCTGGCCAATGCCCGTTCAAAGGCCGGACCGAACTGTTCGGTGGTTTCCACGCGTTCGCCGTGGCCGCCAAAGGCGCGCGCGTAGTCGGCGAAATCGGGGTTCTTGAGCTCGGTCGCGGAAATGCGGCCCGGATAGTGCTTTTCCTGGTGCATGCGGATCGTGCCGTACATCCCGTTGTCCACCAGGATCACGACGATGGGCAGGTCATACTGCACCGCCGTGGCGAATTCCTGGCCATGCATCAGGAAGCAGCCGTCGCCCGCAAAGCACACGACGGTCTTGTCGGGCCACACGCGCTTGGCGCCCACGGCCGCCGGCAGGCCGTAGCCCATGGATCCGGATGTGGGGGCCAGTTGAGTGCCAAAGCGCGTGAAGCGGTGGAAGCGATGCAGCCAGGTGGCGTAGTTGCCCGCGCCGTTGGTCATGATGGCATCGGCCGGCAACGTCTTTTCCAGGTACGCCATCACTTGGCCCAACTGCAGCGCACCGGGCGTGGTAACGGTTTCGGGGTCGCTCCATTTCAGGTACGACTCGCGCATGGCCTTGGTGCCATCGGCCCAGACCGGAGTGGCGGGCGCCTTCAGGTCCGCCAGCGACGCGGCAAAGGCGGACGGCGATGTGTTGATGGCCAGGGTAGGGCGGTACACCCGGCCCAGCTCGGCGGCATCGGGATGCACGTGCACCAGCTTTTGCTTGGGCACCGGAATATCCAGCAGCGTGTACGCCTGGCTGGGGTTTTCCGACATGCGGCCGCCCACCAGCAGGATCAGATCGGCGTCGGCCACGCGCTTGAGCAGGGCGGGATTGATGCCCAGGCCCACGTCGCCGATGAAGCACGGATGATCGGCCGGGAACAGCATCTGGCGGCGGAACGACACGGCGGTCGGCAGCGCATGGCGTTGTGCGAAGTCGGCAAACTCCTGCACGGCGCGCGCGTCCCAGCGCGTGCCGCCCAGAATGGCGACCGGGTTCTTCGCATCGGCCAGCAGTTTTTCCAGGTCGGCCAGCTGGCCGGCGGTGGGGGCGGATTCAATCACTTCGTAGCGCGGCGCGTCGGCCACCTTGGCGGCCTCGACCAGCATGTCTTCCGGCAGCGCGATCACCACCGGGCCGGGGCGGCCGGACGTGGCGATGTGGAAGGCGCGCGAGATCAGTTCGGGAATGCGTTCGACCTGATCGATCTCGGTTACCCACTTGGCCTGCGTGCCGAACACGGCGCGGTAGTCCATTTCCTGGAAGGCTTCGCGCTCGCGCATGCCGCGCTCGATCTGGCCCACGAACAGGATCATCGGCGACGAGTCCTGCTTGGAAATGTGCACACCGGCCAGCGCATTGGAGGCGCCCGGACCGCGCGTCACCATGCAGATGCCGGGCTCGCCGGTCAGCTTGCCGTGCGCGTCGGCCATCATGGCCGCGCCGCCTTCCTGACGGCACACCGTGACCTTGATGTCGGCATCGTGCAGGCCGTCCAGCACCGCCAGATAGCTTTCGCCGGGGACACAAAAGACATGTTTGACGCCATGGGCGACCAGTTGGTCGACCAGAATGTGACCGCCAAGGCGGGAATCTTGCTGGGGCATGGTGGTGTCGTGGTTAGCCTAGGGTAGAACTCCCGAGCATATGTTCCCTGGGCGCACAACGCAATTGATAAAATTGCACATTCTGTTGATCCCCCGGCACGTGGCGGCTGGTGCGCCGCCGCATGCGGGCGCACGGCGGCGGGCCGGACTTCCGGCGGTATTTCCATGAGAAACGGCATCCCCAATCTGACGGCCCTGCAGGCGTTCGAGGCCTCGGCCCGGCTGGGCAGCTTTTCGCGCGCCGCCGAAGAACTGTCGCTGACGCACAGCGCCGTCTACCGTCAGGTGGCCAGCCTGGAAGCGCGGCTGGGCGTGCAACTGTTCACGCGGGTGCGCCGCCGCATCGTGCTGACCGATCACGGCGCCGAATACGCCGGCCGGATCCGTCACCATCTTGATCAGATCGAGAAAGACACCTTTGGTCTCGTCAGCCGGACCGGCATGGGGCGCAGCATCCACATCGCCGTGGTGCCCACGCTGGCCACCACCTGGCTGATCCCGCGTCTGGCTGACTTCCAACGCGAACACGGCGACATCACCGTCAGCTTGTCCGTGCGCACCCTGCCGTTTCAATTCAAGGACCAGCCGTTCGACGGCGCGCTGTATCACGGGGACGGACTCTGGCCCGGCACGCAGGGAGGGCTGCTGTTTCCGGAACGCGAACTGGTGCCGGTCTGCGCGCCCGAATTGGCGGCGCGCGTGGCGGAGCAGGGCGGCGGCGCGCTGACCGGGATGACACATCTGCATCTGGCCTCGCGGCCCGATGCCTGGCGCCAGTGGTACACGGCCAATGGATATCTGTATGGACCGCAGGCGGCTGGCGGCCCGCGCTACGAGCTCTTCACCATGGTGATGGCGGCGGTGCAAGCCGGACTTGGCGTCGGGCTGATGCCGCGCTTTCTGGCGCAGCCCGCGCTGGACCAGGGCGCGCTTGCCATGCCGGTGCCGCAGTCGCTGGCGGTCAGCCAGGGGTATTACTTCGGCTATCCGCAACGCAGCGAACGGTCCGATGCGCTGAAGGTATTCGAGGCCTGGCTCAAGTCCGCCGCCGCAGGCGTGGGCGAGCGCCTGCCCGGCCGCGCCGCGCCGTAGAATCCCGCCATGTCCACCGCCCGCCAGCCGCTTGCCTCCCAGGCCGATATCGACGCCTTCATCGACGCCGTGTGGCTCGAAGACGGCCTGTCCGCCAACACCCTGGCCGCCTACCGGCGCGACCTGACCGGTTTTGCCCGCTGGCTTGAAGACCCCGACGCCTACGCCCGGGAACTGGCCGACCGGCACGGCGAGCCGGCGCGTGCCCAGATCCTGCCCGCCGGCCCGGCCAAGCCGATCCGCGATGCGCAGAAGGCCGATATCGAGGCCTGGTTTGCCTTCCGTCACGAAGAAACCCGGGCCACCACCGCCAACCGCCGGCTGGCCGCGCTGCGCCGCTTCTACACCTGGGCGCTGCGCGAACACCGCGCCGAGCGCGATCCCTGCCTGACGCTGGTCGCCGCCAAGCAGCCGCCGCGCATGCCCAAGACGCTGTCCGAGCAACAGGTGGACGCGCTGCTGCGCGCGCCCGACGTCAGCCAGCCGCGCGGGCTGCGCGACCGCGCCATGCTCGAAACCCTGTACGCCACGGGCCTGCGTGTGTCCGAGCTGGTCGGCGTGCGTGCCTTGGACGTCAGCCTGAACGAAGGCGTGGTGCGCGTGGTCCTGGGCAAGGGCGGCAAGGACCGCCTCGTGCCGCTGGGCGCCGAAGCCGCGCACTGGATTTCGCAGTACCTGGCCACGGCACGCCCCGAATTGGCCGCCGGCCGCGTCAGCGATGCGCTTTTCATCACCAGCCGCGCCGAGGCGATGTCGCGGCAGGCGTTCTGGCAACTCGTCAAGAAGTACGCTGTGCTCGCCGGCGTCAATGCGCCCTTGTCGCCCCATGTGCTGCGCCACGCCTTCGCCACGCATCTGCTGAACCATGGCGCCGACCTGCGCGTCGTGCAGATGCTGCTGGGCCACGCGGACATTTCCACCACGCAGATCTACACCCATGTGGCGCGCGAACGCCTGAAGGCGCTGCACGCGGCCCATCACCCACGCGGCTGACCGCCGCCATCTCCCTACCCACCGGCACAAAAATGAGCAAAGCCCGCCACGTCTCCGAAACGCCCGCCACCCAATTCCTCAAGCAGCACAAGGTGGCCTATTCCGAACACACGTATGACTACGTCGATCACGGCGGCGCCGGCGAAGCCGCGCGCCAGCTCGGTCTGGACCCGCACGCTGTCGTGAAGACGCTTGTGATGGAGGACGAATCGGCCAAGCCGCTGATCGTGGTCATGCACGGCGACCGCGAGGTCTCCACCAAGAACCTGGCGCGCCAGGCCGGCCTGAAAAAGGTCGAGCCCTGCAAGCCCGAGGTTGCGCAGCGCCATTCCGGCTATCAGGTGGGCGGCACGTCGCCGTTCGGCACGCGCAAGAAGATGCCGGTGTGGGTGGAAGCCGACGTGCTGGAGTATCCCGTGGTCTACATCAACGGCGGGCGGCGCGGCTATCTGGTGGGCATCGATCCGAAGGTGCTGGTGGACCTGCTGGGCGCGAAACCGGTGACGGTGGCGCTGGAGTAGAGAGGGAACCCGGTGGTATCCCGCTACCACCTGGTCCGCTGGCGCGGCGGGCACAATGGGTCAAGAACATCAAGAACCGGAGCCCGATCCGCGGGCAAGCAACCGGACGCCACCCTCATCCCACGGAGACAATCATGAGCAAACGACTGTTGATGCTGGTCGGCGACTACGCCGAAGACTACGAAACCATGGTGCCGTTCCAGACGCTGCTGACCGTCGGCCACACGGTGCATGCGGTCTGCCCGGACAAGAAGGCGGGTGACACGGTGGCCACGTCGATCCATGATTTCGAAGGCGCACAGACCTACACCGAAAAGCGCGGCCACAACTTCACGCTGAACTACGACTTCGATCGCGTCGAGCCCTCGTCCTACGACGGCCTGGTGATCCCCGGCGGGCGCGCGCCCGAGTACCTTCGCCTGAATGAAAAGGTGCTCGAGATCGTGCGGCATTTCGACAAGGCCAATAAGCCCATCGCCGCCGTCTGCCACGGCGCGCAGATCCTGGCTGCGGCCGACGTGCTGAAAGGCAGGACCTGCTCGGCATACCCCGCCTGCGCACCCGAGGTCCGGCTGGCGGGCGGCACCTACGCCGAGATTGCCGTCGACCAGGCCTACACGGATGGCAACCTGGTATCGGCGCCCGCCTGGCCCGCGCATCCGGCCTGGATGGCGCAGTTCCTGGCAGTGCTGGGCACCAAGATCACGCACTGACCGGGATCACGCACTGAGCGCGGCGCGCGGGCGCCGCGCTCAGCTGTCGACGTTCATTTCTTACGCCGCTGCCTCCGAGAAGCGCAGTCCAACGATTCCGATGAACGCCAGGCCAAGGAAGCAGGCCCGGGTCCAGTTCATCTCATCCTGAAACACCAGCACGCCGACAAGCACCAGCCCGATCGTTCCAATGCCGGTCCAGATGGCATAAGCCATCCCCATGGGCAATGCGCGCAAGGCCAGCGCCAGCAGGTAGATGCTGCCTAACCCCGCCATCACGGCGATGATGCTTGGCCCCGGTTTCGTCCAACCTGCATTCAGTTTGAGCGAAAGACCCATCACTATCTCCAAGGCTGCGGCAAGGAACAGATAAGTCCACGCCATGGCTCAGCCCTCGG
Source organism: Achromobacter sp. ACRQX (assembly GCF_022346505.1). Taxonomy (NCBI): domain Bacteria; kingdom Pseudomonadati; phylum Pseudomonadota; class Betaproteobacteria; order Burkholderiales; family Alcaligenaceae; genus Achromobacter; species Achromobacter sp. ACRQX. The sequence continues at coordinate 52,190 of NZ_JAKRML010000033.1, forward strand.
TGGAGACAGAACGGTCTGGGGCAGCACGGGAAGCGGGCTTGTTTGCCAGAAGCCCCGCCTGTACCGCAGGCCGCGCAGCGATCACATCCAGCCAGCGCTGGACGTGGGAGTAGGATCTGATGTCCAGGTCCAACTCTTCCCAGGTCCTCAGCCAGGTGAATGCGGCGATATCGGCGATGCTGTAGTTTTCCGAGGCGATGAAGGCGGATTCGCTCAGGCGGGTATCCACGACCTGGTAAAGCCGAAGCGATTGCTTCCGGTATCGCTGTATCGCCTCGGCATTTCCCGTTGTCGAGGCATGCAGAAACCACCACAGCTGCCCCAGCATCGGGCCTATGCCGCCAATCTGGAAATGCAGCCACTGCTGCACAGCAACGCTTTCGGCCTGCGTTTCGGGCTGCAGACACCCCGTTTGCGACGACAGATAGGAAAGGATGGCGCCCGACTCGAAGACGGCGAGGCGGGCTTGTCGATCAACGATGGCGGGAATCTTGCCGTTCGGGTTGATCTTGAGGAACTCGGGTTGATGCTGGTCGCCCTTTTCAAGATCAAGATCGAACTGCTCATAGGTCAGTCCGGCTTCTTTGAGAAAGATGCTGACCTTCTGCCCGTTGGGGGTGTCTGCGGTGTACAACGCGAGATCGGCCTGTGTCATGTCTATCCTTGTTGATGAATAGCGTTGCATTTGCAATCGTTGCAAATGCAATCGTATGGCACGATGCCGCGTCGTGCAAGTGGGCCATCAACAGAGGTCAGCCATGCGTTCGCAGCGTCTTCGCTCGCCCGCATTCACGCCGCCAAGCGGGCGGGCGGCGTCTGCATGTCTTGAACAACTTGTCTGCCAGCTTCAGTTGCCTTGCGCGCGGGCAACGGCAGCGGCCTGGTCCAGCGCCGCGGCAAACTTGCCTTGCTCGTCTGCACTGAACTGGCTCAGAAACACTTCGGCAACGGTTCCTTCGTAGACCTTCCACATCTTCTTGCGCAGCGCGCGGCCTTCCTTCGTGATGGTGGCGAACGCGGCGCGGCCATCTTCAGCCGAGCGCGCGCGCTGGACCAGGCCCTCTTGCTCCAGGCGGTCGACCAGCCGCGTGAGGTTGTAGCGTTCGATCGCCAGCGCGTCGGCCAGTTCGTGCATCCGCCGTGTGCCGCCTGGCCCGCTTTCCAGTCCCCAAAGAACGTCGTACCAGGCATAGACGGGCAGCTTGGCCGCTGCCAGGCGGCTTTCGACCTCGCGGATCATCAAACGATGGGCGCGCACAAACGAGAACCAAAGATCCGCTCCGTCTTTCGCCATGGCAGGCTCCTTTCGAGTTTTAGTTGCATTTGCAATTCTAGCTGAACTAGAATTGCGCTCCATACGATTGCATTTGCAATTCATGGAGTGAATGTGGGTGACTGCGCCACGCCCGTCTGGCTGGTCGGCCGCAGCCCCGCTTCAACCCGTCATTTTCCCTGGAGGACCGCCATGAATCACCCCCTCGCCCTGGTCGACGTCGACCCGCTGGAAACTCGAGAGTGGCTGGAAGCGCTGGAGGCTGTCACGACGGTCGAAGGCCGTTCGCGCGCTCACTACCTGATCGACCGGCTTACCGACTTCGACGCCAGCCGGCACGGTGATATGCATGGCCGCGTCACCAGCGCCTACGTCAACACCATCGGCAAAGACCGGCAGCCCGCCTACCCCGGCGACATCGGCATCGAGCAGCGCCTGAATGCCTACATCCGCTGGAATGCGATGGTCATGGTGTTGCGCGCCGGCAAGCATTCCAACGTCGGCGGACACATTGCCACCTACCAGTCCGCCGCCGTGCTCTATGACGTGGGTTTCAACCACTTCTTCCGGGGACGTACCGAAACATTCGGCGGCGACATGGTCTACATCCAGGGCCATTCCGCACCGGGCATTTACGGGCGCGCCTATCTGGAGGGGCGCATCACCGAAGCGCAGCTGGACAACTTCCGCCGCGAGGCGGGACGCGATGGCCTGTCGTCTTACCCCCACCCGCGCCTCATGCCCGACTTCTGGCAGTTCCCCACCGTGTCGATGGGCCTGGGTCCGCTGACCGCCGCCTACCAGGCGCGGTTCATGCGCTATCTCGAGTACCGCGGATTGCTGGAGCATCAGGGCCGCAAGGTGTGGGCTTTCCTGGGTGACGGCGAGATGGACCAGCCGGAATCGCTGGCCGCTATCTCGGTCGCGGGGCGCGAACGCCTCGACAACCTGATCTTCGTCGTCAACTGCAATCTGCAACGTCTGGACGGCCCGGTGCGGGGCAACAGCAAGATCGTGCAGGAACTCGAAGGCACCTTCAGGGCCGCAGGCTGGAACGTCATCAAGGTGCTGTGGGGCAGCGGTTGGGACGATCTGCTCAAGCGCGACACGAGCGGGCTGCTGCGCCAACGCATGATGGAATGCGTGGACGGCGAATATCAGACTTTCAAGTCGCAAAGCGGCGCCTATGTGCGCGAACACTTCTTCGGCAAGTATCCCGAGCTGCTGGCGTTGGTGGCGCACCTGTCGGACGACGAGATCTGGGCGCTGACACGCGGCGGCCATGACCCGGAGAAGGTGCGTGCCGCCTACGCGCAAGCCGTCAGCACCGAAGGCCGGCCCACGGTCGTTCTGGTCAAGACCGTCAAGGGATTCGGCATGGGCGAGGCTGGCGAAGGCCAGAACATCAACCACCAGTTGAAGAAGATGAGCGCGGACGCCGTGCGTGCGTTCCGTGATCGCTTTTCGCTGCCGGTGCCCGATGACCAGCTCGAAGACATGCCCTATCTGAAACCCGCGCCCGACAGCGAAGAAGCCCGCTACTTTGCACAACGCCGGGCCGCGCTGGGCGGCTATGTTCCGTCGCGCTCCGGCAAGGTTGCGCCGCTGGCGGTGCCGCCGCTCAGTACCTTCGCCACGCAACTGAAAGACAGCGGCGAGCGTGGAGTTTCGACCACCATGTCTTTCGTGCGCATCCTGACCACGCTGCTCAAGGACCCCAACCTGGGCAAGCTGGTGATTCCTATCGTGCCGGACGAATCGCGCACCTTCGGCATGGAAGGCCTGTTCCGCCAGATCGGCATCCATTCATACCTGGGGCAGCTCTATACCCCGCAGGATGCGGGCCAGTTGAGCTACTACAAGGAGGCCAAGGACGGTCAGATCCTGCAGGAAGGCATCAATGAGTCCGGCGCGATTTCGTCCTGGATCGCGGCGGGCACGGCCTATAGCAATCATGGACTGCCAGCCATCCCGTTCTACATCTTCTATTCCATGTTCGGCCTGCAGCGTGTCGGCGATCTGGCCTGGGCCGCCGCCGATGCGCGCACACGCGGCTTCCTGCTGGGCGCCACGTCGGGCCGTACGACGCTGATGGGAGAAGGCCTGCAGCACGACGACGGCCATAGCCATGTGCTGTCGTCGGTCATCCCGAACTGCGTTTCGTATGACCCGACCTATGCGTACGAACTGGCGGTCATCATCCAGGACGGCTTGCGGCGCATGTACGCGGAACAGGAAGATATCTACTACTACATCACCCTGCTCAACGAGAACTATCCGAATCCTGCGCTGCCCGAAGGCAGTGAAGCCGGCATTCTCAAGGGACTCTACCTGCTGCGGGACGGTCAACAACAGGACGCCGTGTCGAAGCCGGCCAGCAAGCCGCATGTGCAACTGATGGGCAGCGGCTCGATCCTGCGCGAAGTCATTGCCGCAAGTGAACTGCTGGAACAGGACTTCGGCATCTCCAGTGACGTATGGAGCGCCACCAGCCTGACCGAATTGCGCCGTGACGGGCTGGCCGCCGAGCGTTGGAACCTGCTGCATTCCGAAGACGAGCCGCGTATTCCGTACGTCCAGCAATGCTTGCAAGACCGGGCCGGCCCCGTCGTCGTGGCGACCGACTACATGAAGATCATCGGCGACCAGATCCGTCCCTTCGTCACTGACCGCCGGTTCGTCACCCTTGGCACGGACGGGTTCGGCCGCTCGGACACCCGCGAATCACTGCGCACCTTCTTCGAGGTGGATCGTCATTTCATCGTGCTGGCAGCCGTCAAGGCGCTGGCTGACGAGGGCGTCGTCCCGCGCCAGAAGATCGGTGAGGTCATCAGCCGTTATGACATCGACGTGGATAAAGTGGACCCGGCCTCGGTCTAGGCCAAGGCGAAGGCGACACCACAGGGGCGCGCTTCAATGATCGTCGACGTCAGTCCGCGTCGATCACCCGCCCCGGGTTGAACAACCCCAGCGGATCGAACAGGCGCTTGATGCTTGCCATCATCGCCATCTCGTTGGCCGGCTTGTACCGGCCGATCGAACCCACCCTCAGCTGTCCCACCCCATGCTCGGCGGAGATCGATCCGTTCATGCGCGCCACCACGTCATACACCGCGCCCGAAACCGCCTTCTCCGAATTGCGCATGGCCTGGTAAGCCGACGCATCCGCGCCGGGCGGCGTCGACACGTTGTAGTGCAGGTTGCCGTCGCCCACATGGCCGAACACGAAGATGCGGGCATTGGGCAACACGCCATGCACCGCCGTCTGCGCGGCGTCGATGAATTCCCCGATGCGCGAGATCGGCAGCGAAATGTCGTGCTTGATGTTCTCGCCGTCGATGGATTGCGCTTCGGGCAGGTGATGCCGGATCTGCCAGAACGAGGCCGACTGCGCCAGGGTCGACGCAATGGCCGCATCCGTGACGATGCCCGCCTCGAAGGCCGCTTCCATCAGCGCTTCGAACCGCTCCGTGGCATGGGCCGCGCTTTCGGCGTCGCTGGATTCCAGCAACACGTAGTACGGCGCCTTGGCGGGCACGGGGCTGCGCGCGCCGGGCGTGTGTTGCAGCACCAGCTCTACGGCCGGACCGCTGATCAGTTCAAAGGCCGTCAGGCTGGCCGACAGATACGACTGCGCCAGCGACAGCAGTTGCACCGCGCTCTGCGGGTCCGGCACGGCGGCAAAGGCCGTCATCTGCGCGGCGGGGCGCGGATACAGCTTGACGGTGGCGGCCGTGATGATGCCCAGCGTGCCCTCCGCGCCGATGAAAAGCTGCTTCAGGTCGTACCCGGTGTTGTCCTTGCGCAGCCCGCGCAGTCCGTTCCAGATCTGCCCGTCGGGCGTCACCACTTCCAGGCCCAGGCACAGGTCCCGGGCATTGCCATAGCGCAGCACCTGAATCCCGCCGGCGTTGGTGGCCAGGTTGCCGCCCAGCGTGCAGCTTCCTTCCGCGCCCAGGCTCAACGGAAACAGCCGGTCCGCCTGCGCAGCAGCCTCCTGCACGTTGGCCAGCACGGCGCCCGCCTGCGCGGTCAACGTGTTGTTGTAGCGGTCCACGTCCAGGATGGCGCTCATGCGGGCCAGCGACAGCACGATGCTGTGTCCGCCGCCGTCCGGCACGCTGCCGCCGACCAGGCCTGTGTTGCCTCCTTGCGGATAGATGGCGACGCGGCGCTCCCGGCACCAGTTCACCAGCTTGGCCACGTCCTCGGTGCTGTCGGGCTGCGCCAGCGCCAAGGTGCGGCCCGTCCACCGCTTGCGGTAGTCGGTCAGGTGCGGCGCCAGGGCGTCGGCGTCGTCCAGCACGCGCCCCTGAAATGCGGCGCGTAAAGAGGCTTTGATGTCTTCGTCAGGCATGGCCGGCTCGTTCGTCGCGTCAGTTGGCGGAAGCGCCGGCGGCTTGCACCACGGCTTTCCATTTCTCGATCTCGGTGCCGATGAAGGCGTTGAATTCCGCCGGACCCTTGACGGTAGGCACCGCGCCCAGCTCGATCACGCGCTTCTGCATATCGGGGTCGGCCATGGCCTTCTCGATGGCCTGATCGATGCGGTTTACGATGGGCGCCGGCGTGCCTGCCGGGGCCAGCACGCCAAACCACGAGCCCGCCTCGAAATCGGGCACGCCGGCCTCGGCCATGGTGGGCACGTCGGGCAGATTGGTGCTGCGTTCCGCGCTGGTCACGGCCAACGCGCGCAGCGTGCCGTTCTTGATGAAAGGCAGCGAGGTCGGCAGGTTGTCGAACATCAGATGCACCTGTCCGCCGACCAGATCCGTCACCGCCGCGGCGCTGCCCTTGTACGGCACGTGCACCATGTCGACACCCGTGCGGCTCTTGAACATTTCGCCCGACAGATGGATCGAGCTGCCCGCGCCGCTGGACGCAAAGCTCAGCTTGCCCGGATTCTTCTTGCCGTACTCGATCAGTTCCTGCACGGACTTCACGGGCAGGCTGGCCGTCACGGCCAGCACGTTCGGCACGGACGCCACCAGCGTGATCGGCGCAAAATCCGCCGGCTTGAACCGGATGTCCTTGTAGATGGCGTAGTTGATGGCCTGCGTGCCCACCGTGCCCATCAACAGCGTGTAGCCGTCGGCATCGGCGCGCGCCACGAAGTCCGCGGCAATGTTGCCCGCCGCGCCCGGACGGTTTTCCACCACGACGGGTTGACCCACCGCTTTCTCGATGTGCGGCGCAATCAGCCGGGCCACCACGTCGGTGTTTCCGCCCGCCGAAAACGGGATGACCATGCGGATGGGTTTGGTCGGCCAGTTATCCGCCGCGCTCGCGCCCGCCGACGCCGCCAGTGCGACCAGACCCGCGCACGCGTAGGCAATGCTCTGCTTGGTGCTCTTGAACATGTTGTCTCCTTGCTTATGGTTTTTGATGTTCGGTACTGCAGTGCATCCCGAAACGCCGCGGGAACACGGCGCTCGGGAAATTCGGTCAACCCGCTTCGGCGAGCGTGCGCTTCAGGCGTTCAAGCAGCAGATCGATCTCGGCGTGGTCGGTCGCGTCCAGCTTCGGACCCGGCCGGCGCATGCCCGCATGCTTGATCGCGCCGCGGCGCTTCATGATCTCCTTGCGGACGGCGACGCCCCACTGGCTCTGGTTCTCGTAGCTCAGCAACGGCAGGTAGCGGTCGAATACCGCGTGGGCTTCGTCGACACGGCCCGCCGTGTATAGCGCATAGACCTGCGACAGCATCTCGGGATGCGAGAACCCGGCCATCGGCCCATCGATGCCGCGGCCCATTTCCAGCGGCAGGAACATCGCGTTGTTGCCGGTCAGGATGGCGACGCGGCGGCCGGGCAGGGCGCGCAGCTTGGTGATCTTGGTGATGCTGGGCAGGTCCTCTTCCTTGACCGCCTGGATTTGCGGGTGACGCTCGATCAACTGGCCAATCACCGGCACCGACATCCAGGTGCCTGTCGAAAACGGAAAGTCCTGCAGCACCGTCGGCACATTCCCGATACGGTCGAACACGGCCTCGAAGTAGGACAACACTTCCTGCTCGGTGCGCAACCCGCCTGGCGGCGCGATCATGACGCCCGCGGCGCCCGCGTCCATCACCTGACCGGTCAGCTCGGCCATCTGGGCCACGCTGCTGTTGCTGACGCCCACCACGACCGGCTTGTTCTTGGCGCGCGCGATGAATCGCGACGCCACCGCCAGCGATTCCGCCGGCGTGAGCTTGTTGGCCTCGCCGGCAACGCCCAGCACGGTCAGGCCATTGGCGCCGTGTGAAAAATAGAAGTCGGTCAGCGAGTCGACGCTCTCCAGGTCGATGGCGCCGTTCTCCTGGAAGGGCGTCTGCGCAACGATGTACACGCCACGGGCTTGGTCAAGCATGTTGTCTCCTGATCTTGGTGTGAGTATCAGAAAATATTAGCGCTAATATTTTATTAGCGCTAATATTTTTGATAGGGAGATTCCCCAGGAAATGCGATGTTTCCGCTCAGAACAAGGCGCGGTTCAGCGTGGGCAGGACAGGGAAAGCGTCAGGCGCTCTGACGCCGCATCAACGTGAATCCCACATCGACCCGCAACCCCGCATTGGCGTGACCATCCAGGCGGTCGATGATGGCGCGCGCGGCCTGCTCGCCGATCAGCGAGCCGTCGATGCGCACGGTCGTCAGCGGCGGGGTGGTGGCCGCCGCATAAGCCTGATCGCCGAATCCCACGACGGCCAGGTCACCCGGCACCTGCCTGCCCAGCGCTGCGGCTTCCAGCAATACGCCCATGGCAATCATGTCGGTGCTGCACACCACGGCATCGGCATTGGGCTCGCGCGCCAGCAGTTCGGCCAGCCCGCTGCGGCCCGCGCCCATCGTGGCGGGGGCGGGGATCAGCACATGCGGCGTGTCTGCGTCCGCGTCGATCAAACGCAACTCGCGCGCCGCCGCCGTGAAGCCCTGCAACCGGCGTCCCGCACGCGGGTCATTCCCGATGACGGCCACGGGCCGCCGCCTTCCGGTTTCAGATAGAAACTGCGCCACGCATGCGCCCGCCGCCTCATGCGAAAAGCCGATCAGCATGTCGACCGGATCGTCATTCCAATCCCAGGCTTCCACGACGGGAATGCGCGCCGCGCGCAACTGCGTCCGGCCGGTCGGGGTCAGCACCGTGCGCATCATGACCACGCCGTCGGGCCGCCGGCCCAGGATCGCTTGCAGGGCGGACACTTCCAGTTCGGGGTCGTATCCGCTTTCGGTCAGCATCATCTGATAGCCGTGGCGGCTGAGGTGCAGGCTGAGCGTCTGCAGCGCCTCCAGAAACACAGGGCTGCCCAGCGTGGGCACCGTGACCGCCACCAGACGGCTGCGGCCGCTGGCCAGGCCGCCGGCAACCAGGTCCTGCACGTACCCGGTCTGGGCGATGGCGTCGTGGATGAGCTTGACGGTGCGTTCAGGTACGTTCTCGGGGGCGTTCAGCACCCGCGACACCGTGTGCATCGACATGCCCGCCACGCGCGCGACGTCCGCAATGGTCACCCGGCCAGACCCGCGCCGAGGCGCGCGGCTGGTGGCAGGCTTGCTGCGACGCTCAGTGGGAGGAGGGGACATGCGGCCTCTCTGGGATCAGGGTAGGCCGGATTGTACCGAGCCGCCGCCACGAAAAAGCGCCCGCTGCGACACATGCCGCAGCGGACACTTTTGGGGCGCGCGCAGGTATCAGGCGAAGTCGAGCACGATGCGGCCTTCGATCTGGCCCTGCTTCATGCGGTCGAACACGCTGTTGATGTTGTCCAGGCGTTCGGTGGCGACGGTGGCGTGGACCTTGCCCTCTTCGGCAAACTGCAGCGACTCCTGCAGATCCAGCCGCGATCCCACGATGGAGCCCCGCACGGTGACGCCGTTAAGCACCATGTCGAAGATCGACAGCGGGAAATCCCCCGGCGGCAACCCGTTCAGCGAAATCGTGCCGCCCCGGCGCACCATGCCCAGCGCCTGCTCGAACGCCTTGGGCGACACCGCGGTGATCAGCGCGCCATGCGCGCCGCCTATTTCCCGCTTCAGGTAAGCAGCCGGATCCGTGGTCAGCGCATTGACGGTGACTTCCGCACCCAGGCGGCGCGCGAAGTCCAACTTGGCGTCGTCGATGTCCACCGCGGCCACGTTCAGGCCCATTGCCTTGGCGTACTGCACCGCCATGTGGCCCAAGCCGCCAATCCCCGAAATGACCACCCAATTGCCAGGCCGGGTGTCCGTCATTTTCAGGCCCTTGTACACGGTGACGCCGGCACACAGCACCGGGGCCACATCGACGAAGCCGACGCTCTTGGGCAGCAGGCCCACGTAATCGGCTGCCGCCAGCGCGTACTCGGCGAAGCCGCCGTTGACGGAGTAGCCCGTGTTCTGCTGCGATTCGCACAGGGTTTCCCAGCCGCCCAGGCAGTGCTCGCAATGGCCGCAGGCGGAATACAGCCACGGGATCCCGACGCGGTCGCCTTCCTTAACGTGCGTGACACCGGCGCCCGCGGCGACGACGTAGCCGACGCCCTCGTGGCCGGGAATGAAAGGGGGATTGGGTTTGACGGGCCAGTCGCCTTCGACGGCGTGCAGGTCCGTGTGACAGACACCGCAGGCTTCGATCTTTACCAGGAGTTCGCCCGGAACCGGGCGCGGCACGGCGACTTCCTCGATTACCAGCGGTTGGCCAAACGCGCGTGCGACTGCTGCCTTCATGGTCTTGTTCATCACTACCTCCGAAGTCTGATCAGTTTGACTATGCTCGGCCGCTTGGGCGGCTAAAACCATGATGTACATCAATCAGCGCGGGAAGGTACAACTCGTCACCGAGTCGGGGGCCGTATTGCGGCCGGCGCTGCAATCGTCGTACAGTCGTTCGCAGGCGCGCCGTTCCCGGCAGCGTGTCGCCGATGCCCAGGAGCCGTCCATGTGTGAAATCTTCATCCGCGCCACCGAGCACTCCTACGCCTGCGAAACCCGATCGTTGCGCCTGCACGGAGTGGCGACCAGCCTTCGGCTCGAGCACCTGTTTTGGCAGGTGCTGGAAGAAATCGCCGGCCGCGACGGCATGCGGGTCACGCAACTGATCGAACGCCTGTACGACGAACTGGTCGAGTACCGCGGCGAGGCCGCCAACTTCACCTCGTTCCTGCGCGTATGCTGCCTGCGGTATCAGTTGCTGCAGGCCGAAGGCCGCATCCCCCGGGATGCCCGCGTGCCGATCCAATCGCTCAATGCCCAAGCCGTCCTGGAAGGGCTGCCGCCGTCGCTGTGCGATGCCCAACCCGTTCCCGCGAAGCGCCGCGCGGCATGACGACATAGCGCGCGCTGACTTGGCGAGCAGGCGTCGCTCCATGCCCGCCCGCGGCAGCAACAGGTCCCGCGCATTCGTGCTGCCTACCGTGTCGCCAACAGTCCCCGCAGCAATAGCTCCAATGCCGCGCTGCCCCGCGCCAGCCGCGCACTGCCATCTTCGCCGTCGGCAATCCAGAACGCGGCTTCGGCCAGACTGCCGTAAATCAGCGAAGCGAGCGCCTGCGCATCCGCGTCGGCCACAATCCCCTGCTGGATGAGGTTGTCGATCAGGCGCTGCATAGACGCCACGCAATGGCGTTGTGATTCCGGGGATGCGCCACCCAGCACCGCCGTGGCGTCGCGCAGCACGATGCGCTGGATCTCGGGCTCCAGCGCCATTTCCAAGTAGGCATGGCAGCGTTTGCGAAAGCCTTCCCACGCGTCGTCGGAGCGGTCCGAGATCGTCTGAAGGCGCGCATCCATCTCGGCGTCGATCTGCGCCACGACCGCCGACAGCAATCCCTTCTTGTCGCCGAAGTGGTGGTATAGCGCGCCACGGGTCAGTCCCGCCTGCGCAGTGAGGTCGTCCATCGAAGTGGCGGCATAGCCGTGCGCCGCAAAGCACTGTCTTGCCGTTGCGAGCAGCGTGGCGCGGGTTTCTTCCATCTCGGCGCGCGTGCGGCGAACCATTCCTCTCTCCTTACATACGACGCGTATGATTATTTACAAACAGTCCGTATGAATATACGATCTTATTCATACGGACTGTTTGTATTGTCGCTGGCCGGCCGTGCAGCGGCAAGCCGATACCTGCTGGAGAGCTGAATGACCAACCCTTATGGCGACCTTTTCGCCGCCCGCGGCACGCGGGGCTTTGCCTTGGCGGGCCTCGTGGCGCGGATCCCGCTGCCGATGACCGGCATCGGCATCATCACCATGCTGTCGCAACTGCGCGGCGGCTATGCCTTGGCGGGATCTGTTTCCGCCACCTTTGTGCTGACCTATGCGCTGCTGTCGCCGCAGATTTCCCGACTGGTGGACCGGCATGGGCAAATGCGCGTGCTACCCGTCGCCACGGCCGTTAGCGTCATCGGATTTTTGATCCTGCTTGGCGGTTCGTGGTGGCAGGCGGCCAACTGGACGCTGTTTGCCGGCGCCTTGCTGGCGGGTTTCATGCCAAGCATGTCCGCAATGGTGCGGGCGCGCTGGGCCGTGCTATACCGGGGCCAGCCGCGTTTGCAGACGGCTTACTCCCTGGAAACGGTGCTCGACGAAGTCACGTTCATCGCCGGGCCGCCATTGTCGGTCGGACTGTCGGTCGCGGTGTTTCCCCAGGCCGGTCCGCTGGCCGCGGCACTGTTGCTGATGGTTGGTGTGTTCGCGCTGGTCGTGCAGCGGGACACCGAACCGCCCGTCCAGGCGCAAGACGCCGCCACCACGGACGCCGGATCGGTGATCCGATCGGCGCCCGTTTGTGTGCTGGCGCTGCTGATGGTGGCGATGGGCATCATCGTGGGCACGGTGGACATCGTGAGCGTGGCCTTCGCCGAACAGATGGGCCAGCCGGCCGCGGCCAGTCTGGTGCTGTCGGCCTATGCCGTGGGTTCCTGCGCGGCCGGACTGTTGTACGGCGCGCTCAAGGTAAAGACGCCGCAGCATCGCCTCTTGCTGCTGTGCGGCCTGGCAATCGCAGCCACCACCTTGCCATTCCTGCTCGTCGGCAGCATCGCCGCGCTGGCTGGGGCCGTGCTGGTTGCTGGAGTGTTCTTCGCGCCGACCATGATCGTGGCCATGTCGCTGGTCGAGCGCCTGGTGCCCGAGCAACGCCTGACCGAAGGCATGACTTGGCTGCTGGCCGGATTGAATGTCGGCGTTGCGCTGGGCGCTGCGTTTTCCGGCCACGTGGTGGATGGCGGTGGGGCACGGGCGGGCTTCGCCGTCGCGGTCGGTGCAGGCGGGGTAGTGCTGTTGGTGGCGATGTGGGGGCATCGGCGCCTGAGCGCCCATGGCTCGCCGGCATGGCGGGCCGCGTGATGGCGGCCCGGTCATTATGGCTGGCTGTCGGGGCGGCCAGTCTTGCCACTTTCTCCGTCGTGACCACTGAAATGCTGCCGGTAGGTCTGCTGACGCCCATTGCCGACACGATGCGCGTCTCCACGGGATCCGCCGGCCTGACGATCTCGCTGCCCGCGTTGCTGGCTGCGCTGTTCGCGCCGTTGTTGGTGATCGCATCGGGCGGCATGGATCGGCGCAAGATCCTGAGCGGCCTGCTGGGTCTGCTGGTGATCGCCAACGTGGGTTCGGCATTCGCGCCCGGCCTGGGTTGGCTACTCGCGGCGCGCGTCCTCGTTGGATTCTGCATGGGAGGCATATGGGCCATCGCCGGCGGCCTGGCTGCACGGCTTGTGCCGCACGGCGCTGTCGGCTTGGCGACATCCATCATCTTTGGCGGCGTCGCCGCCGCATCCGTGATGGGCGTGCCGCTCGGCTCGCTGATTGGAGAACTCGCCGGGTGGCGCTGGGCCTTCGCAAGCATGGCCGTCTTCAGCGCGCTGGTGCTGGCGCTTCATCTTGCTGTCATGCCGGCGTTGCCCGTGGCCAGTTCGGCCTCCGCGCGCCAGTTCGGCGCGCAACTGGGCAATCGCGGCTTGCGGGCGGGGCTGCTGCTGACGTTGTTGCTGGTGACCGGGCACTTCACGGCCTTCACCTTCGTGCGTCCGCTGTTGCTGTCGGTGTCGGGGTTCGACGCGCAATGGATCGGCGCGTTGCTGTTTGCCTATGGACTCGCGGGCATCGCCGGCAACTTCCTCGCTGGCATCGCCGCGGCGCAGCGCACCGTGCCGACCTTGACGGCAATTGCGCTGGGGTTGCTGCTGACACCGGCCCTGTTCCTGGCCGTGGGCGGTTTTCCTATCGGCGGTGGTGTGGCGCTCGTGGCATGGGGCCTGGCCTATGGCGGCGTGTCTGTCGGCCTCATGACCTGGATGATGAAGGCCGCGCCGGCGCATGTGGAAGTCGCCACCGCGCTGTATGTAGCCGTGTTCAATATCGGCATTTCACTCGGGTCATGGGCAGGCGGCCAGATCGTCGATGGCTTCGGCTTGACCGGCAATCTGTTTGCGGCGGGAGGGTTGGCTGCCGCGGCGCTGCTGGTGCTGACGCTGTATGCCAGCCTGGGGAAGCAGGGCGCGAAAGCCGGCTCTGATGGAAACCCCGCGAAGTGCAGTGCGCAAGTGCGCGCCAAATAAGGAAAGGGCCCGATGCAATCGGGCCCTTCATTTTTGCTCCACGCAGCGGTCAGCCGGCCATCAGCCGCCGGCGCCGATCGACGCCATCGCCACTTCGCTCTGCACGATGCGGCGGATACGCACGGCATCGCCAATACGCGAGAGTTTGCCCTGCGAATCCAGCAGCACGATCGCCAGGTCGCGGCCGTTGATGCGCGCCAGCATCACCAGGCATTCGCCCGCTTCGTTGATGTAGCCGGTCTTGGACACTTTGATGTCCCAGTCGGGCTTGCGCACCAGCAGGTTGGTGTTGCGGAAGGTCTGCGTGCGGTTGTTGATCTCGACCTCGTACTCCGTGTCGGTGGAGTAGCGGTGGATCAGCGGACGCTGCGACGCCGCGCGCAACAGGCGCGCCAGATCATGCGGCGACGACACGTTGTTGCTGGACAGGCCTGTGGGTTCGATGAACCGCGTGCTGGTCATGCCCAGCGATTGCGCCTTGGCATTCATGGCGGCCACGAAGGCCCGCAGGCCGCCCGGATAGTGGCGGCCCAGCGCGTTGGCGGCGCGATTCTCGGAAGACATCAGCGCCAGGTGCAGCATGTCGCCGCGCGACAGCTTGGTGCCCACGCGCAGCCGCGACGTGGTGTGCTTGAGCTCGTCGACGTCCTCGTCGGTGATCTCCAGCATCTCGTCCATCGGCAGGTTGGCGTCCACCACGACGACGGCGGTCATCAGCTTCGAGATCGAAGCGATGGGGCGCACGACGTTTTCGTTCTTGGCGAAGATGACCGTGGAAGTTTCCAGGTCTTGCACATAGGCGGTGCTGGAGCGCAGCGCGGCCGCTTCGGCGCGGGCCGAGGCGGCGGGCGGCGGCATCGCGGCGCTGGCAGCGCCGGCTGCGGCAACGCGCCGGCCGCGAGCGGCCTTGTCCGCCTTGCCACCCTTGCCGCTCTTACCCGACGCGCCCGCCTTCTTGGACGGCGTGCCTTTCGCGGCAACCTGCTTGCCGCTCTTGGGCGGGGTCTTCTTGGCCGAAGAGGATTTGGGAGGCGCCTTCTTGGCGGACGGCGCTGCCTGCTTGGCAGCGGCGCTCTTGCCCGAGCCCGCCTTGGGCGCGGGGGCTTTCTTTGCTTGTTGCGCCTTGCAGGCCGCCGATTTGGCGTTTGTCTTGCAAGGATCGGAATTTTTGGCTGCTTGTGCCGCAGGGGGCAGGAGCGCGCACACCGCCAGCGCGGCAGGCGCTAGGGCTTTCGCAATTGCACGTTTCCAGGAAAAGGCCATGGTTGAGCAGGCTTGTCGGTCTGTGAACAAATATTTCTTAAGCCGGCGTTTCGTCGGATCAGGAAAAGTCCAGATGAATTATGGGCTTACGCGTCGAATTTAAACAGCAATTTCAAGTGCCACGCAAGGCGATTTGCCACGTTTACCGAAAAAAATATCAGTGACATATTGACGCAGCAGCAATTGGTCACATGTCAGAAGTCGCAAAGCTAACCTCGCAGCGCGCAAGAGCGTAGCCCGGATTAACCCTCATCTGGCTGAATGGGTGGACTTTTTTGAGGAGGAACGGCGCGCAAGGCCGAGGCTTGAGTGGCCTCGCCGGGTGGAATCGAACCACCAATTGACCCTTAGGAGGGGCCGGTTATATCCATTTAACTACGGCGAGCGGGGCGGGTGCGCGAGACGCTTGCAGCACTGAGGGCGGCAAACGGGCGCCAGCATGGGCGCGCTACTGCACTAAGGCCTTGAAATTGCTGCGGAACTTGCGAGCCGAAGTTTAGCACTGCGGACGCGGGCCTCGAAGCAGGACGCAAGTCTATCAGCAGGCGGGGCAACGCCCAAATCATTGGGCTTTGGATGGCGCTTCGCAAACGCCTCGTCCGCGAAGCTTGTCGTGCCAACGCGGGTATTCACGGACCCGCCTGCCGACTTGTATATGATGTTTGAGTCCCGCCGCCGCGCGGGGCCGCCCCGAGGAGGGGGCGCAAACCCAAAAACAACCAGACACGGGTTTCATGTCTAGCCAAACCGATACGATTTCCGCACGCACCATTGCCTTGGGCACCCTGGTCGTGCTGCTTGCCATGGGGGTGCGCGCCACCTTCGGCCTTTTCATGCAACCGATGGGCCTGGCGCACGGCTGGAGCCGCGAAGTGTTCTCCATGGCCTTCGCCCTGCAGAACCTGGTGTGGGGCGTGGCCTGTATCTTCATGGGCATGCTGGCCGACCGCTACGGTTCCGGCCGCACGATTGCCCTGGGCGCGCTGCTGTACATGCTTGGTCTCATCGGCACGCGCTTTGCCACCGACGAGGCCACGCTCTATCTGACGGCCGGCGTGCTGGTCGGGCTGGGCCAGGCGGGCACCACCTTCCCCGTCATCCTGCCCGTTGTCGCGCGCTCCGTGCCGCCCGCCTATCGCAGCACGGCGATGGGCATTGCCAGCGCGGGCGGCTCGCTGGGGCAGTTTGCCGTGGTGCCTACCGGGCAACTGCTCATCAGCGGTCTGGACTGGACCGGCGCGCTGTGGGTGCTGTCGCTCTTCGTGGCATGCGCCGCACCGCTTGCGTATTTCCTGCGTGGCCGGCCGCAAGCGCACACGGGTCCCCAGCAATCGCTGGCCACCGCCATCAAGCAGGCCGTGCGGCATCCGTCGTTCCACTTCCTGTTCTGGAGCTACTTCGTCTGCGGCTTCCACACTGCGTTCATCACCCTGCATTTGCCTGCGTATGTGACCGACGGCGGGCTGACGGCCGGGCAGGGCGCCACCGCAATCGCGCTCATCGGCCTCTTCAACGTCCTGGGGTCGTTCTACGCCGGCAAACTGGGCGGCAAGTACAGCAAGAAGCGGCTGCTGGCGGTGGTGTACTTCATGCGGGCGTTCGGCATCCTGTTGCTGCTTTCGGTGCCGCTGACGCCATGGGTGTTGTACGTATTTGCCGCATGGATGGGTTTGTTCTGGCTGGGCACCGTGCCGTTGACGCAGGGGCTCATCGGTCAGATCTATGGCCTGCGCTATGCGGCCACGCTCTCGGGCATCGTGTTCCTCGGCCATCAGTTGGGCAGCTTCATCGGCGTGTGGCTGGGGGGCTACGCCTACGCCAAGACCGGCAGCTATGACCTGGTCTGGTGGCTGGGCGTTGCACTGGCGGTCATCGCCGCGCTGCTGTGCTTGCCCGTGCGTGAACAGCCGGTGACGCCGGCTCAGCCCGCAACGGCGTGATCACGGCCTCCCGGAACCGCGCCATGAACGCCAGCCCGAACCCCGAAGCCCCGCGCCGCAAAGGCTGGCGCGCCGTGGGCGTGCTGGCGTTGGTTGCCGTGTTGGGGCTTGCATTCTGGGGGTACACCACGCCAGAGATGCAGATTCACTGGGAAAACCTGGCCGCACTCTGCGGGTTTTGACAGGGCTCGGCTTACCGCAACCGGCGCATTTTGCCGGCCGGCTCGCGGTATCCTACGGCGGAGATTTTTCTCCGCCTTTTTCATCTCTTTTTCTTCGCGTGGCGCCTGCCGCGCGCGCCCTTGGATGACCATGCAGGACGCAGCGCCCACCTACTCCGATCTCTCGTTGCCAGACATCGCTGGTCTGCCTGCGGCGGACACGCTTGTGCTGACGGTGAACAATCGCCTGTCGCGCCGCCTTACGCTCGAGCTCGCCGGATTGCTGCGCCAGGAACGTCAGGTCAGCGAATTGCCTCGCATCCTGCCGCTGTCCGCCTGGCTTGCGGAATCCGCCAACGAGCTCGCGTTCGAATCCGACGAAGACGTGCCTGCCTACCGGCTCGACAGTTTCGCCACGCAGCTCGTCTGGACCGAAGCCATCCGCATCGAAGAAGCCGAACGCGTCCTGCTGGACGCCAGCCAGGCTGCCCGGCTGTCGATGGATGCCGACCTGCTCATGGACGAATGGGCGTTGCAGGTGCCTTCCGGCGCGGATACCGACGAATACCGCGGCTTTGCGCGATGGCGCGAACGCTACCGCCAGACACTCGCCGGCATTGACGCCGAAGACGCGAACCAGGGCTATGCGCGCGTGCTGCGCGCGCTTGAAGCCGGCCGCCTCGCCACGCCCCGGCAACTGGTGCTTGCCGGATTCACGGACATCTCACCGCGCTTTCAGCGCCTGCTGCTGGCGTTCGAGGCGCAGGGCACGGATGTTGCGCAATGGCGCGACACGCAGCGCGTGCAAGCGGTGGCGCATCGCTTCGAAGCCGCAGACCAAGGCGCTGAATGGCGCGCCGCCGCGGCCTGGGCGGCCAGCCAATTGAAGGCCAACCCCGCCGGCCGTTATGCCATCGTCTCGCCGCAACTTGAAGCCGAATCCCCATTTGCACGCCGCGTGCTCAGCCAGGCGCTGGCCGGGCGAGACGGCGCGCCGGCGTTTGCGTTCAACGTGGCGGTGGGCCGTCCGCTCGACGAATGGCCCATGGCGCGCGCGGCGTTGGCGTGGCTGCGGGCGTTGGCCGAATGCGCGCCCGGCAAGGGATGCGGCGTCGACGTGCTGGGCGCCGCGCTGCTTGCAGGGCATTGCGCCGGCGACGTGCGCGACCGCGCGCGTCTTGCGGCCATTGACGCGCGCTGGCGGCGCCAGGGCAAGCTGCACGTAGCCTTGCCGGAATGGCGCAAACTGCTCGCGGACATACCGTTGTTGGCGCAGGCATGGAACCACGCCACAGAGATCTGGACGCAAGGCGGCAACAAGGCTACGTGCGATGTCTGGATGCTGCGCATGAAGGCCGCATTGACGGCCCTGGGCTTCCCCGGCGAAGCGCCGTTGGACAGCGTGGGTTATCAGGTCATGGGTGCGCTTGGCGATGCGCTCGGCAGCTTTTCGGCGCTGGCGCCGGCCGCGGGCCGACTGGGCGGCTTGGCGGCGGTGAACCTGCTGGAAAGCGTGGCGCGTTCATCCTCGTTCCAGCCGCAGCGCGACCCGCTCGCGCGGTTGGACGTATTGGGTTTGCTGGAAGCCGAAGGCGGCTACTGGGATGGTGTCTGGCTCTTGGGCCTGACGGACGACGTATTGCCGGCATCGCCGAAGCCAAACCCGCTGCTGCCCCTGGCCGTATTGCGTCAGGCCAGGGCGCCACGCGCCACGCCCGAGCGCGAACGCGAATGGGCGGAAGGCATGTACGCCGCGCTCTGCCGCTGTGCGCCCGGCATCATCGTCAGCCACGCGCACATGGATGGCGAGCGCGAATTGCGCCCGTCGCCGCTGATCGCCGCGCTTCCCCTCACCGATTGGGCGCCGGTCCTGGCCGAATCGCAGGCCGCCTTGCCGCAGGAATCGCTAGACGATTCGCAAGGGCCGCCGCTGGCCGCCGGCAATCGTGGCCGGGGCGGGCTGGATGTGCTGGACACGCAGGCGCGCAATCCGCTGTGGGCCTTCGTGCGCCATCGCCTCGGCGGGCGCGAGCTCGCGCCGTATGCCGACGCCGCCACCGTGAACGTGCGCGGCCAGTTCCTGCACAAGGCGCTCGAAATCGTGTGGGGCATGATGCCCGACCAGGATGCGCTGCACGAACAGCTTGCGGCAGGCCGTCTGCCGGCGCTGCTGGAGCAGGCCGTGGCGCAGGCCGCTGACGAAGAACTCAAGGAATACGCACCGGCCCTGCGGGCGCTGGAATGCCAGCGTGCCCAGGCCGTACTGGCGTCGTGGCTCGACCTCGAAGCGCAGCGCATGCCGTTCGCGGTCGCACAGGTCGAAAAGAACCATCAGTGGCAGCGTGGCGCGCTCAACCTGAAGCTGCGGCTGGACCGCATCGACAGCCTGCCCGATGGCCGCAACGTCATCGTCGACTACAAGACCGGCGTGGCCGCGGCCAAGCCCGAGCCCGACTGGTCGCGCAGCCGTCCCGTGAACGTGCAGTTGCCGTTCTACGCGTCCGTGCTGGCCGACGCCGCCGGCGGGGAAGCGGCGGGCCTGGTGCTCGCGCAGATCCACGCGCGGCAGGTCGCCGCACAAGGCTTGGCCGACGAAGACCTGGGCATGCCGGGCGTCACGCTGGCCAGCGAAAGCAAATTCTTCGAGGGCCTGTCCTGGCCCGAAATCCGTCAACGCTGGCGCGTGGCTATCGAGTCGCTGGCCGACGAATACGTCGCCGGCTATGCGGCCAACGTCGCGTACCGGCGCGACGATCTGAAATACTGCGATGCCTTGCCGTTCCTGCGCTTGCATCTGGACGACGAGGACGCATGACCATGGCCGAACAAGATCGCCTTCCGCATGACCACGCCGCGCGCGCCGCAGCGCTCGATCCCGCGCGCTCCTTTCTGGTCCAGGCGCCTGCGGGGTCGGGCAAGACCGAACTCCTGACCGACCGCATCCTGGCCCTGCTGGCTACGGTGAACCGGCCCGAAGAAATCGTCGCCATCACGTTTACGCGCAAGGCCGCCTCCGAGATGCATGCCCGCGTGCTGAGCAAGCTGCGCCGTGGCCTGGACGCGCCGCCCGAAGCCGCCCACGAACGCCGCAGTTGGGACCTCGCTCGCGCGGCGCTCGATCGCAATGCCGAACAAGGCTGGCATCTGCTCGAGCATCCCGCGCGTCTTGCCATCCGCACCATCGACTCGTTCTGCGCGGGGCTGGTACGCAGCATGCCGTGGCTGTCCGAGCTGGGTGGCATGCCGGACATCACGGACGATGCGCGTTCGCACTACGAGGCCGCGGCGCGCGCCACGCTGGATCTCGCCGACGACTACGAGGCCGTGCGCATCCTGCTGCGCCACCTCGACGTCGACGTGCAGGCCGCCAAGGACGCCATCGCCGACATGCTGGGCCAACGCGATCAATGGCTGCCGCTCTTGCGCCACGGCTCCGACCGCGAGGCCATGGAGGCCACGTTGGCCGAAGCCATCGGCGAAGACCTCGATGCCCTGTGCGCCGCCATGCCCTACGGCTGGTGCGAGTCGCTTAGCGGCCCGGCGCGGCTTGCCGCGGCCAACCTGCAGGACGGCGAAGACGAAAACAAGCTGGCCGCATTGCTGGATTGGACTGACGAACTGCAGCCCGATGCAGAACTGCTGGACTCCTGGCGCGCCGTCGCGCATCTGCTGCTGACCGGCACCGGCTCCTTGCGCAAGACGGTCAACAAGAATCTGGGGTTCCCGGCCAAATGCGCGCACAAGGAACCTTTCGTCGCCTGGCTTGAAGGCGCCGACGCGCAAGGCGCGTGGGTGCGCCGCCTGCACGCCGTCCGCGATATCCCCGCGCCGCATTTCACCGATGCGCAATGGGAAGTGCTGGGCGCGCAGCTCATGACGCTCGCGCTCGCCGTCGCGCAGTTGCGCCTGCGCTTCGCCGACAAGGGCGAGGTGGACTTCATCGAAATCGCCCAGCGCGCCGCCGCCGCCTTGGGCAGCGCCGACGATCCCGGCGAACTGCTGCTCAAGCTGGACGCCTCGATCCGCCATCTGCTCATCGACGAATTCCAGGACACCAGCCAGACGCAGCTGGACCTGCTGCGCACGCTCACGGCAGGCTGGCAGTCCGGCGACGGCCGCAGCCTGTTCCTGGTGGGCGACCCCATGCAGTCGATCTACCGCTTCCGCAAGGCAGAGGTCGGCCTGTTCCTGGAAGTGGCCGACGTCGGTGTGGGAGAGGTCAAGCCAGACTTCCTGAACCTCACGGACAACTTCCGGTCGCAAGCCGGCATCGTGGACTGGGTGAACCAGTCGTTCGTCGACCTGCTGCCCCGCCGCAGCGACGCCGCCGCAGGCGCCATCGCCTACAGCCCGTCCACGGCCTTTCATCCGGCCTTGCCCGACCCCGCCGTGCGCTTTCATCCGGCCTGGTCACGCGAGGGCGCGCCGCCCGCCGAAGAACAGGCCGAAGACATCGCGGTGGGACTGGTGCGCCAGGCCCTCACCGACCACAAGGGCGCCAAGCACCCCGTCGCCATCCTGGTGCGCGCCCGCAGCCACCTTGGCAATCTCACGCGCCGGCTGGCGCAGGAAGGCATCCGTTCCCGCGCGGTTGACCTCGTGCCGCTGGCGCTGCGCCCTGTCGTGGCCGACCTGGTCCAGCTCGTGCGCGCGCTGTCGCATCCCGCCGACCGCCTCGCCTGGCTGTCCGTGCTGCGCGCGCCCTATTGCGGCCTGACGCTAACGTCGCTGCAGCGCCTGTTTGGCGACGACCACATCACGCCGATACCTGTGCTGCTGGAACGCGCCTTGCGCATTGCGCCGCAACCCGCCGCCACGGCAACGGCCGCTGCGTCGGCAGACCCGCAAGCGTCGCTCTTTGATGCGCCGGCACCCGAACCCGAAGCGCCGTCCGCGCAAAGCGTGCTCAGCGCCGACGAGTTCGCGCGCCTGCGCCAGGTCGCATCCGTGCTGCTGGACAAGCGCAACGCCTCCGGCGCAATGCCGTTCGCAGCATGGGTGGAATCGCTGTGGCGCCGGCTGGGCGGACCGGGCCTGTACGCCGGCCTGTCCGTCGCCAACGACGCAGAAAGCCTGTTCCAGCTGGTCGAACGCCTTGCTCCCCACGGCAGCATTGACGTGGCCGCACTGGACGCCGGCATCTCCCGCCTCTTCGCGGCCCCCGACGCCGCCGACGAAGACGAAGGCGCGGTCGAGATCATGACCATGCACAAGTCCAAGGGCCTGCAGTTCGAAACCGTGATCCTGTACGGCCTGCACCGCGCGCCACGCGGCGATCAGGCCCCGTTGGTGCGCTTCGAACAAAGCGGCGGCCGCGTCATCTTCGGCCCGGTCAAACCCCGCGCCGAAACCGAGGCAGACCCCGTCTCCCGCTACCTGGGCGCCCGCGAAGCCCGCCGCGCCTCCTACGAAATTGACCGCCTCCTCTACGTCGCCGCCACAAGAGCCCGCAAGCGCCTGCACCTGGTGGGTCACGTATCGATCGACGAAGCCACCGGCCAGACCAAGACCCCACCCGCAGCCAGCCTGCTGGGCCGCCTGTGGCCCTGCCTGACGCCACCCGTCCCGCCATCGCTCAACGGCGAGCCGATCCAAGAGGAGGGCGACGCCCCCGAATGGCAAGGCGAACCCCTGCGCCGCATCGACAGCGCGGGCCTCGCGCAGCTGCAACGCCAATCGAACATCACCATGAGCGCCGGCTTCGCCACGGCCACCCGAGGCGCATGGGGCGAAGCCGCCGAACATCCCGCGTGGCAACTGGAAGCCGGCTACGACGCCGCCATCGGCACCTTGGCCCACGCATGGCTGGCCCGCATCGGCCAGGACGGCATACACGCGTGGCCCCCCGAAGCGCTAACCCCCCGCCTACCGGCCATGCGCCGTCAGTTGACCCGAGCAGGCATCCCCGCCAGCCAAGCCGACGCAGCCGCCGAAGCCGTCCTGGAAACCCTGCAAGCCACCCTGGCAGACGAACGCGGCCTATGGCTCTTATCCCAGTCAGGCGCCCGTCGAGAGTGGCCCCTCATCGACGCGGCAGGCAAAGTGTCGGTCATCGACCTGGCCCTAAGCACCGAAGACGGCTGGCTGATCGTCGATTACAAGACGGGCAGACCTCACCCAGGCGAATCCGCACCCGCTTTCGCCACGCGAATGCGCCAACGCCACGGTGAACAGTTGCAGCGCTACTGCACCCAAGTCACAGCCCTAGACGGCCGCAGCGCCCGAGCCGCCCTGTACTTCCCCCGCGCAAAGGCGTGGATAGATTTGATGGAATAAAGCGAAGCGAAAACCCAAGCAAGCAAAGCAAGGCAAAGCGAAGCGAGCCGAAGGGGGGGCAAGCGAAGCAACGCCCCCCAACAAAGAAAGCGCAGCACCCAAAGCAAGGCAAGGCAAAGCGAAGCGAGCCGAAGGGGGGCAAGCGAAGCAAGACCCCCACCCCCTCCCCCTCGGGGGGAGGGCCGGGGAG
>NZ_JAKRML010000034.1:0-74971 GCF_022346505.1 Achromobacter sp. ACRQX
CCCGATCGCTTTCACCAGCGACAAGACCCGCGCTCAGGTCAAGCAAGAACTGGCTGCTGCCCGCGCTCAAGGTCTGACCGACGGTGGCGAACTGGACTACCCGCCCGTTCAAGGCTGATTTATTCGACCAAACCTCTATCTATAGATAGATAGCTTCAACCCAACAACGCAACACTGCATTTCAAACCAACCTGACTGGAGATTTCTCATGAAGACCCTCGTTTCCGCCCTGATCCTTTCCGCTTCCTTTATCGGCGCTGCCCAAGCTGGCGAGCTGGACTATCCGCCCGAGCTGAACACCCAAAGCACGGTGACCCGCGCTCAAGTGCAGCAAGAACTGGCCGCCGCTCGCGTCAACGGTGAACTGGCATTCGGTGAAGAAGGCTACGCCGCTGCCCCGATCGCTTTCACCAGCGACAAGACCCGCGCTCAGGTCAAGCAAGAACTGGCTGCTGCCCGCGCTCAAGGTCTGACCGACGGTGGCGAACTGGACTACCCGCCCGTTCAAGGCTGATTTTTTCGACCAAACCTCTATCTATAGATAGATAGCTTTAACCGACAACCACGCAGCAACTGCAGCAACTCAACCATTCTGGAGATTTCTCATGAAGACCCTCATTTCCGCCCTGATCCTTTCCGCTTCCTTCATCGGCGCTGCCCAAGCCGGCGAACTGGACTATCCGCCCGAACTGAACACCCAAAGCACGGTGACCCGCGCTCAGGTGCAGCAAGAACTCGCCGCCGCCCGCGCCAATGGCGAACTGGTGTCCGGTGAAGAAGGCTACGCCGCCACCGCCTTTGCCCACGCTGGCGACAAGACGCGCGCTCAGGTCAAGCAGGAACTGGCAGCCGCCCGCGCCCAAGGCCTGACCGACGGCGGTGAACTCGACTACCCGCCCGTGCAAGGCTGAAGCAGATGGCAATCAAAGCGGACCCCGGGGGCGGGACTCTTGTCCCGGCCGGAGTCCGCTGGCACGGTCGGTGACATGGAATGGCCCGCTCGGTAACTGCCGATAAGGGACCCTCCCAATGACGAACCGATCTATTAGTAGGTAATATGCCGCCATGGATACCCCGACTTCCAATACCACTCGCGAACTGCTTCTGGCGCACGCCGAGAAGCTGATCCGCATGCGCGGATGCAACGGCTTCAGCTACCGCGACCTGGCTGAGCATGTGGGCGTCAAGACGTCCAGCATCCATTACTACTTTCCAGGCAAGGACGACCTGCTGTACGAAGCGGTCGAGGCCTACAGCACGCGCGCACTTGGCGCGGTGCGCGGGATCGACACCGCGCAGCCGGCGCAGGCGCAGCTTGAAAAATATCTGTCGATGATGGAATCCGCCGCCTGCGGTTCCGGTGAACTCTGTCTGGGCGGCATGTTGGCCGCCGACGTGATGAGTTTGTCGGAACGGGTCCGCGGCGCGCTGCAGGGATTCTTCCGCGCGCACGAAGCGTGGCTGGCCCGCGTGCTGGCCGAAGGCGCGGCGCAGGGTACGCTGAAGTTTTCCGGGACGCCCGAAGCAGCGGGGCGGGCGGTGTTCGCGACGATCCAGGGCTGTTTGCTGGTGTCTCGCCTGTTCCAGCAGCCGCCCGCGTTGTGCGAAGCGATCAGCGCGCTTTACGTCGAATGCGAAGGCAAGACGGGACACGGCGCCTGAACGCCACGCGCTGACTTCGCTGTTCACCGTTTCACGGCCGCTTTGCTGACGCAAGCGGCCGTTGTGTTTGGGCGCGCCGACTGCGCGTCGCCGTCTTACGCCAGCGCGCGCGCCATGTCGGTGCTGGTACGTTCCTGCACGCCGAGATCCCGCATGCGTTGCAGAAAGCCCGACTGTGCGTTCGCAAAGCCCGCGACGGGACTCATGCAGTCCGTCAGCAGCACGATGCGCGACAGGTTGCCGCCGGGCAGGTGCTCGGCCAGGTGTTCGACGGTGGCCTTGACGCAGTGGCTGCCGGCCTCGCCCGCGATCAGGATCAGATCGGCGCGGTCCAGCGAGTCCAGCAAGCCGCGGTTGAGCTGGCTGCGCGGATCGTCGGCGTCGGGCACCTCGGCCATCAGCGCGCTGTAGTGTTCGGTCCAGGGATTGGCGCCCTTGGGCACCTTGCGCACGATGAACTGGCGCTCTTCTTCCCAACGACCATACGCGGCGCGCACGTCGGGATGCACGTTATGACCCCACGTGCCGATCTCGCAATGCACCGGCCACGCCATCAGCGTGTAGCGGCCGCGTGCTTCGAGTTCATCCAGATAGTTGAGCGTGCGCGGCAGGTCGTCGTCATGGCGCGGCACGAATTCGCCGGCGCGCAATTGCGCCGCCGTGATCGGCGTGAAGGGCGCGACCGGGTCGCCATTGCCCGCGCGCCAGAATGTGGGGTGCGCAATGTCCAGACGATGATGTGAATCCAGCGTGACCGTGATCGAGGAGAGCACGGGGGCCGTGGCGTCGATGAACCGCGCCAGCCGCTGCATGTCTGCGTGGGCGCCTGCGATGGGCAGCGCGGGCGCAACCGCCAGGCCGGTCAGCGGGTCGAGGGGCCGGTACGACTCGGGCAAGTCGCAGAAATCGTTTTGCGGGTCGACGATCAGCAGGTGAATGGTGCGCGGCATGGTGGGGGGGCGGGGTCTTAGAACAGCACGAGGTGTTCGGCGCGGTCGGGCAACTGGCGCAGCAGCAAGCGCCATTGGCGCCAAAGGATGGACGATACGCCTAACGCGCCTAACGGAATAAGAATCCACATGGCCTGCTCCTGTCAATATTCGCACGGTCGTGCGAAATTAATCGAAAGTAAAGCCGGCACAACGCCGGCTCCGGGGGGATTACTCGATGTACTTGAAGCTGCGATACGTGGAGATAAGACGTTCGTAGCCGGCCTTCACGCGTTCGTGCGCCTTCGGGTCACGCAGGAACCGGGCGTCGTGCATCAGGCCGATCATCAGGCTGTAGACCTCGAATACGAGCTGTTGCGGGTCTGTGTCGGGGCGCAAGTGGCCGGCTTCGAGCGCCTGGTTCACCGTGCGCACCATCGCGGCCCGCCAGCGCTTCAGGTTGTGTTCCAGCACCGACCGCAGCGGCGAGTCGACGTCGTCGTATTCAAACGCGCCGGCCACGTAGATGCAGCCGGTCAGCGTTTCGACATTGCTGGCGCGGTCGATCCACAGCGACACCAGCGCGTTCAGGCGCGGCAGACCGCGCGGGTAGGCCATGGCAGGCGTGAAGACCGCTTCGACAAAGCGCCGGTCGTATTCGTCCAGCACGGCCTGCTGCAGGGCTTCGAGCGAGCCGACGCGCGAGAAGACGCCGCTCTTGCTGATGCCGAGCCGCTTGGCGACCTGGCCCAGCGAGAGGCTTTCCATGCCTTGCGCGGCGGCCATGTCGAGCGCCGTGTTTACGATGGCCGCGAAGGTGAGTTCGCTTTTCTCGGTTTTTGCTGTCATGGCGGAAATTTAGCACGACCGTGCGAAAACCAAGGGGTTTTTAATCGGGGAGGGATGAGGCAGCAAGACACCCCCCGCCCGGATCCAAACCCAAACCCGAAAAAAAAAGCCGGACGGCATTGCCGTCCGGCTTTGGTCAAGCGTGGCGCTGAATCAGGCGCGCGCCGCCTTGTACTCCAGGCGGTACTTGTGCAGCAGCGGCTCGGTGTAGCCGTTGGGCTGGGTCAGGCCTTCGAACACCAGGGCGCACGCGGCCTTGAATGCCAGCGACGTGTCGAAGTTGCCAGCCATCGGCTGGTAGAGCGGGTCGCCCGCGTTCTGGCCGTCGACGACCTTGGCCATGCGCTTGAAGGTCTCGGTGACCTGATCGCGGTTCGTGATGCCGTGGCGCAGCCAGTTGGCGATGTGCTGGCTGGAAATGCGCAGCGTGGCGCGGTCTTCCATCAGCCCCACGTTGTGGATATCGGGCACCTTCGAGCAGCCCACGCCCTGGTCGATCCACCGCACCACGTAGCCAAGAATGCCCTGCACATTGTTGTCCAGTTCCTGCTGGATGTCGGCGGCGGACCATTTGGCGGGATCGCCGACCGGCACCGTGAGCAGGCCATTGAGCAGGTCGTCGCGCACGCTGTCCAGCTTCGTGCGTTCGAGTTCCTGCTGGACCGCCTGCACGTCGACCTGGTGGTAATGCAGCGCATGCAGCGTGGCAGCGGTGGGCGAAGGCACCCAGGCGGTATTGGCGCCGGCCTTGGGATGCGCGATCTTTTGTTCGAGCATGGCGGCCATCAGGTCGGGCATGGCCCACATGCCCTTGCCGATCTGGGCGCGGCCGCGCAGGCCGGCGTCCAGGCCCACCAGCACGTTGTTGCGTTCGTAAGCGGTGATCCACGCGCTGGACTTCATGTCGCCCTTGCGCAGCATGGGACCGGCTTCCATGCCGGAGTGCATCTCGTCGCCGGTGCGGTCCAGAAAGCCGGTGTTGATGAAGGCCACGCGCGAGGCGGCAGCTTCGATGCAGGCCTTGAGGTTGACGCTGGTGCGGCGCTCTTCGTCCATGATGCCCATCTTCAGCGTGTTGCGCGGCACGCGAATCAGGTCTTCGACGCGGTCGAAGAGTTCGCTGGCGAATGCGGCTTCGGCGGGGCCGTGCATCTTGGGCTTCACGATGTAGACGGAGCCCGTGCGCGAATTGAGCTTGTGCTTGCGGTCCTGCACCGCAGCCAGGCTGGTGACGACGGCATCGAGAATGCCTTCGGGGATTTCCTGGCCGTCGCGATCGAGCACGGCCGGGTTGGTCATCAGGTGACCCACGTTGCGCACGAACATGAGCGAGCGGCCATGCAGCGTCAGCGCCGAGCCGTCCGGCCGCGTGTAGTTGCGGTCGGCGTTGAGCTTGCGGGTGAAGGTCTTGCCGCCCTTGGTGACGTCCTCGGTCAGGTCGCCCTTCATCAGGCCCAGCCAGTTGCGGTAGATCTGCACCTTGTCGTCGCCGTCGACGGCCGCGACCGAGTCTTCGCAGTCCATGATCGTGGTGAGCGCGGCCTCGACCACCACGTCTTTCACACCCGCCGCATCGGTGGCGCCGATGGTGCTGGCGCGGTCGATCTGGATTTCGAAATGCAGGCCGTTGTTCTTGAGCAGGATCGCGGTGGGAGCGGACGCGTCGCCTTGGTAGCCGACGAACTGCGTGCCCGTCTTCAGGCCGGTCGCGCCCGTGGCAAGCGCCACGCGAAGCTGGCCGCCTTCGACCGTGTAGCCCTTGGCATCCGCATGCGAGCCCTGCGCGAGCGGCGCCGCGGTGTCCAGGAAGCTGCGCGCGCGGGCGATGACGGCGGCGCCACGTTCCGGGTTGTAGCCGCGGCCCGTGTCGCCGGGCGTGGCAGGGATGGCGTCGGTGCCGTACAGGGCGTCGTACAGGCTGCCCCAGCGCGCGTTGGCGGCGTTCAGCGCATATCGCGGATTGGACATCGGCACGACGAGCTGCGGGCCGGCCTGCTGCGAGATCTCGGTGTCCACGTTGTCGGTGGTGGCGCGCACGGTGGCAGGCTGCGGCAGCAGGTAGCCGATGCCTTCGAGGAACTTGCGGTAGGCGGCGGGATCCGTGATGGGACCGGGATGGGCGCGATGCCAGGCATCCAGTTCGGCCTGCAGGCGATCGCGTTCGGCGAGCAAGGCCCGGTTCTTGGGCGCCAGATCGTGCACCAGGGCCGCGAAGCCTTGCCAGAAGTCGTCGGCCTCCAGGCCGGAACCGGGCAGCGCTTCCTGTTCAATGAATTGACTGAGATTGGCCGCCACTTGCAGGCCGTGGTGCTGGATGCGTTGAGTCATGCGGTTCTCTGGCGTTGAGTCAGGCTGACCGGCGCGGCGCGCCGGGTGAGGGGTGCTGACATCATCGTCCGCGACCGCGCCGATGTCCATACGGAAACCCGCTGGTCATACCAGTTTGTGCGGCGCACCCCGGGCGGAACATAAATTTTTATGGTTTGATATCAGCCACTTACCAAGGCAAGGCCGATCCGCGAGAGCGCCGACCGCGCATGGTCATACCACTGGTCGCGGAGAATGCATGCACGCGGAAACTGAAGAAAAGCCCCGTCAGGTGGCCGATGAAGTCGCCGAACGGATCGAGTGTCTGATTCTGGACGGCGTCCTCAAGGCGGGCCAGGCCCTGCCGTCCGAGCGGCGCCTGACCGAAAAGCTGGGCGTATCGCGCACGGCGCTGCGCGAGGGCCTGAAGCTGCTGCGCGCCCGCGAGATCATTCACACGGCGCAGGGCAAGGGCTCGTTCGTTGCGCGCATCTCGAAGGTGGACGCCGGGCCGCTGATGCACCTGTTCAATTCGCAGCCGCGCACGCTGTATGACCTGCTTGAAGTGCGGTCGCTGCTGGAGGCCGAATCGGCACGGCTGGCCGCCATCCGCGGGACCGAGGCCGATTTCATCATGATCCGGCGCCGGTATGACGAGATGGTGTCCGCGCAGGGCGCCGCCACCGATACCGCCACCCACGCGCATCTGGACCACGCCTTTCATCTGGCGATCTGCGAGGCCTCGCACAACCCTGTGCTGGTGCATACGCTGCAATCGCTGACGGATCTGCTGCTGGGATCGGTGTTCGCGTGCGTGAACAACCTGTACCACCGCGAGCCCGAGAAGCGCCAGATCGACCGCCAGCACACGCGGCTGTTCAACGCGGTGATCGGGCGCCAGCCAGAGCAAGCGCGCAAGGCCGCGGCCGATCATGTGGACAGCGTGCGCCAAAGCCTGTCGGATATCGAGCAGGAAGAGCAGCGACTGGTGCGCGCGACGCTGCGTCTGGAAGGCTGGACGTAGCGCCGCGCGCTGGTGGCGACGAGGCCGGCTGTGATGACGGCGGTGATGACGGACTCAGCGATCGGCCACCGCGCACGCGGCCAGCGCCAGCGGTTTGCCCGCGTAAATGCGGCCGAATCGGTTGTTGAGCAATGCCTCAAGGCCAATCGCCTCTTGCCCCACGAAGCCCTGCTGCGGCAGAACGCCGTGCGCCACCAGATCTAGGGCCGCGCAAATGCCTGCGGCCGTGGACAACTGTATTGCGCTCAGGCGGTGGCCGTCGACTTCCGCGCCGAAGACACGAATCGGATACGACTCTTCTTCCAGACGGCCGTGGCGGTAGCCGGACGCCGATGCCTGGATCACGATCACGTCCTGTTCGGTAGTGGGGATGGCCGACTCGAAGATGTCCTTGAGCAGGTCGCGGCGGTCGCGCAGGCGCAGGTCAGTGAGCAGCAGCTTCATGATGTTGCAATGGCCGGGATAGCGCACTGACTTGTAATCGACGTTGCGCGCGCGGCCCAGCAGCGTCGCGGGCAAGGTGCCCAGGCCGCCGGAGGTGTTGAAGGCTTCGTACTCCACGCCGTCCAGCGCAAAGGTTTCGTAGCCTTCCAGTGCGGGCACGCTGGTCAGTTGGCCGTCCACGATCGCCTCGCACGGATTGCAGTATTCGTTGATTAGCCCTTCGGTGCTCCACGTCAGGTTGTAGCGCAGGCTGTTGGACGGATAGCGCGGGAGTGCGCCGACGCGCATGCGCAGATCGAGCAAGGTGTCGAAGCGGCGCGCCAGCGCGTTGCCGACGATGCCGATGAAGCCGGGCGCCAGCCCGCATTGCGGCATCAGCACGCTGCCGGTGTCTTTTCCCAGCGCCTGGATCGCGTGCGTGCTGGCCACGTCTTCGGTCAGGTCGAAATAATGTACGCCGGCCTTGGCGCACAAGCCCGCCACCGCAATCGCGCGATGAAAGGGCAACGCATTGACCACCGCGTAGGCCCCTTCGATGCAGCGCGCCACGCCGGCATCGTCGCCGACCTGGCGCGTTTCGCAGCCCAGTTCGGCAAGCACGGCCAGCCGGCTGGCGTCCTGGTCCGCGACGAGGACGGAATAATCGCCGCTGCGTTCCAGCATCAGCGCGATCGCAAAACCGATTTTTCCGGCGCCCAGCAGAACGATGGGCTTGGTGTGCGTGGACATGGTGCGGCTCCTGCAATGAGAGGGAAGGGAAGTGGCCCCATCCTATGCGGGAGTGCTGTCGATTTGTAGCGGCTAAACCGTCGAATCGGCTTCAAGTTACGTCGGTATGACCGTTGAAGTGGTCGAAGCGTCAAAGAAAAAGCCCTCTGGCTTGTGGCCAGAGGGCTGCCTGGTAGCGATTCACGGCCGGCGTGGCCCGTGGATTAGCTGCCCAGGTGGGGGGGATAGTCCAGGTTGCCGAAGGTCACCAGGCCTTCGGTCTTGGCTTGTGCCAGTTGCGATTCGACTTGGGCGCGGCTCAGCGACGTGGCGGAGGCCGAGGCGGCGACGGGCGGGTAGTCCATATTGCCGAAGGTCACTTGGCCGGCATTCTTGGCCTGGGCCAGATCGGCTTGAACTTGCTGCGAGGTCAGGCTGGAGTGTTGAGCGATGGGGGCGGGGTAGCCTTCTTCGCCGAACGTGTATTGGCCCGAAACCTTGGCTTGTTGCAGCTCGGCTTGAACTTGAGCGCGGGTGGGGGCTTGGTCGGCTTCGGCGGCTTGAGCGCCGGCAGCCAGAACGGACATGGACAGCATCAGTGCGGTAGCAAGGGTTTTCATGGCAGACCTCCGAGTCTTGTGAGCTTGGGATTCGAGCCCCAGGCCTGACTGCCTGGGGCTCGCTTGCTGTGTCCCGATGAGAGGCATTCTGTGCCTAAACAACCCTGGGATAAACCCTTATTACCTGAAAACATCTTTCCAAAATCATGGCTAATCGGTTTGGATTGTCCATGTTGGCGCCATGGGTGGCGATATTTCCATTGTGTGACGCGTCAGATTTCCGGGCCTCGGAGGTCGGCCCGCCGGCGAAGGGGAGGGCAACTGCAAGAATGGGCGCGCGGCCGGCTCGGGGCAGGCAGAGGCAGACATCGGAGGGGGCGCGGCGAGGGAGCGGCCGCAGGAGAGTGGGAGATAAGCGGCGGCCAGCGCGCGCGACGCCCTGGCTCGCGGGCACGTCAGGTCAGCGGTTCAGGTCGGCCAACGCGTCGTTGTATTCGGCCTGTGCTTCTTCAAGCTTGCGTTGGGCCTTGTCGATCTTGTCCTGCTTGCCCTTGGCTTTCGCCTCTGTCAGCTCTTGCTGGCGTTCGGCCACTTTGGATTGCTTCTCGCGCACGTCAGCCTCGCGCTGCGACTGCAGGCGGCTGTCGGTGCAGCTTGCCTTGGCTTCGGACAACGCCTTGCGCAGGCCCGCCTCGCGGCGCGAGTTGTTCTGCGCCTGCGCGGCGGCAATGTCGTTTTCGATGTGGCAGAACTTGGCCGCGCAACCGCGCAGCGGGGCGCAATCGGTGGCGGCTTGTGCGGGCAGCGTGGCGAAGAGGGCGCACACGGCGGCGGCGGTGGTCAGGGATTTGATCATTGCAGGCATGCGGTGACTCCGTGACGTGGGGCGGAAGGCCCATCATCGCCTGAGGCCGTCAATCCCGCAAATGCACGGCCCGAAAGTGCCGCCCGAAAGTACCGCTCGAAAATACCGCCCGAAAGTGCGGCTCGAAAGCGCGGGACGCGCAGACGTCGCCATGTCGCGTTTGCGCGCCGCTTCATCCGCGCCGCATCAGCGGATCAACGTGCCCGCCAATGCCGCGGCAACCAGCAATGCGCCCAGCCACAGGTTGGCGCGGAACAGCATGAAATTGCGGTGGGGATGCTGGATGTCGAACACCTTCAACTGCCAGGCCAGATGCGCGGCCACAGCGACCATGCCGACCTGATAGGCCCACGACAGGCCGATGGCATAACCGCCCCAGGCCCACAGCAACACGGTGCCCAGATAGAACCCGCCGATCCAGAGCTTGCCCTGATCGCCGAAACGCATGGCGGTCGAGTGCAGGCCCACGCTGCGGTCGTCGCGCACGTCGACGTAGGCATAGATGCTGTCGTAGCCCACCTGCCACAGCACCGCGCCCAGCCACATGGCGATGGCGGCGAGCGGCACGTGGTTCTGCGTGTCCGACCAGGCCATCAGCATGCCCCAGTTGAAGCAGATGCCCAGCACGACCTGCGGCCAGTAGGTGACGCGCTTGCACAGCGGATAGATGAAGACGAAGGGCAGCACGGCCACGGCCAGCCAGCGGCTCATGTCATTCAGGAAGAACAGCAGCGATCCGCAGACCAGCAGCTGGCCCAGCAGGAACCACACGGCGTTCTTCATCGACAGCTGGCCGCTGGTCAGCGGACGGAAGCGCGTGCGCTCGACGTGCTTGTCGAAGTCGCGGTCACACATGTCGTTGACGGTGCAGCCGATGCCGCGCATCAGCAGGGCGCCCAGCGAGAAGACGATAAGGCGTTGCAGGTCGGGCAGGCCGCCCGCGGCCTGGACCAGCGCGGCAATGGCCGGCAGCAGGGTCAGCCAGGTGCCGATGGGGCGATCCAGGCGGCACAGCCGCGCGTAAGGCCGCCACGACTTCGGCAGCCAGCGTTCGACCCAGTCGGTGAAGACGATGTCACTGAGATCGGCGGGGGATTGTTGCGAAGCGCTCACTGTCACGGTCACAAGTGGTCGGGAAAGCCGACAGCATAAAACAACGGCCGGGCATCGCGCCCGGCCGATCGGTCATCAAGGCATGCGCGCCGCCCCTTCAAGGGACGACGGCGGACGTTGTCATTCCGCCTTCAGCAGCTTGCCCAGGATGGCGATGCCGGTGCGGATCTTGTCTTCCGGCACGGTGGCGAAACTGAGGCGCAGCGTGTTGCGCTTGCCTTCGCCGCTGTAGAACGGCGCGCCGGGCACGAAGGCCACGTTCTGCGCGATGGCCTTTTCGAGCAGCTTGGTGCTGTCGATGTGCTCGGGCAGCGTCAGCCAGATGAACATGCCGCCTTCCGGCTTGGTCCAGGTGACGGTGGACGGGAATTCCTTCTGGATGGCGTCCAGCATGCAGCTGCCCTGGGCGCGGTAGATCTCGCGCACGTTCGGCAGGTGCTCGGCCAAGAAGCCGTCCTTGACGATCTCGTACACGGCCATCTGGGTCAGCGTGGGCGTGTGCAGGTCGGTTGCCTGCTTGGCCTGCACCAGCTTGTTGATGAGCGCGCGGCCGCCAGCGATGTAGCCCAGGCGCAAGCCCGGGGCCAGCACCTTCGAGAACGTGCCCAGACGCACGACGTTCGCGCCGTATTCCTTGGCCAGCGCGATGAGGCCGGGCTGCGGCTCGCCGGCGTAGCGCAGTTCGCCGTAGGGATCGTCCTCGACGATGGTCAGGCCCAGTTCGGCGGCGCGCTTGACCAGCGCGATGCGGCGCTCCAGGTTGAGCGTGCGGCCGGTCGGGTTCTGGAAGTTGGGCAGGGCGTACAGGAAGCGGGCGCCGTCAGCCAGTTCGGGCGTGATGGCTTCGGGGATCAGGCCGCCTTCGTCGGTGGGCACCGGCACGAAGTTCGGCTGGTACAGGCTGAACGATTGCAGCGCGCCCAGGTAGCTGGGGTCTTCGACCAGGACCTTGCTGTCCTTGTCGATCAGCACCTTGCCCAGCAGATCCAGCGCCTGCTGCGAGCCGGACACGATCAGGACCTGGTCCGGGGCGATGTCGGCGCCGGCCGCGGTCAGGTCATCGGCGACCCACTTGCGCAGCGGCGCGTAGCCCTCGGTGGGACCGTATTGCAGGGCCGCGCGGCCGTTGGTGGACAGGACCTTGTCGAATGCCGCACGCACCACTTCTACCGGGAAGCCGCCGGGCGCGGGCAGGCCGCCTGCGAACGAAATGACTTCGGGGCGCTCGGTTACCTTGAGAATCTCGCGGATGGCGGAGCTGGTGAGTTGCAGGGCGCGTTCCGAAAAGGAAAACGCAGGTTCGAGGGGCTTGTCCATGGAGTGCTTCTTGATCAAGAAGGGTGGGTCGGTTGATGCGTTTGACAACAAAGTATTGTCCCACACGGTAACAGCCCGGCCCTTTTATCGGGTGGAACCCCTAAAATCACCTGCATCGATAACCGCCAGTACAGTTACATTTTCATGTTCGAAGCCGCTCCCATCGTCGCCGATTCCAAGGCCGCCCTGTATGCCGAACTGACCGTGCAGGCGCGCGCGCTGCTGGAAGGCGAACCCGACCGCATCGCCAACGCCGCCAACCTGAGCGCGCTGGCGTTCCAGGCACTGCCCGACCTGAATTGGGTGGGCTTTTACTTCTTCGACGGCACGGAACTGGTCCTGGGCCCGTTCCAGGGCAAGCCCGCGTGCGTGCGCATTCCGCTCAATCGCGGCGTGTGCGGCGCGGCCGCCAGCCAGCGTCAGACGCAGCTCGTGCCGGACGTGCATGCCTTTCCCGGCCACATCGCCTGCGACGCGGCCTCGCGATCCGAAATCGTGGTGCCGTTGGTGCACAAGGGCGAACTGATCGGCGTGTGGGACGTGGACAGCCCCGTGCCCGACCGGTTCGACGAAGACGACCGCAAAGGCATGGAAGCGCTGTGCGCGGTGTTCCTGGCGGCGCTCAGCTGAACGCCTGCCTGCGGCGCGGCCGGCAGTACGGCGTGCCGCCGCGTTGACACCGCCGCGCCCGCCCGGTAGATTTCTGCATCCGCCGCATATCGCGTCCCGCTCATCCATGATTCATCAGGCCCACCAGACTGCTAGCCACCTCCGCGCCCTTGGCGTGGTGCTGGCTGCCGCCGGCCTGAAATCCAAAAAACAGCCGCTCATCTGACCGGAGCATGCTGTTCCGTCAGATGGGCGACGGAACAGCGGCCTCCTGGCGGCGCTTTGGCGCCTCCGCGCGCACCCCCTGACCTCCCGAGCACTTCTGTACGGTCCCCCAACGGTCCATACGAAGGAGTGTTCTCATGCAATCTCAACAATCTCTGTTCCAGGGCGTCTGGGTGCCGCTCGTCACGCCGTTTTCCGGCGGCCATGTCGACGGCGGGGCGCTGCGCCGCCTGGTGCGCCACTACGTGACCGCGGGTGTGGACGGACTGGTCGTGTGCGGCAGCACGGGCGAGGCCGCGGCACTGGACGATGCCGAACAGCTTGCCGTGCTGGATACGGTGCTGACGGAGGCGGGCGACCTACCCATCATGATGGGGCTGGCGGGCAATCATCAGGGTCACGTGCTGCATCGGCTGACGGCGTTTGGCACGCGTCCCCTGGCCGGCATCCTGGCGCCCGCGCCGTACTACGTGCGGGCGGGCCAGGAAGGGGCCGCGGCCTACTTCCGCTGCCTGGCCGATGCCTCGCGCTTTCCGCTGGTGCTCTACGACATTCCGTACCGGACCGGCACCACGCTGGAGACGCCCACGCTGCTGGCGCTGGCCGCGCATCCCAACATCTCCGCCATCAAGGATTGCGGCGGCTCGCTGGACAAGACGGTGGCGCTGATCAGCGATGGGCAGATGAATGTCCTGGCCGGCGAAGATCTGCAATCGCTGTCCGCGATGTGCCTGGGCGCCACCGGCATGATCGCCGCGGCCGCGCACGTGCGCCCCGATCTCTTCGTGGCGATGCACCGCGCGGTGCGGGCGCAGCGGCTGGACGAAGCCCGTTCGCTGTTCCATGCGCTGGCGCCGGTGATCCAGCTGGTGTTCGGCGAGCCCAATCCCGGTCCGCTGAAGGCGGAGCTTGCGCGGCAGGGGCTGCTGTCGAACGAACTGCGCCTGCCCATGCTGCCGGCCAGTGAAGCCCTCGCGGCGCGATTGGGCGCCGCCGTGGACGCGCTGGACCGCCAGTTTCCGGCGCAAGGCGTCACCCTGCGCGCGGCGTGAGCGCTTTGTGGCGTCCGGATTCAATTGGTAATAAATCGCCTACCGGGAAGCTGACGGATTGCTTATGATGCGGCCATTCTTCGGGGTGACATAAAACCTTCATGGGCCAAGCTTTTGAAGCCTTGTCCGCCTGGCAGGTCATGCTGGCGGGGCTGCTCTTCTTCGGCGGCATCTACCTGGTCTTTGGCGCGGCCACCTGGTTGCTGACCCGGCACATCCTGCCGGCTCTGGGGCTGGGCCGGCCGCTCGATCCGCGGCCGCTTGCGCCGGGCCAGTTGCGCCGCGAGCTGGCACAGTCAGGGCTGTCGATCCTGTTGTTCGGCACCGGCATGATCTTTCCGTGGGGCCTTCTGCAATTAGGGTGGGCGCGTCTGGACCCGGACGCGAGCTGGCAGCAGATCGTGCTGGAAATCTTGGCGCTGGTGGCCTGGAACGACGTGCATTTCTGGATCAACCACCGGCTGCTGCACACGCGGCTTCTGCGCCGCTTTCACCTGCCGCATCATCGCTCGGTCGTGACGACGCCGTTCTCGACGTACAGCTTTCATCCCATCGAGGCGCTGATGTTGGGCAACGTGATCCTGCTGCCCATGGTGGTGCACGATTTCAGCTTCTGGTCGTTGTTGTCGGTGCCGCTCTTTAGCCTGTTCTTCAATTGCATCGGTCACGCCAACTACGATTTCTTTCCCAAGGTCTCGTACGCGCACTGGTTCGCCGCCAGCCGCCGGCACCATCTGCACCACGCCTGCTACAACGGCAACTACGGCTTCCAGTTCACCTTCATGGATCGCCTGTTCCGCACGCGGCTGGGGGCGGAAGCCGCCGAGCGACAGCTGGAAGCCTACCGGCAGCGCGAGTCCGGCGCCGGCCTGCGAGGCTCCGCATAGTGGCGGCAAGGATCGGCCCGAATGGCCAGAGCGGCCCGCGGCGTGCGCTGCCCACGCTGCGCAACCGGCGGGACTGGCAGAGCCTGACCTATCTGGCTGCGCTGCCCCTGCTGGCGGCCTGGCAGTGGTTCAACGGGTTCTGGTGGCCGGCCTATGCGCTGATGCTGTTTCTGACGCTGGGCATCGGCGTCATCCATCACAACCACACGCACATCCGGATGTGGCGCGGCCGCTGGGCCAACCGCATCACCGACTTCTGGATCACGCTGCTGCAGGGCCATCCGACGTTCGTGTTCTATCCGGCCCATGTGGCCAATCATCACCGCTACAAGCATGGCGAGCGCGATGTGGCGCGCACGTACCGGTTTGGCGGCGACACCAACCATTTGTGGGGCTACGTCATCCATCCCGTGCAAGCGGCCTGGGTGCTGTATCCCCTGTTTTTCGCGTGGCTGGGCCGGCTGCGCAGACACTGGCCGGGCGCCTTTCGCTATTGCATGGCGCAGTACGGCGCGTGGCTGGGCCTGTGGGCCGGGCTGATCGCGGTGAACCCGGTCAAGGCGCTGGTGTTCGTGATCGTGCCGCAGCTGCACGGCCTGCATTGGCTGCTGGCCACCAATTATCTGCAGCACGCGCATGCGGACGGCGGACCGCGGCACGTTGCGGGCCTGAACTACGCGCGCAATTTCGAGGGGCTGGTCAATCCGCTGCTGTTCAACATCGGCCTGCACACCGCGCACCACGAGCATCCGCGCGCGCACTGGTCCGAGCTGACCGGCCTGCATCGTGACTACTACCGCAGCCGCGTGCGTGCTGAATTGAACGAGCGCGGCCTGGTGCCCTATATGTTCCGCACCTTCGTGCTGGGCGCTTTCGTGCCGCGCTTTCGCAGCCGTTCCTGCATGGCGCCCGAGCACCTCCGCTAGCGCCGTACACCCCCATTTCCCAACCAGAGATCCGTCATGCCCATTGCGTTTCATCGTGTCTACCTGGAGAGCGCCGGCTATTTCATGCCGGGCGAGCCCGTGTCCAACGAAGCCATGGACGACTACATCGCGCCGCTGAACCGCATGTCCAGCCGGATCAAGAGCCGCATCCTGGCCGAGAACGGCATCAAGCAACGCTACTACGCGATCGATCGGGATGGCGCGACCGTGTTCTCGAATGCGCAGCTTGCAGCCAACGCAATTCGCGATTGCCTGCGGCGCCATGACACCGACCTGTCGGCCGTGTCGATGCTGGCCAGCGGTTCGTCCGGCGGCGATGCGCTGATGCCGGGCTTTTCCAACATGATCCAGGGCGAGCTGGCCGCGCCGCCGATGGAGACGCTGTCAGTGCATGGCATCTGCGCCGCGGGCGTGTCGGCGATCCAGGCGGCCGCGCAAGGCGTCGAGTTGGGCGCGCATGCCAGCGCGCTGGCCGTGGCCAGCGAACTGCCGTCGCGCCTGTTCAAGCGCTCGCGCTTTGCAGCGCGCGGCTACGACGCCGACTTCGACGCGCACTTCCTGCGCTGGATGCTGTCGGACGGCGCCGGTGCGGTGCTGCTGGGAAATGGCCAGCGGCCGCTGCCCGGCGCGTCGCAGGGCGTGCGCCTGCGCTTGAAGTGGGTGCATCAGCGCTCGTTCTCCGGCGACTATCCGGTGTGCATGCAGT
This sequence comes from Achromobacter sp. ACRQX, assembly GCF_022346505.1. Lineage (NCBI taxonomy): Bacteria > Pseudomonadati > Pseudomonadota > Betaproteobacteria > Burkholderiales > Alcaligenaceae > Achromobacter > Achromobacter sp. ACRQX. Next base: position 16,205 of record NZ_JAKRML010000034.1, read on the forward strand.
TGGGGCTGTCGGCCGACCGGAGCAAGGGGCATCTGGACTACCCGTCCTGGAACGAGGCCGAGGCCGATGGCGCGTTGTCGCTGCGCCAGGACATCCGCCTGTTGCCGCATCTGTTCGACATCGGCATCCACGAGTACGCCAAGCTGGTGCGCGACGGCTGGGTGGATCCGGACCAGGTCGATCACTTTCTGTGCCATTACTCATCGGAAAAATTCATCCCGGTCGTGGAAGACCTGATGGAGAAGGCCGGCCTGGTGATCCCGCGCGAGCGCTGGTTCAGCAACCTGGCGTGGCGCGGCAACACAGGCGCCGCCTCCATCATGATCATGCTGGCCGAGTTCCTGGAGACGCGGGAGGTCAAGCTCGGCGAACAGATCTTCTGCTACATCCCCGAGTCCGGGCGCTTCATGGCGGCCTACATGCTGCTGGAAGCCGAAGCGGTGCACGCCCAGCCGGCGGTGGCCGCAGACGTGTCGGGCGTCGCCACTCCGGGCGTCGTTACTCCTGGCGTCGCTACGCCGGGCGCCGCTGCGCGCGAAGACGCGGCGTCCGCCGACGCCGACGCTATCGCGCCGCCGCACGATCCCGACATGGCGCCGCAAGGCCTGGGCCAGCTTCTGACCGAACTCGCGGCGATCTGGCACGACTACCGCTCGCGCGTGTGGCGCACGCCGGTGGTCCGCCGCCTGCGCAACCGCCAATTCCAGACCACGGATTACCTGACGTGGATGGAGAACTGGATTCCGCAGGTGCGCGAAGGCAGCAAGTGGATGCGCGAAGGCGCCGCGTCGCTGACCGAGCAATACGCGCCGCTGGCCGCGCTGATCGACATGCACGCGGGCGAAGAGCAGAACGACTTCCAGATACTGTTCGACGACTACCGCACCGCGGGCGGCACGGTGGACAGCATTGATGCCCTGCGCCGCAATCCCGGCGGCGAGGCGCTCAATGCCTACCTGCACAGCCTGGCCGCCACGCGCGATCCGATCGGTCTTTTGGGCGCCATCTACATCATCGAAGGCACGGGGCAGCGCATCGTGCCGGCGCTGCTGCCGCTGCTCAAGGCCAGCCTGAAGCTGCCGCCCGACGCCTTCCGCTTTTTGGAGTACCACGGCCACAACGATGAACACCATCTGGCGCGCTGGCTGTCGGCCGTGGAACTGGCGCTCGATTGCGACGAGGATGGCCGCGCCGAGCAGCGCATCGTTGACACCGCGCGCCGCACGGCGGCGCTTTACCTGATGCAGTTTCATCACGTGATGGAGGCGGACGCGGCATGAACAAGGCGCCCGAATTCCTTGCCCGGGAGCACGATCCGGCGGATCCCAGCCCCTGGCTCGCGCTGTACCTGGACCGCAGCACGCCGCTGCCCGACAAGGTCAAGAAGGCCTGGCTGACGGATTCCAGCTGCGCGTCGCGCCAGTACCTGCTGCCGTTCCTGCGGCCGCTTGCGCGGGCCTTCATCATCCTGATCCAGATCGTCAAGACGTTCCTGCCGCGCCGCTGGTCGCATTCCCGGGTGCTGCACCGCATCCTGGCATGGGGCTTGAAGCGGTTCGTGTCGCCCGAGGCCAACTGGCTGATCCTGCGGCATTTTCATCTGGGGGCGCAGGCGCTGGCGTTCATCGCGGCGAACTCGCCGGTGCCGATCACCACGACGCCGCTCGAGCCGATGACGATCGACGACCTGAAGGACGATCTGTTCGTCAAGCACGACCTGAATCTCTTCAACTTCGTCATCCGGCTGAACCAGGCGCTGCGGGATGCGGGCGTGGAGATGCATGCGCCGCAGACCGTGGACTTTTCCATGCTGCGCGACCCGCCGATCCGGCTGGAGGACATGCCGCAAGGCAAGCTGAACTTCCTGGACCTGCAAAGCGCCATCGAGCTGTTCACGCCGCTGTATCAACTGCTGCTGACCGACAACGACTTCTGGCGCGCGGCCAATTCGCTGCAGCTCGATGAGACCGTGGGCATCTATGCGGCCAAGCTGCTGGGCGCGCCGCAGCACCTGATCCTGGTCAACAACAGCCATCCGCTGGTGCCGATGTCTACGCTGCGTGCAGGCTACCGGCTGGTGCTGCACGGCCTGTCCACCGAGATGCTGCACAGCCTGCTGATGGAGATGAAGGCGGCCCAGGCGGGCGCCGAACCGCCGGCCCCGATCGCGTAGAAAAGGCGGCAGGGATCAGTGTTGACCCTGCGTTACACCGGCCAGCCGCTGGGCTATATTGCGACGCTTGTCCGACAAGCCCGCCGGAACACCCCTCCGCCGGGCGTCATAGGAATTGCCGCAAATGCCCCAGACGCTAGAGGTCATCGCCACCATCCTGTTTGCCGTGGCGGTCCTCCACACCTTTTCGGTTCCCTTCTTTGCGCGCCTGGCGCATCGGGGCGGGCCGCACGCGGGCTTCTGGCATCTGTTTTCCGAGGTCGAGGCCGTCTTCGGCGTCTGGGCCTTTGCGCTGATCGTGACCATGGCCGCGCTGGCCGGACCGTCGGCCGCCATCGATTACATGGACACGCGCAACTTCACGGAGCCGCTGTTCGTCTTTGTCATCATGGTGGTGGCGGCCAGCCGGCCGATTCTTGAGCTGGTGGGGTTGCTGGTCCGCATCGTGGCGCGGGCGCTGCCCATGCCGCGCGAGCTCTCGACCTTTTTCGTGGTGATGGCCCTGGTGCCGCTGGGCGGCTCGTTCATCACCGAACCCGCCGCGATGACGCTGGCCGCCATCCTGCTGCGCGACGCGTACTTTCGCAGCAGCGGCCGGGCCGGGTTCAAGTATCTGACGCTGGGCGTGCTGTTCGTGAACGTGTCCATCGGCGGCGTGCTGACCTCCTACGCCGCGCCGCCCGTCCTGATGGTGGCGGGCACGTTCGGCTGGGATTCGGCCTTCATGCTGCAGCACTTCGGCTGGCGCGCGGCGCTGGCGGTGTGCCTGAATGCGGGCCTGCTGACGTTCATCTGCCGCAAGGCGCTGCTCGAAGGCGCGGTGGGCACGCGCGGCGGCGTCGATGCGCCGGACGGCGCGGGCAAGCGCGCGCCGGTGCCCGCCATCGTGATCCTGGTGCATCTGGTGTTCTTGGTCGCCATCGTGCTGACCGCGCACCATCCGGCCATCTTCCTGGGCCTTTTGATGATGTTCATCGGCTTTTCCGAGGCCTACAAGCGGCACCAGGACCGCCTGATGATCAAGGAGGGCCTGATGGTCGGTTTCTTCCTGGCCGGTCTTGTGGTGCTGGGCGGATTGCAGAAGTGGTGGCTGCAGGGACTGCTTGGCGGGCTGGAGCCCTTCGTCCTGTTCTGGGGCGCGACGGCCCTGACAGCTATTACCGACAACGCGGCGCTCACCTATCTGGGGTCGCTCGTGGAAGGCACCAGCGAGGCCTGGCGCTACATGCTGGTGGCCGGCGCGGTCACGGGCGGCGGGTTGACGGTGATCGCCAACGCGCCCAATCCGGCCGGTTTCGCGATCCTGAAGAACCATTTCCCGGATGGCAGCATTTCGTCCGGGCGCCTGTTCCTGTGCGCCTTGGGACCGACCCTGGTGGCCGCCGTGATGTTCCTGCTTCCCGTGTAGGGAAAGGCCGCCCGCACCGGGCAGGCCGTGCCCCGGGCGCCGGCTTGCGGCCGGCAGGGTGGGGCGGACACCGACGCTTTATGAAAAACCGCTAAAATTCAAGACTTTCCCGTATTTTTCCGGCCTTGCCCAGCCGCCGAGCCTTGCGCCCGCGCGCGGCAGCAGGCGGAATTTGATATGCCGGGCTTGCGCCTGGGAGCCCTCGATGCCCATCTACGCCTATAAGTGCAGCGCCTGCGGCCATGCCAAAGACGTCTTGCAGAAGATTTCCGACGCGCCGCTTTCGGTTTGCCCCGAATGCGGCCAAAGCACGTTTTCCAAGCAGGTGACCGCGGCTGGATTCCAGCTCAAGGGCTCCGGCTGGTATGTCACGGACTTCCGTAACAACGGCAGCGGCAATAGCAGCAGCGGCGCCAACAGCAGCAGCCCGGGCGCCGCCCCGGCCTCCGCTGAAAGCGCCACGCCCGCCGCCGCGCCGGCTGCCGCGCCTGCCGCAGCCCCCGCCCCGGCGACGCCTGCTGCCGGCAGCGCCGCTTCCTAGAGCGCATCGCGATGCGGATGCGCGTCATCAAGAAGTACTTCATCACCGGGCTGCTGATCTGGGTTCCCCTGGTCATCACGGTGTGGGTACTGGGACTGCTGGTCGCCACCCTTGAAGGGTTCGTGCCCGGCTTCCTGTCGTCCGAATCGCTGTTCGGACTGGACATTCCCGGTTTCCGCTTCGCCCTCGTGATCGTGGTGGTGCTTCTGACGGGCGTCTTCGCCGCCAACCTGATCGGCCGCACCATGGTCGACCAGTGGGAAAGCCTGCTGGGCCGCATCCCGCTCGTGCGTTCCATCTACAACTCGGTCAAGCAGGTCAGCGATACCGTGCTTGCCCCCAACGGCCAGGCGTTTCGCCGCGCGGTGCTGGTTCAGTATCCGCGGGCAGGCGCCTGGACCATCGCTTTCGTCACCGGCACGCCCAGCGGTGAAGTGGCCGCCAGCCTGCCTGGCGACCACATCAGCCTGTACGTGCCGACGACCCCCAACCCCACATCCGGCTTTTTCCTGATGGTGCCTCGCGCCGAGGTCGTCGACCTTCAGATGAGCGTGGACGCGGCCTTGAAGTACATCGTTTCCATGGGCGTGGTCGCCCCGGTCCCGGGGGCAACGCCCGTGGTCCGGCCGGCTGCGCTCTCTCCGGCGCCGGGCGTGCAGGACGCACCCCGCGCCGATTCGTAACCCTTACACACCAAGCACAAAACGGAGTCATCCCGCATGCGTACCTGCTACACCGGCCAGGTTTGCCGTGACCATCTCGGCCAGACCGTCACCCTGTACGGCTGGGTGAACCGCCGCCGCGACCACGGCGGGGTCATCTTCATCGACCTGCGCGACCGCGCGGGCCTGGCGCAGATCGTGTTCGATCCGGACAACGCCGCCTTCGCCACCGCCGAGCGCCTGCGCAATGAATTCTGCGTCCGCGTCACCGGCCTGGTGCGCGAGCGTCCGGCCGGCACGGCCAACGCTGAACTGGCCTCCGGCGAAATCGAAGTGCTCTGCAAGGAAGTCGAGATCCTGAACGCGTCGGTCACGCCGCCGTTCCAGCTGGATGACGACAACCTGTCGGAAACCACCCGCCTGACGCACCGCGTGCTGGACCTGCGCCGTCCGCAGATGCAGCGCAACCTGATGCTGCGCTACCGCGTGTCCATCGAAACCCGCAAGTTCCTGGACGAGCTGGGCTTCATCGACATCGAAACGCCGATGCTGGCCAAGAGCACGCCGGAAGGCGCGCGCGACTACCTGGTGCCCTCGCGTGTCAACGCCGGCCACTTCTTCGCGCTGCCGCAATCGCCGCAGCTCTTCAAGCAGATGCTGATGGTCTCGGGCTTTGACCGCTACTACCAGATCACCAAGTGCTTCCGCGACGAAGACCTGCGCGCCGACCGTCAGCCGGAATTCACCCAGATCGATTGCGAAACCTCGTTCCTGAACGAATTCGAAATCCGTGAAATCTTCGAAAACCTGATCCGCCACGTGTTCAAGGTGGTGCAGGGCGTCGACCTGCCGTCGCCGTTCCCGATCATGCCGTGGACCGAAGCGATGCGCCGCTACGGCTCGGACAAGCCCGATCTGCGTGTGCAGCTCGAGTTCACCGATATCACCGACGTCATGCGCGACGTGGACTTCAAGGTGTTTGCCGCCGCCGCCACGGCGCCCGGCAGCCGCGTGGTCGCCCTGCGCGTGCCCGGTGGCGCCGAAATGTCGCGCAGCGAGATCGACGCCTACACCCAGTTCGTCGGCATCTACGGCGCCAAGGGCCTGGCCTACATCAAGGTCAACGAAGTGGCCAAGGGCCGCGACGGCCTGCAATCGCCCATCGTCAAGAACCTGCACGACGCTGCCCTGGCCGAACTGGTCAAGCGCACGGGCGCCCAGGACGGCGACATCATCTTCTTTGGCGCGGACCGCGAGAAGGTCGTCAACGACGCCATCGGCGCGCTGCGCGTGAAGATCGGCCACAGCGAGTTCGGCAAGAAGACGGGTCTGTTCACGGCCGGCTGGAAGCCGCTGTGGGTGGTCGACTTCCCGATGTTCGAATACGACGAGGAAGACGGTCGCTACACCGCTGCCCACCACCCGTTCACCAGCCCCAAGGACGGCCACGAAGACTTCCTGGAATCCGATCCCAGCAAGGCGTTCGCCAAGGCCTACGACATGGTCCTGAACGGCTGGGAAATCGGCGGCGGCTCGGTCCGTATCCACCGCGAGGAAGTGCAGAGCAAGGTGTTCCGCGCGCTGAAGATCGGCGCCGAGGAAGCCCGCGAGAAGTTCGGCTACCTGCTGGACGCGCTGCAGTACGGCGCGCCTCCGCACGGCGGCATCGCCTTCGGCCTGGACCGCATCGTCACGATGATGACCGGCGCCGAATCGATCCGCGACGTGATCGCCTTCCCGAAGACGCAGCGCGCCCAGGACCTCCTGACGCAAGCGCCGTCGGAAGTCGACGAGAAGCAACTGCGCGAGCTGCACATCCGCCTGCGCAACGTCGAAAAGGCGTAAAGCGCCGGAGCGCCGTTGGCGCTCCCCCCCGGCGGCCTTCTTCACGGGGGCCGCTGGCGGACCGGCAGCGCCGGATCCGCGGCGGTCTGCTTGAAGCACGATCCGCACTGGGCGCCACGCCCGAATCATGAGCAGGTTTCAAGTGTCTGATCAGTCAGTCTGGCGTGACCGCATGCCGCAAAGATGGGAACACCCGGCTGAAATGGAGTAATCTGGCTAACGCCGCCAAACACGGCGGCGGCTGGCCAGAGGACCTACCGGGACCCGGCCGGTGGTTCCCAAGATTTGAAAGGCGCCATTGCTTCCATGTCGCTCATCCGAGTCGTCAGCTACAACATACACAAGGGCCGTTCGGCACTAGGCCGGCGCGACTCCCTGAATGAACTTCGCCTGGGCCTGTATGGCCTTCGCCCTGACCTGGTCTTCCTGCAGGAGGTCCAGGGCCGCAACGAGCAGAAGTCGCTGCTCGACGCTCAGCACGAGTCCCTGGCCGCGGCATTGCGGCTGGATGTGGCCTATGGCCGCAACGCCATCCGCCACGCCACCGACCACGGCAATGCGCTGCTGTCGCGTTATCCCATCCTCGACCACGAAAATCTCGACATTTCCGACCATCGCCTCGAGCAACGCGGGCTGCTGCACGCGCGCATCGATGTGGGCGATCGGGCGGTGCATTGCTTCGTGGTGCATCTGGGCCTCTTTGCCGGCAGCCGCAGCCGCCAGATCCTGGCGCTGACCGAGCGCATCAAGCGCATGGTGCCCGACGGCGAGCCCATCCTGATCGCCGGCGATTTCAACGACTGGAATGACCGGCTGGCGCCCATGTTCGTGCAGCAGCTTGGGCTGTACGAAGTGTTTTCGCACGCCCCGCGCAGCCATGGCGGCGACCTGCCGCGCCTGCGCGACTCGGTCAAGCGGCTGTCCAACGCCCTGCGCGGTTTGCCCAGCAGCGGCGTCTCGGTCATGGAGCGCAACAACCAGCTTGGCATGGACGGCAGCTCCCGGCTGCTGGCGCCGCCGCCGCGCACGTTTCCCGCCGTGTTCCCGTGGTTCCGCCTGGACCGCATCTACCAGCGCGGCTTTGCCGTGCGCAGCGCCCGGGTGCTGCGCGGCCGCGAGTGGGCCAAGCTGTCCGATCATTCGCCCTTGCTCGCGGAGCTGGAACTCCCGTGAAGGACGAGCAGGACAGGCTGGAGTGGGTGCAGGGCAACGATATCCGTCTGCTCCAGAACGGCGCCGACTTCTTTCCCGCGCTGTGCGCGGCGATCGACGCGGCCACGGTCAGCGTGCACCTGGAAACCTACATCTTCATGCTCGACCGCACCGGCACGAAGGTGCTGGAGTGCCTGTCGGCGGCCGCGCGCCGCGGCGTCAAGGTACGCGTGGTCCTGGATGGCTTTGGCAGCGCCTTGCACGGCGAGCGCGTGCGCGTTGCGCTGACCAATGCAGGCGCGCAGTGCCGCATCTTCCGGCCCGAGCCGCGCTGGTTCGCGCGTTTCGTGCCATCGCGCAGCCGCCTGCGGCGCCTGCATCGCAAGGTCACCATCATCGATGGCCGCATGGCCTTCATCGGCGGCATCAACGTCATCGACGACTACGATGACCTGGATCCCACCGACGGCCTGACCGGTCCGCGTTTCGACTTCGCCGTTCAGGTCGAAGGCCCGCTCGTCACGCAGGCGGCCCATGCGCAGGATCTCCTGTGGGTGCGCCTGAACTGGGCGCGCCTGCGGCGCCATCCGCGCGACTGGCATCGGTTGCAGCTGCTCAAGCCGCGCGATGTTCCTGCGCCGCCTGGCGGCATGCTGCGCGCCGCGCTGGTGCTGCGCGACAACCTGCGCTTTCGCAGGACATTCGAGCGTGCCTATCTGTTCGGCATCTCGCGCGCGCGGCGCGACATCCTGATCGCCAATGCCTACTTCTTTCCGGGCGTGCGCTTTCGCCGCGCGCTGGCCAAGGCCGCCGCCCGCGGCGTGCGCGTGCGGCTGCTGTTGCAGGGCAAGGTCGAATACCGGATGCAGTATCACGCCACGCGTTCGCTGTATGACAAGCTGCTGCGCGACGGCATCGAGATCTACGAGTACATGCCGAGCTACCTGCACGCGAAGGTCGCGGTGATCGACAACGTGGCGACGGTGGGGTCATCGAACCTCGACCCCTTCAGCCTGCTGCTGGCGCGCGAGGCCAATGTCGTGGTCGACAGCCAGCCGTTCGCCTGGGACCTGCAGGAGCGCCTGGAAACCGCCATCCGCGAGGGCGGACGCTTCATCCGGCCGCTGGATTACCAGCGCCGGGGTTTCGTGCGGCGGTGGATCGATGCGGCGTCTTATGCGTTGCTGCGGATTGGCGTGGCGTTCACGGGTACGTCGGACAAATACTGAACGCGGGCGCTCAAGTACGGGGTTTGAGAAGCCCCAGCGCCAGCGCGGTTCCCACCAGGATGATGGCCGCGCCAATCGCGATGGACGGCGTCACGGCTTCGTCCAGCAGCGTTGCGCCCCAGACCACGCCGAATATCGGCACGAGGAACGTCACGCTCACGGCCGCAGTGGGACCCACATTGGCGATCAGCCGGAAGAAGATGATGTAAGCCGCACCGGTGCAGACCACCGCCAGCAGTATGGTGGAGATCCACGCGGGCGCCGATGCCGGCGTCTCCGGCCAAGCCGGAATGGCCAGCGGCAACAGCACGAGCGACGCGGCGATCATGCTGCCGGTGGCGCTTGCCAGCGCGTCCACACCTGTCAGGAAACGCTTGGTCCAGTTGGCCGCGATGCCATAGAAGACCGGCGCCGACACGGCAGCGAGGACGGCGGGGCCTGTGCCGCCATCCTGGAAGTTCAGCTTGTCCCAGACCAGCACGACGATGCCGATCAAGCCGATGAACAGCCCCAGCGACCGCATCCACGGGAGCTTGTCCTTGAGCCACAGCCAGCCCACCACGGCGCCCCACACGGGCGTCACCGCATTGGCCACCGACAGGAAGCCGGCGCCGAGGGACTGTGCGGCATAGGCGTAAAGCAGAAAGGGCACTGCGGCATTGAGGGTGCCGACCACCAGCAACGCCTTCCAGTGGCGTCCGATGATGGGCAGCTTGCCGCGCCACATCGCGGCCGGCAGCAAGAACAGGGCGGCAAGTCCGACGCGCAGCTCGATCAGTGCGATGGGTCCGAACTCCTTGACTGCCACGCGCATGAACAGAAAAGAGCCGCCCCAGACGGCGGCCAGAAGCAGCAAATCCATCAGATTGCGTTGACGCATGATTTGTCTCGGGCGTACGCCTTATTTCCGGTTCGTGACCAGATTCTTCATCTTCACCCGGTGCGCCAGCAGCGCGCAGGTCAGGGACAGGACGATACACAGGATCAGCCCGGTCCGCACGCCGGAAAGCACCGTGCTGTGCGAAATCAGAATGCCGACCACGGCAGTGCCCAGCGCGCTGCCGATGGCGCGCGTGGTCTGCACCAGCGCCGAGGCCACGCCCACGTCGCGCCGCTCGCTCAGCATCTGCATGAAGAGCGTCAGGTTGGGCAACAGAAAGCCCAGCGCGCAGCCGTTGACGAAAAAGGCGGACAGGATCCACCACGCCGACGTGCCCGGTGAAATCAGCAGCACCATCAGCGAACCTGCGGCCAGCAGGCCGCCGCCGAACACCATCAGCCGCTGCGGCTCGGTCTGCTTGGGAAACATGCGGCCGTTGATGATGCTGCCGACCGAGATCGCGGCCACGAGCGGCGTCAGCAGCAGGCCCGCCTGGCTGGGCGTGTAGCCCAGCACCTGCTGCAACAGCAGCGGGCTGTAGAAGATCAGGATGAACATCACCGCGCCCACCATCATTGCTGCCACGTTCAAGAGGCGCGGGTCGCGGCCGGACAGCACGCGCAGCGGGAAGATCGGCGACTTCACGCGGCGTTCGGTCGGAATCAGGATGGCAATGGCGGCAGCGCCGACCAGCGCCAGCGTCAGGCCGAGCATCGGGTGCGCGTGTTCGCCGCTGGCGAAAGCAAGCTCCAGCGCGGCCAGCGGCGCGCCCACGGCCAGCACGAGCAGAATGGCGCCCACCCAGTCGATCTTGCGGCTGCCGTCGTGAATGGGCCGGATGCGCGGGAAATAGCGCGCCAACAGGAAGAAGGCGGCCGCCGCCGCGATCGGCGTGATGAAGAACGCCGCGCGCCACCCCAACGCCTGCGTGGCCGCCCCGCCCAGCACCGGGCCGATGCCGCTGGCCATGGCAAAGGCCGCGGACACCAGCGCCATCCATCTGACCCGCTGCTTGGCGTCGGGAAACAGATCCGCCGGCGCGGCGAACGCCGTGGCGATCATCATGCCGCCGCCCACCCCCTGCAGGGTGCGGAACACGATGAGTTGGGTCATGGACTGCGCCAGGCCGCAGGCGATGGAGCCCAGCGCGATGATCAGCACCGACACCAGCATCAAGGGCTTGCGGCCAAACATGTCGCCCAGCCGGCCGAAGATCAGGATGGAGGCCGCAGTGGCCAGCAGATAGCCCGTGCCGACCCAGGCGTAGAGCGCCATGCCGTTCAGCGCCTCGGCCACGCGCGGCAGGGTGGTGCTGATGATGGTGGAATCCAGGGCGGCAAGCACCACGGTGGCCGACACGCCTGCCATCGCCATCAGCAGGTCCCGTCGTGAGCGTGTGGGATCAGTGGCTGGCTGCGGGGGCGTCGGCGGCGGATTCATGCCGTCAAGGATATCACCGGCACCCTAGGGTTATCACTTGTAAAACGTGTGGTATCCCCAGAAAACCGCGATGACCAGCACAACCAGCATCCAGGACCAGCGCGAATTCGAAAGGCCGCGCGCTTCTGGTTCGGGAGGCGGAGGAGGGGGCGCGATCCGCGGCTGTGCCGCCATGTGGTCGATGAAGGAAGCGAAGAACTTCTCGATGATCTTCTCGCCGGCCTTCAAGAGAACGCCTTCTCCGCATTCGCCCAGCTTGCCGCCCGCCATGCCAGCCACCGTGTAGGCCACGCGGGTGCCCTGGTCCTTGGTGGTCAGGTTGACCTGCGCCGTGCCAATCGCCAGGCAGGCGGCGCGCCCCTTGCCTTCGAATACCAGCGTGCAGCTGTCGGGGGCGTTCATGTCGGAGAGCAGGATCTCGCCTTCGTAGTCGGTGTCGATGCCGGCGATCTTGGCGCGCAGCGTGACCGCATATTCGGTCGGGCTGCGCATGGCGACTTCGACACACCCCGGAATGCATTTCTGTAACACTCGCGGGTCGGTCAACGCATCCCATGTCTGGTGCTGCGTCGAAGGAATCCATTGGGCATCGGCAATGCGCATGGCTGTCTCCTTGTAGAAACGCTTTATGTGCATTCTGTGCCCAAAAGGCGGGTTTGGCTATCTCGGGGACAAAACCCTGCCAGGCCAAGCGGTCAATCGTGGTTGTCGCGGTCCTGCCGGTCGCCTGCCAGCAGCGAGATCCAGTGCCGTGTCGATTGGTCGTGCGACGGCGCCTGCGGTTCGCCATGGAGTTCGCGCAGGATGCCGCTGGCCATCTTCTTGCCGGCTTCGACACCCCATTGATCGAAGGGGTTGATGCCCCAGACCAGCGCTTGCACGAAGACCTTGTGCTCGTAAAGCGCGAGCAAGGCGCCAAGCGCCTCGGGCGTCAGGCGCGGAAGCACGATCAGCGTCGAGGGCCGGCCGCCCTGATGGTGGCGGTGGCGGGCAAGCCATTGCGCATCGGCTTCCGGCATACCTTGCGCCTTCAGCGCCGCCTCATCCGCGTCGATCGATGTGCCCCGCAGCAACGTCTGGCGCTGCGCGAGACAATTGGCCAGCAGCATGGCGTGTTCCTCGACCCATTGATGGTCGGCTTCGCGGCACATGATGAAATCGACCGCCGCGCCGTCCGTGCCTTGGTGCAGCCACTGGAAGAACGTGTGCTGCCCGTCCGTGCCCGGCATGCCCCAGACCGAAGGACCGGTGGGCACGCCCACAGGCCGGCCGGCAATATCGACGGATTTGCCGAGCGACTCCATGTCGAGCTGCTGCAGATAGGGGGCCAGGTATTGCAGGCGGGCGTCGTAGGCGGCAATGCTCAGTGAGCCGTAGCCGAGCACGCTGCGGTTGGCGATGCCGGCCAGCGCGAGCTGCACCGGGGCGTTGTCGGCGATGTCGGCCTGGGCGAAGTGATCGTCCATCGCGGCGGCGCCGGCGCGGATGCCCTCGATCACGTCCAGGCCCACGGCCAGCGCAACCGGCAGGCCGACAGCCGACCAAAGCGAGTAGCGGCCCCCCACCCAGTCCCAGAATTGGAAGGTCTGGTTTTCGGGAATGCCGATCTTGGCCGCCGCCGCCGGCTTGGCAGTGATGGCGACCACATGGTCGTAAGGATTCTCTATGCCCGCATCGGCCAGCCACTGCACGGCGCGCCGCAGGTTCGCCAGCGTCTCGGCCGTCGTGAACGACTTGGACGTCACCACCACGAGCGTTTCACGGGGGTCCATGCCCAGGACTGCGTCCTCGATGGCGTGGCCGTCGATATTGGCGACGAACTTGAGGTCACGGCGGCAGCCGTAGCCACCGCACGCGTCTGTGGCCAGGCGCACGCCCCAGTCGCTGCCGCCGATGCCGATATGGATGATGGACTTCCATTTGCCGTGCGCATCAGCGTCCTGCACGAAGTCGCGCACGCGCTGGTGTTCGTGGGCGACTTCCGCGATAGGCTGACGCGCGCGCAGCATCGTGTGCCAGGCGGCGCGGTTCTCGGTGACGTTGACGGAAGCTCCGGCCAGCAGGGCTTCCCGCGCGGCGTCAAAACCGCGTGCGCTTAGAAGCGCCGCGCCCGCTCGACGGGCGTTAGGGGAGTCGACGTGCGCGCTCAGGTCGATTGTCAGCCCGGCCGCATGCACCAGGTGCAGTTCGTCGGTGCAAAAAGAGGCTTCCAGCACAGCTTCGGAATATGCCTTCCATTCGGGCAGGTGCAACAGGCTTGCGTGGTCAGCGGGTTTGAAAGGATGCATATTCTCGAGAATGCGTCTTGATACTGCGGTGGTGTGGCGGCAGGCCGAACTGCCGGTTGATGGCATTTCGCCATCGATTCGACCCGCGAGTTTAGCCCTTCCGCCCGGCACGATGCAGGCCCTTTTTATTTTGCAAGTCCCGTTTCCGTTCTCTTGCAAAACTGTTGGAATTGCGTTCCTGGGCCGGCGACGTCTGACGCTACAATCCGGCCTATTCCAATAGGCGCCCTTCCATGCTGTACGTCCTCGTAGCGTTCCTGGTTTCGCTCATATCGACCATGCTGATTGTTCGCTATCGTTCCTGGCACGATGGCCTGACTGCTGATCATGATCTGGAGGGTGTGCAGAAGTACCATGCGACCCCGGTTCCAAGAATCGGCGGGTTGTCTTTGCTCGTGGCCAGCGGAGTTACCTGCGCCCTGGTCGCCGTTCGTGAGCCCGAAGTTCTACCCAATATGGTGCTGCTGTTGGCTGCCGGCATGCCGGCATTTTTGGGCGGATTCGCGGAAGACTTGACCAAACAGGTACGAGTGTTGGTTCGACTGGGGCTGGCCATTTTGTCTGGTGCTGCAGCCTATTATCTTCTCGGCGCTGCGGTGACGCGTGTCGACATTATCGGTCTGGATTGGCTGCTCCAGTTCAGCGTTGTTTCGCTGGTGTTTACTTCAGTGGCGATTGGCGGCGCTGCGAATGCGATAAACATCATCGACGGTTATAACGGCTTGGCTGCCGTGGTATCAGCAATGATATTGGCCGGATTCGCTTACGTATCGTTTTACCTTGGCGACCGTTTTCTTTTGATTGTTGCCTTGAGCACATTGGGCGCAGTTATTGGATTTCTGGTGTGGAATTATCCCCATGGTCATATCTTTCTAGGCGATGGTGGTGCATATTTCCTCGGATTCATTATTGGCGAGTTATCCGTTTTGATGCTTGCGCGGCATCCATATGTGTCCGCCTGGTTTCCGCTTTTGTTGTGCATCTATCCTGTGTTCGAGACACTGTTCTCGATCTATCGAAAAAAATGGCTGCGCGGTCGATCGCCGGGTGCGCCCGACGGCGTGCACCTTCATATGCTGATATACAAGCGTTTGGTCCGGTGGGCTATCGGATCGCGCGAAATGCGACATAAGACGCAACGTAATTCGATGACGTCGCCATATCTGTGGCTGTTGTCGTCGCTGGCTGTCATCCCTGCGGTCTTGTTCTGGCAGGAACCGTGGTTGTTGATGCTGTTTACAGGCATATTTTCGACAACGTACGTCGTGTTGTACCGTCGGCTGGTTTTATTCCGCATGCCAAAATGGATGATCGTGAAGAAAAAGAAGCGGCAATAATTCTTGTCTGGTCGCATCCGGCTCTCCGATCCCAGCGGTATGCGACGCGGCGTCGCGGCTTACGCAGCGATGGCCATAGTTGATGTAAAGTTCGGGCTGCGTTGAACGGCGTCCATCCCTCATCGGGTCGAGGGCGGCTCCAAGCACCAATCCTTGTCCATGCCCACACGAATTCTCATCGTTCGCACGTCCTCCCTGGGCGACCTCGTCCACATGCTGCCTGCGATCACGGATATCGCCCGGCACGTGCCGGACGCGCAGATCGACTGGGTCGTCGAGGAAGCCTTCGCCGAGATCCCGTCGTGGCATCCCGCCGTCAACGAAATCATCAAGGTCGCACACCGGCGCTGGCGTAAGTCGTGGTGGTCCGCCCAAGTGCGGGCCGAGCGGCGCGCGCTGCGCGAGCGCCTGCGCGCCGTGCGCTACGACGTGGTCCTGGACATGCAGGCCTTGCTGAAATCGGCGTGGCTGGTGCGTCAGACGCAGGGCGTCAAACATGGGCTGGACTGGCGGTCCGCGCGCGAGCCGCTGGCCTCGCTGTTCTACAACGTGCGTCATCGCGTCGAATTCTGGCAGCCCGCGGTGATCCGCCAGCGCAAGCTGGCCGGGCTGACGTTCGGCTATCAGCACGCCGGCTTGCCCGATTTTGGCTTGCAGGCGTTCGCGCGCCAGGCGACCCAAGCGCCCGAGCCGGTCGTCGAAGTCGGCAGCGGCGGTCTGAACGCCGCCGAGCTGCCGCGGCTGCATCATGTGGACACTGACCGCGGCTATGCGGTGATCATGCCGTCGGCCAGCCGTGACGACAAACTGTGGCCCGAGGAAGACTGGCGCGTGGTGTTCCGCCGCCTGCGCGAGGCCGGCTGCACGCTGAAGCTGCTGGCCGGCAACGAACAGGAAGCCGCGCGCGCCCAACTGCTGGTGGCCGGCATGGAGGGGGCCGAGGTCATGCCCCGCATGGATCTGTCCGCCGTGGCCAAGTTGCTGGCCGGCGCCCGCCTGATGGTGGGCCTGGACAGCGGCCTGACGCACCTCTCAGCCGCGCTGGGCCGTCCCACGATCGGCATCTACCGGGCCTCGACGCCCGTGCGCACCCCCCTGGTCGGGTCCAACTACACCGCCAGCCTGGGCGACCGCGGCGCCTCGCCGTCTCGCGAGGCCGTCATGGCCTCGGTCGAGCAGGCGCTCGCCGCGCAGTGACATGAACCGCGGCGTCTACACGCTGGGGCTTCGGGCGCTCGCGCCGCTGATCTGGCTATGGATGGCCCGCCGCGCCAAGCGCGCCGGGGGCCGCTGGGAAATCCTCTCTCCCGAACGCTTTGGGCGCCCTGATCCGGCCACCGTGCTGCCGGACAACCCGGTCTGGATGCATGCCGTCAGTCTGGGCGAGACGCGAGCCGCGCTGCCGCTCTTGAACGCACTGCTGGCGCGCGGCCTGCCGGTGTTGCTCACGCACACGACGGCGACCGGCCGCGCGGAGGGCGAGCGCCTGTTCAAGGATGCCATCGCGCGGGGGCAACTGCGGCAAGTCTGGCTACCCTACGATTTTCCGGGCGCGACCCGCCGCTTCCTGGCGGCGCACCGGCCGCGCTGCGGCCTCTTGATGGAACGCGAGATCTGGCCGAACCTGCTGGCCGCTGCGCGGCAGGCACGGGTGCCCATGGCGCTGGTCAGCGCGCGTTATTCCGCGTCATCGCTGCGCCAGGCGCGCCGGATGGGCAGCGTGATGCGCGAGGCCCTGGCCGGGCTGGACATGGTGTTGGCGCAGACGGCGGAGGATGCCGGGCGGCTGGCCGAGGCGGGTGCGCCGGCGGCCGTCGTGACCGGCAACCTCAAGTTCGATCTGGTGCTGCCGCCCGCTCAGGTAGAGGCGGGACGCGCGTGGCGGGCGCAGCTCGGGCGCCAGGTTGTAGCGGTCGCCAGCACGCGCGAGGGCGAGGACGCGCCGTTCATCGAGGCGATAAAACGTCACGCCTCCAAGCCCGGTGCGCCGTTGTTCCTGTTGATTCCACGGCATCCGCAACGCTTTGACGAAGCCGCCGGACTGTTGTCGGCCGCGAAACTGACGTTCTCCCGACGTTCAACGGGGGCGCTACCGGCGCCGGACGCCGCAGTGCTGCTGGGCGACACTCTGGGTGAAATGGCGTTCTACTACGCTGCCTCCGACGTGGCGATCGTGGCGGGCAGTTTTGCGCCGCTGGGCGGGCAGAATCTGATTGAAGCCTGTGCGGCGGGCGT
Organism: Achromobacter sp. ACRQX; assembly: GCF_022346505.1. Lineage (NCBI taxonomy): Bacteria > Pseudomonadati > Pseudomonadota > Betaproteobacteria > Burkholderiales > Alcaligenaceae > Achromobacter > Achromobacter sp. ACRQX. Next base: position 33,395 of record NZ_JAKRML010000034.1, read on the forward strand.
GCCTGTAATCATCGGGCGCCATACGTTCAACTTCAAACAGGCAGCGGAGGAGGCGACTGCCGTGGGCGCAGTGATGCGGGTGGATAACGAAGGCGTTGCGGTGGATGCCGCCGTGGCGCTGCTGGCCGACGCCTTGAAGCGCAGAACGATGATCGGCTCGGGAAAGCAATGGTTTCGCAGCCATGCTGGCGCCACGACGCGCACTATGTTGGCGCTGGAGTCCCTCTTGCAGTGATGCGGGCCCGTCAGACCAGGCCTGCATCGCTTATCTAACGTGCGTCTCAGTGCTGCTCGCGGGGAAACTCATTGAGCCATGCTGCAACCACGTCGTCCGGGTAACCGCGGTGGAAGTGCCGGCGCCACGGGTAGGCTGTCGCCTGCGATCCATCTTTCAACTTGATCTTGCTGGTTTCGCAGATCAACTTGGCAGGGCTGCCGGCCACGACCGTGTCGGGTTCCACGTCGCGATTCACCGAACTGTGGGCCCCGACGAGCGCGCCTTGCTTGACGGTCACGCCAGGCAAAATGATCGACATCGTCGCGATCGCAACGTAGTCCTCAATCGTGCAGCCTTGCATGACGTCGCTAGGCGGGTGTGGGTCGTTGGTCAACACAACGTAAGGGAAAATCCACACAAAATTGCCAATCTTCGAGTGCTGGCCGATGTGCACATTGCTGTGGAAGCGAACGTAGTCGCCAATTTCGCAATGACCTTGAATGTCGCCCAACGTGCCGATCTGAAGGTTCTTGCCAACAACGGCACCCTCGCGCACCGTGACCCGATGCCCTGTGACCAGTCGCTCGCCGAAAGTCGAACCTTCATAGAACACGCTGTGCGAGCGAATTAAGCTGTTGGGACCAATGTCCAACGGCTGGCCCTGAGCCAAGGGGGTTGGGAAGCCAATCTCGCAATGAGAACCTATATTGGTATTGTCGCCAATCTGCACATTGTCGTGGACAATCGTGAATGCCCCGAGGGCGACGTTCTTACCGAGCTTGGCATTGGGGGAAACGATGGCGGAGGGGTGGATCATGGAAATCGTCTAGGGAAAATGCCAGACCAGAGGTGCACCGGCACTTGCACATGCACTGGGGTTGGCTGCAAGTTGGTGGTGCTAACGGTTGTCGCTGCCGCGGTCCGGACGGAAGACCAGTAATGCCGACAACACGTACATAAAGCCGCTATAGGTACAGGCGGCTATTGCCTGGGCCAGCAATGGCTTGACTTCATAGGCAAGCAGAACTTTCAGTACCGCGAGATTCAGGAGAAAACAAGCGATAAACAAGTAGAGATAGCGGAGGCCTTCCGCGCCGAGCTTGCCATTGCTGCGAAAGACGAATTTTTTGGAAAAGAAAAAGCTCTGAATGAAGCCGACCGTGTAGCCGATAATGTTGGCGAGAATAGGATGCACGCCGGCGCTCATCAATAAAAAAATGATGCCGAAGCCCACCAAGGTATTCAAGCCGCCGCTTAGGGCAAACCGCAGCATGCGGTAAGCCTCGTTCTTCCATATAGACATGGTTCTCGGTAGTGCGGATCGCTCTGGATATGAAGTTATTGAAAGGGGCAATACCGGCTTAAGTCGATGCAGAGTCCGGCGGCGATTTAAATGTAGTTCGCGCGACAACGAACTGCGGCTTGCGGTTGACCTTCAGGTACGTCCGGCCGAGGTATTCCCCGATCATTCCCAAGCACAATGTCTGGATTCCGCCCACCAAAAAGATAGCTGCAATCAGAGAGGCCCACCCGCGCGGGTACTCTGGATGCACGAACTTCTGAATCGTGATCACCACGATCATGATCAGGCTGAACACTGACATGCAAAAACCCACCGCTGTAGCAAAGCGTAGGGGCAAAATTGAAAAGCTGGTCAGCATCTTCAGCCACAACGACAGCGAGCGCCGCAAGTTGTAATTGCCTTCGCCCTCAGCTCGCGGCTGGTGTTCGATGTCGATAGTCGTAATCGAGTTGGTGACGTCCAGTATCAGGCCATCGACATAGGCGTACGGACCTTCGTAACGGATCACTTCCTTCACGACTTCCAGCCGCAACGCCTTGAAGGAGGAAAGATACAAGCCCTTGGGTTTGCGCAAAGCGTAAGTGGCAACCAGATCGTTGAACTTGCTGCCGGCCTTTTTCCACAGGGCATGCTGCCGGCCCACGTAATTCGTATAGCAAACGTCATAGCCGGAGCGAAGTGCGTCCAGTAACTGGCCGATTGCCGTAGGCGGATGCTGCAGATCGTCATCCATCAGAATTACAAATCGACCGCTGGCGTGGTGCATGCCAGCCATAACTGCATTGTGCTGACCAAAATTCTTGCGCAACGAGACGCCTTTGATATACGGACGTGTTTGTGCCTGCTCGCTAATTACCTTCCAACTGTTGTCCGGACTCGCGTCGTTAACCAGAATGAGTTCGAACCGTTCCGAAAGTCGCAGGGAACGCATTACCTCTTCGACCTTTGCGATCAGCTTGGGCAGGATGGATTCGCTGCGGTACACGGGAATTACGATGGAAAGCTCGAGGCCGCCGTCGACGGCGACCGGAGCATTGCTTTGTCCGGATGGGAAATGATGTCCAGTTGCGCTTGTCATGGCGTTAATCGCTCTATTGCGTCTTGCGTCTATGTTGTGCCATTAGCAAAACCACCCCGAGTGTTGCAATCAGCGTGGCATAAAGTTTGCCGAAATAGAAATACCGGACTTCGTACTGGTGCACCATGAATATCAGGTAATACGCCGACACGATGGTTGCATTCATCCAGTTGATGAGCGCCGCGTAGCTCGACTGACGCCTAGCTAGCGCGATGCCCAGCAGTAGCGCGCCAATGATTGCCAACAGGAAGTAGAAGTTCGCGGTGTAGTCCACCGCAGTGGGGTTGGTCTCGACCATTCCCAGGTCGTTCTGACTCGAAAAAAAGTACTTTCCGATGATCCCAAACTTGATGGCGTGCCATTGCAGAGGGTGCGTCAGAAGGGTTTGGATGAACAGCTTGGCCGCCTCCTTCGTGCGGCCGCAAGTCGACTCGTCGATGCGGCAGGCAAGGCCGCCACCGCCTTCAACGATGAATGCGCCGCCTTGGCTCAGCAAATGTTCTCGTGACATGACCGAGGTCTGGAAGGAAAGCTGCTCGGTATAGACCCACTTGGGACTGCCCATCGTAACTTGGTGGTAGATCCGCCACGGTGCCATGACGATGTGTGCAGAAAGAATGATGACAAGCGCGATGCTCATCCAGCCGCGTCTTTCCGGGCTTGGGGTACGGCGTATCAGACTCCATACCCACGCAACCAACAGCCAGAAAGTCAAACCCAGCACAAAAAGTTCGAACTGCGAGCGGAAGTATGCCGCGACTCCGATGCACAGGCCTGCCGCGATGGCTGGCTTGCGAGGACGTTCCGCGCCGTTCGCTTGCAAAGCGTAAAGTACGCCCAGGAAAAAGAAGGCGATCGAAAACGTTTCGCCAAAAATGACCCGGCCCGGCTCCAGCAGGAACGACCTGGCCATGGGGGGCAAAAAAAACAGCAGCGGCAAAAGCGAGGCAAGTGGGCCAGAGACAAATGCCCGCAGCACTCGGTTGAATTTGGCGAGCACAACGCCCCAGGCCGCACAGGCCATCAACTGAATCAGATACACGAAATGCGCGCTGTCCAGCCCGACTAGCTTGATCAGGCCGGCTTCCATGAGCAAGAAGCCGGGTGGCCAAAAGCTAATGATCCAGTTGTTTTCCGGCGAGATCCAGCCCTTGTCCGCGATGTTCATGGCTCCAGTAATGAAGCTGCCGGGATCGGAAGGAATGAACTTCAATAGATCCCGCGCGCTGGTCGCCATGCCATCGATCTGCCCCGCAGGATGATGGGCGATCGTTGCGTATGCGCCCAAAAGCAGGAAATAGCACAGGAACACGACCAGCGCGTGGAGGGTCGGCCTCTTTATCGTTTGGTTTACTGATGTCATCTTATTCCTTCACTGCAGACCCGGCATGGATCACAGGGCGAGAACAGAGAGCTTCGGGCGCGTACGTGGAGCCTGGATTCGCGCGCCGCGCAGCCGTGCACCTCGCGTCCGGCGGCGGCGCCATTCAAAATCGGGGGCGCAATGTTACGAACTCTGTCTGGGCGCCAACGTCACCGCGCCCGGATTCAATTCCTGGCTGAACCGCCGCCCATCGCGACCTTCGTCTTCGGGCCGGGCGCCCAGCCAGCCTTGTCCCAGCGCATAGACGCCCAGATTCGCCAACAGGATCAGGATGAAGAGCACGCGCATGCCGGACCTTCGTCAGGGAGTGGTGTTCAAGGTGGCGCGCGCCACGGCGGCCAATCCGTCCAGGACAGGGTGGTCCAGGTAAACGGGAACCGGCGTGGCGCCGAAAGCCCCGCCCGCGTCGGCCAGTAGCCGTTCGATTTCCTGGTGGACTTCGGGCCAGCCGCCGCCGGCCGCGTAGATCTGCGGGGTCTGGCCGTAGCGCTGGCGGCCCGCCAGCCATTGGCGCACGACCGCGCCGGCCTGCGCAGCGGCGATGCCGGAGGCGATGGCCTCGTGCGTGTCCGTGGGATAGGGCACGACCTGGCCGTTGGCGATGGGCAGGTTGGCCGTGCCGTGGGCAAGCGACGTGCGCATCATGGCCGGGCCGGGCAGGATCAGGCCGCCCGCAAAGACGTTGTCCGGTCCGACGGTGTCGATGGTGGTGGCGGTGCCGAAGCTGGCCAGCACGAACGGCGGGTGGGTGCCGGGCAGGCGCGACAGCACGCCGAGCAGCGAGGCCCAGCGGTCGGCGCCCAGTTGCGTGGGCGTGCGATAGCTGTTGACCAGGCCGAGCGTCGTTGCCTGCGAAGGCGACCAGTTGACGGTGCAGCCGTGCTTTTGCAGGATGGCCGCGATGGCGTCGCCGCGCGCCGCGCCAGCGACATTCACGCCCAGCGCGCGCCGCGGCGGCCGGGGCAGGGCGGCAAGCCAGTCATCCAGCGCGTTCAGGTCCAGGCCGTCGAAGGCGACGGCCGCGGGCTCGCGCGGCATGTCCGGATTGGTGGCGTCCAGCCAACCCACTTTGAGGCGGCTGTTGCCGGAGTCGATGAGAATAATCATGCTTGGCGTCGAATCGAAATTTCACCGACCGAGATCGGTGTGGCGCCCTCGGGCGTTTGCACCAGCAGGCGGCCTTGCTCGTCCACGCCACAGGCGGTGCCGCTTAAAAGAATAGCGCCCTTGTCCAGCACGTTCACCTTGCGGCCCGCCAGCGCGTCCACCTGGTCGAAACGCTGCCGGAATGCGCCGAAGCCGTCGCGTTCCAGCGTGCGGACCGCCTCGTGCCACGCCGCGGCGCTGGCGCAGATCAGGTCTGCGGCCACGGCGGCGCGGTCTGCGCCGGCCTGCACCTGCGTCCAGTCCGCAATCTCGCGGCCCAGCGCCAGCGACAGTTCGGCCGCATCGGCAAGATTGACGCCCATGCCGATCACCACGGTGTAGCCGGTGTCGCGGCCGCCCGGATTGCGGGTGGTCTCGACAAGGATGCCCGCCAGCTTGGCGTCGTGCCATTGAATGTCGTTGGGCCATTTCATGCACAGGCCATGCGAACCCGGCCCGGCGACGGTGCGCAGCGCTTCGCAGGCGGCCACGCCGGCAAGCGGCGATAGTGCCGCCAGCTGCATGGCGGGCAGGTGCACGTCAAAGGCGCACGAGAACATCAGCGTGGAGCCCGAGCGGTTCTGCCACGGGCGGCCCGCGCGGCCGCGGCCGGCATCCTGCTGATGCGTGCCCAAGAGCCAGGGCTTGCCCGCGCCGGCACCTGTGCGCGCGCGCGCCAGCAGGTCGGCATTGGTCGATCCGGTGCTGCCGGTCCAGGTGACGTCCTGGAAGGCGGGCATGGCCGCGATTGTAGGGCACGCGGGCCGCGCTCGCGGCCGCAGCCCCCCTGCGTTTATGATTGGCGATACATTTTTGCATCCGCACCCCGACGACATGCCGCATTCCGCATTGCTTGCGACCGCCGCCGCGCCTTTCCGCCATGAAGGCGGGGTCTGCCACGTCGGCGGCGACTGGAGCGTCCTGGCGCTGGCCGAGTCGGGCGAAGTGGAACGCAGACGCGCGGCGCTCGCGCGGGCGGCCAAGGAAGGCGCGCGCTGGGACATGCACGCGATTCACCGGCTGGACACGATCGGCGCGCTGATCATCTGGCAGGCGTGGGGCGAAAAGCTGCCCGAGCGCGTGCGCTGGGGCGCGGGGCAGCAGGACGTCTTCAACGCGCTGGCGATGAACAAGGGCGAGACGCCCGCGCCCGCCGCCAAGCCCGAAACCTGGACATGGGTGCGCGCCACGGGCGGTGCGATCCTGCGGGCCGCCGAGAACGGCAAGGCGCTGCTCATCATGCTGGGCCAACTGGTGCTGGACGTGGGCGCCATGCTGCGCCGGCCCTGGCTGGGACCGTGGCGCGAGATTTCCGCGCAGGTGTACCGGACCGGCGCGCAGGCGCTGGGCATCACGGCGCTGGTGGGCTTTCTTATTGGTGTGGTGCTGTCCTACCTGTCGGCGCAGCAGCTTCAGATGTTTGGCGCCGACCGCTTCATCGTGCGTCTTCTGGGCGTGTCCATCGTGCGCGAGCTGGGCCCCGTCCTGGCGGCCATTCTGGTGGCCGGGCGTTCGGGGTCTGCGATCACGGCGCAGATCGGCGTGATGCGGGTCACACAGGAACTGGACGCCATGCTGGTCATGGGCATTTCGCACGGCCAGCGGCTGATCCTGCCGCGCGTGGTGGCGCTGGCGATCACGATGCCGCTGCTGGTGCTGTGGACCAGCGCGATGGCGCTGCTGGGCGGCATGCTGGCGGCGCAGGCGCAACTGGGCGTGTCCGCGCAGTGGTTCCTGCAGTCGCTGCCTGATGCGATCACACTGACCAATTACTGGATCGGCATGCTGAAGGGCGTGACCTTCGGCATCCTGATCGCGCTCATCGCCTGCCATTTCGGCCTGCGCATCCAACCCAACACCGAAAGCCTGGGCCGCGGCACCACTACGTCGGTGGTTACGTCGATCACGGGCGTGATTCTGCTGGATGCGGTGTACGCGGTCATTTTCAGTTCGGTGGGCATCTGATGAACAACGCCACACAGAATCGGCTGTTCACCGAAGAGGGCGTGACCGTCGAGCCGGTCATTACCGTGCGCGGCCTGCGAACCGCGTTCGGCGACCATGTCGTGCACGACAATCTGGACCTGACGGTGTTTCCGGGCGAGATCCTGGTGCTGGTCGGCGGTTCGGGCACGGGCAAGACGGTGCTGCTGCGGCAGATCATCGGACTGGACGTGCCGGCTGCGGGCACGGTGAAGGTGCTGGGTCACACGCTGTCGGAATTGACGGCGGGAGAGCGCCGGCGCCTGTCATACCGCTGGGGCATGCTGTTTCAGGCGGGCGCGCTGTTCTCGGCGCTGTCGGTGTTCGACAATGTGGCGCTGCCGCTGCGCGAACTGCGCACGGTGCCGGAAGACCTGGTGCGCGACGTCGTCATGTGCCGGTTGGCCATGGTGGGCCTGTCGTCGCGCGATGCGGACAAGCGCCCGTCGGACCTGTCGGGCGGCATGGTCAAGCGCGTAGCGCTGGCGCGCGCGCTATCGCTGGACCCGGAATTGCTGTTCCTTGATGAGCCCACGGCCGGGCTCGATCCGCTGCGGTCCGACGAATTCGTGGACCTGGTGCGCAGCCTGCACCGGCAGCTTGGCTTTACCGTCGTCATGGTGACGCACGACCTGGACACGCTGCTGGCGCTGGCCACGCGCGTGGCCGTGCTGGCCGAGAAGCGGGTGATCATTTGCGACACGGTGCCTGAAGTCCTGAAGTTCGATCACCCGTTCATACATACATTCTTCCTGGGCGAGCGCGGTCTGCGCGCGCTGGGAGACCTGGCACCGAAGGGAATGCACCATGGAAAACCGTAGTCATGCGCTCATGGCCGGTATCTTCACGCTGGTCCTGCTGGCTGCCGCGACGCTGACGGCCATCTGGATCGGCCGCGACCGGACGCAACTGCAGCCATACGAAATCATTTCGGCCACGGCCGTCACGGGTCTGAATCCACAGTCGGCCGTGCGCTACCAGGGCGTGCCCGTGGGCCGCGTGCAATCCTTGGCGCTCAATCCCAACAAGCCCGGGCAGGTGCGCATCCGCATCGGCGTGGCGCCCAACACGCCGATCACCGAATCGACGTGGGCGGAACTTGGCGTGCAGGGCGTGACCGGCATGGCCAACGTGGATCTGCGCGACGACGGCTCGTCGCTCAAGCGCCTGACCTCCACCGCCGAGCATCCGGCAGCCATTCCGCTGCGCCCGGGCTTTCTGGACCGCATCGAGAAGCGTGGCGACCAGTTGATTTCCAACGTCGAAGTCGCGACCGAACAATTGAAGCGCGTGCTGAGCGAACAGAACGTGCAGGCGCTCACGGCCAGCCTGCAGAATGCCAACGACATCTCGCTGTCCCTGAAGGAAGCCAGCCGCGACCTCGCGCCCACGCTGGCCAAGCTGGGTCCGCTGATGGATTCGCTGAACAGCACCTCGCGCCAGGCCGATCGCGCCGCGCGTGAGATCGGCGATCTGGCCCAGCAGGCCCGCCAGTCGCTGGCGCGCCTGAATGCGCCAGACGGCCCGCTGGCGGTGGCCACGCGCAGCCTGAACGACATCGCCCTGGCCGCTGCGCGGCTGGATGGCGAGACCCTGCCGGCCTTCACCACCATGGCGAACGACGTCAGCACGGCCGCGCGTGGCGCCGCCATCACCCTGCGCCGTGTGGATAACACGCCGCAATCGTTCCTGTTCGGTCCCCCGCCCATCGCGCCGGGACCCGGCGAACCCGGTTTTGCCGGATTCCGGAGATAGACCTCATGAAGATGCGCAGCGCCATTCTGATTCTGACCCTGGCCCTTGCCGGATGCGGCATCGGCCGCGTGGACGCGCCGCCCACGCTGTTCGACCTGGGGCTGGACGCGCGGCCCGTGCCCGCCTTGCCGGCCCGCGATCCGATCGCGCTGACGTTCCAGTCGGCGCCCGGCCTGACCGACACCGGCATGATCTGGCGCGTGGGCGACAGCGCCGCGCCGCGTTCCTATGCCACCTACCGCTGGGCCGCGTCGCCCGCCGACCTCGTCCGGCAGCGCATCACCGATCGCCTGTCGCGCCAAGGCGCGGTGCTGAGCGACCGCGTCACGTTGCAGACGCCGCAACTGCAGGTCTCGCTGGCGCAGTTCGAGCAGGTTTTCTCCGAAGACGGCCAGTCGAGCCAGGGGCGCGTCCTGCTGCAGGCGGTGCTGCTGGATGGACGCAACGTCGTAGACCAGAAGCGCATTCTGGTGGCCGCGCCCGCGCCCACGCAGGATGCCGAAGGGGGCGTCGCGGCGCTGCGCCAAGCCACCGACGAGGCGAGCGATCAGCTCGCGCAATGGCTTGCCGCCACCTTGCGGCCGCCCGCCGCAGCCGCCTCGCGCGGAAAGTGAGCGTCAGCTCGCGCCGCTGCGCGCCGGTTGCGGTCAACCGGCATTTCGCCGGGCGGGCCGGGCGGTTAACATCGTTTCTTTTTTCCGCACGCTGAGTCCCGCCATGTCCGCACGCACTGAAACCCACGCTTTCACCGGCGCCGCCGGCCGCATCGATTGCGCCATCGACTGGCCCGCCGACACGCCGCGCGGCTGGGCGCTGGTGTTGCATCCGCATCCGCTGCAGGGCGGCGCGCGCGAGAACAAGGTGGTCACGACCCTGTCGCGCGCCTGCGTGCAGCACGGCCTAGTGGCGGTGCGCCCCAACTTCCGCGGCGTCGGCCAATCGGAAGGCACGTTCGACAAGTCCGTCGGCGAAACGCAGGACATGCTGGCCGTGGTTACGCAGATGCGCGAACTGCATCCCGAACTGGCGCAGGCGCCGTGGGTGCTGGCGGGCTTTTCGTTCGGCACCGCCGTCGCCGCGCAAACCTACGCCGCGCTGGCCGATGCGGGCGAAGTTGTGCTGCCGTCGGCGCTGATGCTGATGGGGCCGGCCGTCAACCGCTTCCAGTCGCACGAGGTGCAGGTGCCGGACGACACGCTGATGGTGCACGGCGAAGAAGACGAAGTGGTGCCGCTATCTGAAGCCATGGACTGGGCGCGGCCGCGCTCGATCCCGGTGGTGGTGGTGCCGGGCGCGTCGCATTTCTTCCACGGCAAGCTGCTCGTGCTGCGCCAGCTGGTGCAGGCCCGTTTGAAGGTTGCGCTGGACTGATCCGGCCTCCTGGCAGTTCGCAGGTTGCATCAGGTTGCATGTTTTAGGAGCGCAGGGAACCCCACGCGGCCGGGATGGGTCTGATCGACTGCCTATAATTGTCAGCCACTTGCCCCGCGCCGGCGGGCGTCATTCCTGGACCCACGTTGCCGATGAAGAAATTGCCTCACTCCGCTCAATCCCCCGTTGTCTTTACCCGTCGCATCATTTCAGGCGCGGTGTTGTCAGCGATGCTGGCGGCCTCCCTGCCAGCTTGGGCGCAGCAGGCGCCAGCCGCACCCGCCGCCGCGCCGGCCGCGACGGCACCGGCTCCGTCGCCGACCGGCGCGGTGCCCGTCGGCGACGTCTCGGCCGTCCCGGCGCCCACCATCGCGGCCAAGGCCTGGATCGTCGTCGATGTGAACAGCGGCCAGACGCTGGCCGCTTCCAATCCCGACATGAAGGTCGAGCCGGCCTCGCTCACCAAGATCATGACGGCCTACGTCGTGTTCAACGCACTGGAAGAAAAGCGCCTGACGCTGGAGCAGACCGTGCCGGTGTCCGAGCACGCCTGGCGCACGGGCGGCTCGCGCATGTTCATCGAACCGCGCAAGCCGGTCACGGTGGACGAACTGAACCAGGGCATGATCGTGCAGTCGGGCAACGACGCCTCGGTGGCGCTGGCCGAAGCCGTGGGTGGCAGCGAGTCCGCCTTTGCCGCGCTGATGAACCAGGAAGCCGATCGCCTGGGCATGAAGAACACGCACTTCATGAATGCCACGGGTCTGCCCGATCCGCAGCACATGACCTCGACGCGCGATCTGGCCACGCTGTCCGCGCACCTGATCACCGATCACCCGGACTTCTTCCACTACTACAAGCAGAAGAGCTACACCTACAACAAGATCACGCAGCCCAACCGCAACCGCCTGCTGTGGGCCGACCCGTCGGTGGACGGCATGAAGACCGGTCACACGGATTCGGCTGGCTACTGCCTGGTGTCGACGGCCGTGCGCGGGGATCGCCGCATCCTGGTGGTCGTGGTGGGCACCGACAGCGAAGCGACGCGCGCCGAAGAAAGCCTCAAGCTCCTGAACTGGAGCTTCCAGAACTTCGACACGGTCAAGCTGTTCGACAAGAGCCAGCCCGGCATCGACGCCCGCGTCTGGGAAGGCACCGCCGAAAACGTCAAGCTCGGTCCGCCCAACCCGGTGTCGATCGCCGTGCCGCGCGGCAAGGCAGGCGAACTCAAGCCGGTCGCGCAGCGCACCGATCCGCTCATCGCGCCGCTGGCCAAGGGCCAGCAGGTCGGCACGCTGCAATTCACGCTGGACGGCAAGGTTCTGCGCACCGAACCGCTGGTGGTGCAGGACGCCGTCGAACGTGCCGGCTTCTTTGGCCGCATGGTCGACACCGTCAAGCGCTGGTTCCAGTAAATCGGCGCCCCGCGGCCGCAGCCGCGGGTGTAAGCTAGCAGCGGGCGTTTCGTGCGCGAAACGCCCGTTTTGCATTCTTCGGGGGCGAGCCGCGCGGCTCGTCCCTGTTCCATTTCAAATTCAGGAGTGCCTCATGATTCCGGGCGTGCCGGGCGAAAGCCAGGTGTATCTCAACGGTGAATTCCTGCGCGTGGACGAGGCCAAGGTCTCCGTCCTGGACCGCGGCTTCATTTTCGGCGACGGCATCTACGAAGTCGTCCCCGTGTACCAAGGCAATGCGTTTCGCATGGCCGAACACCTCGACCGCCTTGATCGCAGCCTGGCTGCCTTGCGCATCGCGCCGCCGTTCGACCGCAGCGGGTGGATCGACCTGATCCAGCAGCTGCTCGACCGCTCCAACCTCGACACCTGCATCGTCTACCTGCAGGTGACGCGCGGCGTCGCCAAGCGCGACCATCCGTTCCCCATGCCGGCCGTCACGCCCACGGTGTTCGGCATGATCGCGCCCTGGTCCCCGCCGCCTGCCGCGCAGCGCGAACAAGGCCTGTCCGCCATCAGCATCCCCGACGAGCGCTGGCTGCACTGCGAGATCAAGTCCGTGTCCTTGCTGGGCAACGTGCTGGCCAAGCAGCAGGCCGTGGACGCCCACGTCGACGAGGTCCTGCAGTTCCGCGACGGCTACCTGACGGAAGGCGCGTCCACCAATATCTGGGTGGTCTCCGGCGGCAAGCTGCTGGCCCCGCCCAAGAACAACCTGATCCTCGAAGGCATCCGCTACGGCCTGATGGGCGAACTGGCCGCCGAGGCCGGCATCCCGTTCGAGTCGCGCCGGATCTCGCAAGAAGAGGTGGAGCAGGCCGACGAGCTGATGCTGTCGTCCGCTACCAAGGAAGTGCTGGCCATCGTGTCGCTGGACGGCAAACCCGTGGGTACGGGCAAGCCCGGCCCTGTTTTTGAGCAATTGCGTGCGGGTTATGATGCCCGCATCGCCGCGCTGTAGTCCTGGCGCGGGGCGGCCTGCGTGCAATGCATGCGGGCCGGCCGCCCGCCCCAACGGCGCCCGCCGGCACTTGCCGGCACGCCGCGTGCCCCCATATAAGAACATTCAGGGGCAACTCTTTTTAGGCACATCATGAACATTCCGCCCGAAGATTCTTTGATCGAATATCCCAGCGACTTTCCCATCAAGGTCATGGGCAAGCAGCATCCCGAGTTTGCGCAGACGCTGACCGAGGTCGTGCTGCAGTTCGATCCCGGGTTCGACGCCGCGACGGTGGAAATGCGCCCCAGCAAGGGCGGCAACTATCTCGGCCTGACCTTCACGGTGCGCGCCACCTCGCGCGAGCAACTGGATGCGCTGTACCGGGCGCTGCATGGCCACCCCATGGTGTCCATCGTCCTGTAAGGCAAGACCGCTGTGATCAAGTGGCTCGCGCGGCCGGCGGACTATCTGCCGGTCTGGCAGGACATGCAGGCGTACACCAGCCAGCGCGACGGCAACACGCCGGATGAAATCTGGCTGTGCGAGCATCCGCCGATCTACACGCTGGGCCAGGCGGGCCTGCCGGAACACGTGCTCAATCCCGGCAACATTCCCATCGTGCATTGCGACCGCGGCGGCCAGGTGACTTATCACGGCCCCGGCCAGGTCATGGCCTACGCGCTGTTCGACCTGCGCCGCGCCGACATGTACGTGAAGGAATACGTGGCGCTGCTGGAATCGGCCGTCATCGACACGCTCGAGCAGTTGGGCGTGGACGGGGCCTGTCGCAAGCCCGGCGCGCCGGGCGTCTATGTGCCGCATCCCGAAGGCGGCGAGCTGGCCAAGATCGCCGCGCTGGGCATCAAGATCCGCAACGGCCGCGCGTACCATGGCGTGTCGCTGAACGTCGAGATGGATCTGGCGCCGTTCCTGGGCATCAATCCCTGTGGTTACGAAGGCTTGCGCACCGTCGACATGGCGGCCTGTGGGGTGCGGCGCACGCCCACCGAGACGGGCGATGCGCTGGCGCAGAATCTTGCGCACGCCTGGCAACGCCGAAGGAACACAAATTGAAGACCTACACCGCGGCCGAGGTCGCCGCCACCACGCCCGAACAGCTTGCCCGTCTGCGCGAATCCGGACCGCCAGAGGAATACGCCGCATGGATCCGCGCCGCCGCCGACCTGGGGCTGACCGAGGCGCAGACCATCTACGGACAGATGCTGCTGGACGGCGTGGGCGTCGAGCGCCAGCCCGCGGAGGGACTGGCCTGGTTCAAGCGCGCCGCGCACGCTGATCACCCCATGGCCATCAACATGGTGGGACGCTGCTATGAAAACGGCTGGGGCGTGGCGGCCGACGATACGGTCGCGGCGTACTGGTTCCGCCGCGCCGCCGACACGGGGCTGGATTGGGGGCTGTACAACTACGCCCATATGCTGCGCACGGGCCGGGGCGGCGTGACGCAGAACCAGGCCGCGGCGTTGGCCCTGTACCAGCAGGCCGCGCAGGCCGGCCACGTGAAGTCGATCGGCGTCGTGGGCCGTTATCACGAGGCGGGTGACGTGGTCCCGCAAGACCTGGAACGCGCGTTCGACTGCTACCGGCGCTGCGCTGAGGGCGGCGACTTCCGCGGCATGTTCCACCTGGGCCGGATGCTCTTGCTGCAAGGCAAGAAAGAGGAAGCCGTGCAATGGCTGGTCCGCGTCCCGGAAACCGCGACGCCCGCATTTTTGAAGGAAGCCAACGGGATGCTCCAGGACTGCGGCTTTCCGGCGCTTTACGAAGCGTAGACCAGCCTCACGCGCCTCAGGTGCTCAGGCGCGCATCGAACACCACTTCCAACATGTCGTGCTGCCCGGCGCCTCGTTCGCCGTCCAGCCGGTCCAGCAACAGCTGACCGGCCCGCCGGCCCAGCTCGGCGGCGTCCACGCCCAGCGTGGTCAGGCCCTGCACCCACTGCACCGCGCTGCCGTCGTCGGAGAACCCCAGCACCGCCAGATCCTGCGGTACCTGCAGATCGCGGTTGTGCGCCTCCGACACGGCGGCGGCCGCCAGCAGGTCGGACGTGCAGAACACCGCATCGAAGATCGTATTGGTGGCCAACAGGCGCAGGAACGCCATGCGCCCGTCGTTCATGTGCTGGACTTCCGGTTGGACGATGTCCGCAACCAGTTCCAGTCCCAACGCGGCGGCGCTGCTGATGAAGCCCTCCCGGCGGGCACGCTCCCACGGCGTGTCGGCGCTGATGCAGGCGACACGCGGATGGCGCTTTTCGGCCAGATGCCGGGCCGCCATGCGGCCGGCTTCGGCGTTGTCGATGGCGACCGCGCTGTCTAGCGTCTGCGGGCAGGCGATCCAGGTTTCGACGATGGGGACCTCGAGCGCGCCAAGGGCGGTGCGCAGGGCGGGCGTGTCCACGGGACCAATCACCAGGGCCGCCGCCGGTCGCAGCCCGTCCAGCAGGGCGAGGCCGGCGGGCTCGTGCCAGGGGCCGACGGACAGGTAGTAACCCGCTGACGCGACGCGTTCACTGCAGGCCTGCAAAGCGCGGGCGGTCGGGCCGGCATCGAGACGGGCGGCAATCACGGCGATTGGGGCGGGCGAGGGCAGGGAAGGCATGGCAAAGGCTGGAAATACGTCAGGCCAGACGATAACCCAGGGCTGTTGGGGGCGCCGGACATACTGCAGCGGTTCCCCGGGCCGCCGGGAGTTCCCGCATCGGATCGCGCCGCGAAGGGTAAAATGCCCTTTTTCTCCCAGACCCGGCGCCTTCCCGCGCCGGTCACGAAGGTGTCCCATGTCCACGCTCGCCGAGTCTCCTGTGCCCTCGAACGAATCCGCCGCCGCGCCCGCGGAAGCGGTCTACGATCCGACGCAAAAGCAGAAATCGCAGGCCAAGACGGCGCGCATTCCCATCAAGATCATTCCGGCCGAGCGCCTGAAGAAGCCCGAATGGATCCGCGTGAAGGCCGCCGCGCCCGGTTCACGCTTCTACGACATCAAGCGCATCCTGCGCGAACACAACCTGCACACGGTCTGTGAAGAGGCCTCGTGCCCGAACATCGGCGAGTGCTTCGGCAAGGGCACCGCCACGTTCATGATCATGGGCGACAAGTGCACGCGCCGCTGCCCGTTCTGTGACGTGGGCCACGGCCGGCCCGACCCGCTGGACACCAAAGAGCCCGAAAACCTGGCGCGCACCATCGCCGCCATGAAGCTGTCCTACGTGGTGATCACCTCGGTCGACCGCGACGACCTGCGCGACGGCGGCGCCGGCCACTTCGTCGACTGCATCACGCATATCCGCGAACTGTCGCCTACCACACGCATCGAGGTGCTGGTCCCCGACTTCCGCGGCCGCCTGGACCGCGCGCTGACCATCCTGAACGCCGGTCCCCCGGACGTCATGAACCACAACCTGGAAACCGTGCCGCGCCTGTACAAGCAGGCACGTCCGGGTTCGGACTACATGCACTCGCTGAAGCTGCTGGCCGAGTTCAAGAAGCTGCACCCGGAAGTGCCCACCAAGTCCGGCCTGATGCTGGGCCTGGGCGAGACCGACGAGGAAATCCTGCAGGTGATGCGGGATATGCGTGACCACAATGTCGATATGCTGACGATCGGCCAATATCTGCAGCCGTCGGAACACCACCTGCCGGTGCTGCGGTATGTGCATCCGGACACGTTCGCGATGTTCGAGCGTGAGGCTTATGCGATGGGGTTCTCGCATGCGGCGGTGGGCGCGATGGTGCGGTCTTCGTACCACGCGGATGAGCAGGCGCATGCGGCTGGGGTGAATTGACTTCAAAGTGTCCGGGCAGAATGACCGTTTAATCGCGTTCTGCTCAAAAGATGCGCCTGAGAGTCATCACGGCGCGGAACTTGCCGCGCGTGTGAACACCGCCGTGCATCACGAAACCAACAGCGAGGCGCGACTCAGAGTGGATATGCAGAGCCCGGTTCCCCAGGTAGCCGTCGTCATACCAAGCTATAAGGTGTGCGCGCACATTCTTGGCGTCATAGACAGTATTGGACCGGAAGTCGGGCGTATCTACGTGGTCGACGACTGCTGCCCGGAAGGCTCGGGTGACTTCGTCCAGACTCACTGCACTGATCCTCGCGTAAAGGTAGTACGTAACGAGGTCAACAAGGGCGTTGGCGGCGCCGTAATGAGGGGCTATCGCGCAGCCCTTGAGGAGGGCGTGGAGATCATCGTCAAGATCGATGGCGACGGTCAGATGGACCCCGGGCTCATTTCCGAGTTTGTACTGCCCATCCAGGCCGGTGAAGCCGACTACACGAAGGGCAACCGGTTTTTCGACCTGGAAAAGATTCGCGAAATGCCACGGATCCGGTCGTTCGGCAATGCTGTGCTTTCGTTCATGACCAAGGTGTCTTCGGGTTACTGGGATGTTTTCGACCCCACCAACGGCTATACCGCGATCCATCGCGACGTGGCCATGCATCTGCCCTTCGACAAGATAAGCAACCGCTACTTTTTCGAAACGGATATGTTGTTTCGGCTGAATATTCTGCGCGCCGTGGTGGTGGATATACCCATGGACGCCAAATATGGCGACGAAGTGAGCAACCTGAAGATCTCAAAGATCATCGGAGAATTCGCAGCCAAGCACGTGCGCAATTTCTGGAAGCGTGTCTTCTATAACTATTACCTGCGTGACATGTCGCTGGCCTCAATCGAATTGCCCTTGGGTTTGGCCATGCTGGCGTGGGGCGCCGGCTACGGTCTGGTCCATTGGAGTTCGTCGGCGCATGCGGGCGTGGCCACGCCCGCAGGTACGGTCATGCTGGCGGCGCTGCCCATCATTCTGGGCGTACAGTTCATACTCGCGTTCATCGGATTCGACATCGCGTCCGTGCCCAAAAGGCCGTTTCACCGGCGCGTGAAGAGTCTCATGAAAAAAAACAAAAATTCGGTGGATGCCCGATGACTTACCTTGTTGCCATCATCTGCGTGATCGGCATTGCCGTAGGGCAGATTCTTTTCAAACTGAGCGCGCAGTCCCTGCACAAGACGGGCAGCTTCTTCGATCTCGGCACGCTGACCTTGCTCTTCTCCGCCTTCGCCCTGTATGGCCTGACAACGATTGCGTGGGTGTGGGTTCTGCAGAAGGCAGAACTGGGGCGGGTGTACCCGCTGATGGCCATGGCTTTTGTGCTGGTTCCCATCGGTAGCTACTTCTTCTTGGGTGAGCGCTTCAACCCGCAATATTTTGTAGGCGTGGCGCTGATTGCCGTGGGCATCGTCATCGCGGTCCGATCCTGACCATGGAAACGGGCCAGCCTGACGTCACTTTCACTCAGAAAATGCACGATGGTCGTTGCAGTCGAAGGTGGCTGATCGGTTTGTTCGTGCTGGTATGCATCACGATGGCCAAGCTCATTCCGTCGATGCAGTCACCCGACGAATTCGACCACGTCAAGCGCGCCTATTTGCTTGGCAAGGGAGCCTTCACGCTGCAAACGATCGGGGACAAGGGTTCGGGTGGCATGGTCGATACTGGCCTGCTGGCCTATTTCCATGCCTACGGCGTGTTGCCATATCGGCCCCATCGCAAGTTGTCGCTCGAGGAAAGCTATGCCGCAGAGGCGGCGCGATGGACCGGTCAACGCGAATTCAGTGCTGCGCCGGGAACCGGCTATTACCTGCCTGCCATTTATGCGCCGCAGGCGCTCGGACTCGCGATTGGCGAGGCTGCGGGGCTGACCATCGGCAATTCGTACGACCTTGCCGTGTTGCTGACCATCCTGAGTTGCGCGATGCTGCTTTGGGCCGCATTTGCGATCTACCCCGCGAATCCCGCGGTGATGGCATTGCTCATCTTGCCGATGAGCATTTTCCAGTTTGCTTCCGCCACGATCGACGGCCTGTCGATGGCGCTGACCGTGCTGTGTGTGTCGATATTCCTGCGTATCGCGCGTGACCGGCTTGCGGCGCCTGCCTGGATGGTTCCGGCCCTTGCTGTTGCGCTTGTCGTGCTGATTGGCAGCCGCATTCATATGCTTCCGGCATTGCTGCTGCTAGCCATGGCCTGTTTTTACGTGCGCAGAAAGACCACGTACGCGCTGTTCGTTCTTTCGGTACTTGTCATCGGGGCCTGGCTGATGCACGCCATGGGGACGACCGTCGACAAGCGCGTGTTGGTTGGCGCGAGCGTGTCCGAGGTGGGCTTGCACTACCTGAAGCATCCATTCGCGTTCTTGCAAGTGCTGCAGGCCACACTGAGCCGGTCGGATCTCGTGAGTTTCTACCAGCAGTCCTTTATAGGTGTGCTTGGATGGCTGGACGCAAGCTTCAGTCCGCGGACGTACACGCTTGCGTTGACGGCACTGGGCATCATCGGTGTGCTGTCACTGTCCTTGCGTCGACTGCGCTCCGAATGGCCGCCGCGGGCGTTGCTGCTTTTTTGCGCCTTCGCGTCTGTGCTCATGACCTTCCTAGCGCTGTTGCTGACCTGGAATAAGCATCCGGCGGATGTGATTCTTGGCGTGCAAGGTCGGTACTTCATGCTGCCGATGATCATGGTGGCATATGCCGTGGCGGCGGGCGAGGGTGCCTTTGAGGGCCTTGCACGCAAAGCTGCGGCGCTTGTACTGGTCATGCTGGCGTACCTTTCCATCAGCGCCACCATTTCGCTGCTGGTGGGACGCTATTACCAATCCTTCGAACCGATCGATACGGTCTCGATGTCGGTGAGTCCCACGCCGCCGCTTGGGCCGGAAAACCCGATCAGCGTGGGCATGAGCCAACGCTATCTGGCGCATCAACGCGAGATCAGCCGATTGGGCATCAATTTCGGCACGCATATGCGCACCAATCGGGGGACCGCTGAGCTTCAATTAACCACGCCGGATGGCGTGGTGGTTCGGGTTCCCATTTCCCTTCCCGAATTGAAGGACAACGAATACGCATTGTTTGATGTGCCGAAGGGTCGGTACGTTTCGGGCAAGATCGTTTCGGTGACTGGGGGCGGCGTCAGCGCCTGGCAAGCTACGCCAGCAAGCGGCGGCCCTCCCGCAACCTGCATGGTGTACATCTATGCCGATGGGTCCTCGCAGTTCACACAAGGATGCCCAGTGCCGAGCTTGAGGTGATACGTGACGCAGGCGCGGCCGCGTTAGTGTTTCTGCCGCGCAAACTGGATTGCAGCATCGAGGTCGTCTGCTGTGTCGACCTCAGCTAATTTCAGTCTGTGGGCTCTCAAAGGTAAATGCTCTTCCAGCCGTTCGTACACATAGCCGTTTGCGTCTCGCAGAAGGTCGTTGGGGCCAGAAACGATATTCGCCCATTCGTACTGCATGCGGGTGTCGCGCGTGAAACCGGTGATCGTGATCTCGTCGCCCGTGGCTTGGCTTTCGACGAACACCGCATTCTCGCTTTTGGCATCGGTCACGCCTACCAGGATATCCTCGTGCTTGGCCGCTTCGAAGAACCCAGCCAGGCTTGCAGGGTCGATCAATAGATCTCCGTCGATGTAGATGACCTTGCCTTTCAGATGCTCGGCACCCTTCGCGAAGCTGAATGCAGTGTTGGTCGAGCGGTAATCCGGGTTTCTAACCAGAACGACATCGCGATGATGCAGGGAGCAATACTCGACAACCATGTCTTCCCTGTATCCCACTACCAAATGAATTGTGGAGACGTGAGGCCGAATGGCATTGAGCAGCCGCGTCAGAATGGTCACTCCATCGATTTCGATCATGCATTTCGGCATTCCCAAACCGATACGGGATCCGAGGCCGGCGGCAGCGATTACAGCGCTTCCAACATTCTGCATAGCGCAGCTCCTTTATGAATGACGTAATCAGAAGAGGAAACCGCCGGTGGCACCGGCCGATGAACCCCTCCAAACGCGATCGAGACGTCCGCCTCGGCCAACATTGGGACATCGTTGGCGCCGTCTCCAACGGCGACAACCCGGTCATAGCCCTTGGCCCTGATCTTCGCAATTGCGTCCGCTTTGTTTAACACCTTGCCCAGTACCAGCTTTCCGTCCTCATACCTGCCTTGCGAGGAGTAGAGGTGACAGCCGCACTTGTCAGAGATCGGCTGCACCCAGATGTCGAGGTTTCCCGTCACCAAGAAACAATCTGTCGGATTGGAGCTGATGAAGGAAAAAATCTCGGGGTCCAACGGAATGTTGGAAACGATGGAGCGAACCAGATCCGGCGCGACTTGGCCGAGGATCAGGCAGCGCAGCCGAAAGGAGGGTTCAAAGTCGATGTGACCGTCCATCGTTGCGCGTGTCAGCGTTGCGATTTCATCGGATACGCCCAGTTCGGAGGCAATACAGGGCAGGATTTCCGTGGTGGTAAGCGTACCGTCAACGTCAAAACAAAAAGCAGTTCTCATGTCATCGCTCGAACAGGAAAAAGCGCTGCCTGGTATCGGAGCGGTTGTTGAGCGTCGAATCCAGGTACACATCGCCGGTTTCGATTAGGCGGAACCCTGACGTAATCAGCGTGCTGTCAAACATCGCCAGCAGTTCGGATTCGGTGCGATAAATCGCGCTGTAGAACTGGTCCATGTCGTCCGAATAATGCTCTTTGAGTGTCAGGCGCATGTCCACGCCCACAGGCTCCCGGAAAAGGATACGGCAGCTCGGGGCGGCGACCTCGGCCAATCGCTTTAGCGCTTGCAGCACCTCTTTGTCATTGAGATAGATGTAGACGCCGAACGATATGATCTTGGAAAACGGAGCCGATGCGCCAATCGACTCCAGCGTTATCTTGTCTATTGAGCACACCGTGAATCGCGACTCGTGCACCGAGTCGAACTGGCGTCTCGCAACGTCAATCAATCCCGGACTCACATCCACACCGTGATAAGCAGCGCCATTCGCAGTCAGCAGGCCAGTCCAGCGGCCGGTGCCGCAGCCCGCGTCGAGAATTCGATCGTCCGCTTGCAGACTCAGCTTTGGGAACAGATGCAGTTTTTCTGCCGCGTCCCGGCGCTCGGCGAGATCCTCGTTCTTGTCTTGGTAAATGACGGCACGGGTGGCGCCGATCGTCCCTGCTTTTGCGGCGCGCTGTTCGAAGAAATCCAGTACCGCCTTGCGGTCTATTTCGGGACTTCGATCACCGGGCCGTGAGAATGTGCGTGACATGGTCAGTTCCTTCCATAGCGCGTCGATGGGGCTAGCATGCCCCGCGGTGCCGAGCGCGGTGACCGCTAGCGAGTTCAAAGACAAAAAGCTTACTCACCAAACCCTCGTCATCCGCTTCGGAGATGATGACTTCAGCCTTCGAGGCGAAACCTTGGCGGAGGATCAACGCCTTGAAATCTTCATCGGAGCGGAATTTGCGGCAGGCGTTGGAGGCGGTGGTGTGCAAGCGGTCGTGACGAGTGGACAGCGATTCGATAAGGAGCAAGAGGCCGCCAGGTCGGGTCATCAATCTGAACTTTTCGATGACTTGCAGGAACTGGACATCATCGGCAAGCGTCGATGTTGCATCGATGGCGCACACTAGGCCGAATACTTCTGTTGGGGCCAGCAGGGGCAATTCCTGAGCCAGCACGCGGACGTTGTCCGGCACGCCCTCGGCGGCGGCGCGCTGCGTGGCTTCAACCGATGCGTCGTCGGACGTATTCACCGAAAGGCGCTCAGTGTTCTCTGCCAATCGCTTCAGCAATTCGGCGACGTCGGTTCCGACCAGCAATGTGTTGTCAAGGCGAGGCAGGGTATCAAGAACTGAATCCAGGGCAGCCATCTTTCTAGTTTGATGGGCAGTGCCAAACAAGATCTCGTCGTCTTGTTCTGAATGAAGTCGCAGCACCTGATCGGGCTGGCTCTCCCGAGCTCGGACCGGCAGCCGCGACCAGTCGGTGCCAGCGTTCAAGGCCTGATGGATATGCTCGCATATTCGCTCGCCCGCAGTCGAGTTGAGATCCAGGCCAAACAGGAAGTCGGGCACCGCGGCTTCCCGGATGTGTTTGCGAGGATCTTCGCCGCGAGCCACCATGTCTATGAAAGACGTGATATCCGACAAACCATACGCGGCGTACAGCGCATCGATAATTTCGCCGTCATCGTTCATGCCAAGACCGCCTTCGCAATGCAGATACAGCAGCGGTTTGCCTGTTGGAAGGAACTCGAGCAGAAACGATCCGACGTCCGCCATCAGCGCATCCGCGACGGACAGCGCTGTGTGGTAGTCGGCCGCTTCATCCAGCGCAAAATTTTCCGTGGCATTGAGTTCATTGCGAAACGCCTGCTCCTGGTCGGCGTCCCATGCGTTGTGTTCACGCATTGCTTTGAAGAATAGCGGGTGCGGGCGCATGAGCAGGAACAGATCTGGCCGCCGGCGCATTTCCGAAAGGATGTAATCGCCGTACGTCTGAAAAGTAGCCCACGAAGGAGGTGTGCCAACGGAAAAATGCGGTGTCCACAAGATGACCTTGCGTCCGGCGATATGGTCGAGCAATTTGCGGGGCGCAGTTTCCGGTGGAATATTGGTCGCGTCGAACTTTGGATGGCCGGTCACGACAACGTGATTGTTGCCGGAAAGGCAATACCTTCCGAACATTGTCCTGCTGCGTTCCGAACGCACGAAGACTCTCCATGCCGAACGGTGTAGGGCGGTGTCAAATTGCGCGCCGATGTTCCAAGCGCCGCCGCCCAATTCGAGGCCATAGGGGATATAGGTAATGCGGCAGCCGGCGGCGCTGAGGCGATCAATCCTCAAGTGCGCTGGTCGTGTCTCTTCATACGGATTCTGAATGAATACGACGTGCGGTCGGGACGACGCGGGATCGAAGTAGTCTGCCGTGCAGAAGGGAACGCCTTCGCTCAGCAAGCATTGCTTCATATCCTCATAAGCCTTTGCTTCCGACGAGAAGGGGTGAACGAACGGTGTGAGAACGACGCACACGGAAAAGCGCGGGTCCTTTGCCGCGGCGTTGTAGACGCTGCGCCAGCTCGGCCAGATGGAGGAATGTTGCACGAGGAATGCAACCCGGATTGCCTGGCCCGGGTGATACTCCGTCATGGCCGTGATGGCCGTCATGGCCGTCGCTGCTGTCTCTGCTGCTGCCGCCGCCGCAGACTCGGCTTCTTCCGTCGCCTTCGCCGCCCACGCGGCCAGATCGGCGACTGAAGTCGCCATTTTGGCGTGATGCGCCTTCAACGCCTCGATGTCCGCCGAAAGAGCTGGAATCGGCAAGCCTTCAAGCTTCGCCAGCAGGTCGGCCTGCTGGCCTAGAAGGTCCTTGGTGCCCGAAGCAAAGTCAGCCCGAAGCGAAGCATCTCGCGCTTCCTGCTGCTGCTGGATTTCATCAAATCTCGCGTTCGTGCCATTCAGGCCAAGCGCCCGCGCGCGAAGCGACTTGATGCGATCAATCATTGAACTCACTTCGCGTCCTCTGCTTCGGTTTAATCACCTTAATTTGATGATTGGGCGGCTACGCTGATTGCTCATTCTTGGCCTGCCGCATAGAGGAACCGGAAAAGGTCGATTCCCATGGGCGGTGCATTTTGTGGAACGGGCTTGTCCAACAGTGAGATGGCCTTGTCCATGCCGGCAAATCGGACCTCCTCGCGCCGATGCGCGAGAAGGAGCACACTTTCTTCAAATGCGGAGAGAGGGACTGACGCATCGGAACAAGGTTGCAGAAACCCCGGAAACAGGGGGCGAATCACTTCCGGGCGGGCCATACGCAATGCCCGCTTTAAAACGAACGGAATCTCGGCGCGTGCTGCGAAATCGCGTCGAACTGCCGATAGGTTGCCTACGTGCCGGCGATATTTCACGACGCGGTGATCAAACAGGCCGATCCGGAACCCCTGGCCCGTCGCGCGCAGCCAGTAGTCGTAATCCTGCAGCTGGATCAGTCCCTCATGAAATCCGCCGAGCGTGTCTGTCACATCGCGGCGCATGGTCGCCGACGGCGCGCAAAAGTAGTTGTCGTCGAAAAAAAGATTCACGAAAACGGAATCGTGCCGGCGGGGTTGGAAGAACACCGGGTAGCCGGCGTCGGCCAGGGCCTTTCCATCATCGTCGATCAGGTCCGGACGAGAAAAAACGATGTCCCACTCACCCGAAGAAAGAATCGATATCTGATGCTCAAGGCGGTCCGGCGTGCACAGGTCATCGCCGCCCATCAAGGCGATGAATTCGCCTTGTGCCACTCGAAGCGCCGCGTTGGACGCGGCGCTCGGCCCCCGGTTGGACTGTCGGATCAATTCGACGCGCGTGCCGAAATGGCCTGCAATCAAGTCCGCGGTGCCATCCGTTGAGCCATCGTCCACGACGATGGCCTGCACATTTGGATAGCGCTGCGACAACACGCTGTCGATCGCCTGAACGGCGAGCTCACCCTGGTTATAGACAGGAATGATCACCGATACGAGAGGGGCGTTCATGGTGCCACGCGTCAACTCATGAACTGCTTGATGTGGGCGATGACTTCGTCCACTTCAGCCAGGGGCATCTGCGGCCAGATCGGGAGAGACAACGTTTGCGCGGCGGCCTGGTTGGCCAGCGGCAAGCTGTCCGCGGGGATTCCGAGATCCGCATACGCACCTTGCTGATGAGGAGCGATCGGGTAATGGATCAGGCACGTGACGCCCTTTTCGCCCAGATAGGCGATCAGCTCATCCCGCTTTGTGGTGCGGATTACATACAGGTGATAGACCGGCGTCGCGCCCTCCACCGACTGCGGCGTATGCAGATCGACAATGCCTTGCAGGCCAGCTGTGTAGCGCTCGGCGATGGCACGGCGACGTTCGTTGCCATGATCCAGCGATGGCAACTTTGCGCGCAAGATTGCAGCCTGCAGTTCATCCAGGCGGGAGTTGACTCCGGCGACTTCGTGCACGTACTTCTTGTTCGATCCGTAATTGCGCAGGCGGCGCATGTCCGCAGCCAGTTGATCGTCGTCGGTGACAATCGCGCCGCCGTCGCCCAATGCACCGAGGTTCTTGCTCGGGTAGAAACTGAAACCCGCAGCGTGGCCGAGTGCCCCAGCGCGCTTGCCCTTGTAGTACGCGCCGTGGGCTTGGGCCGCGTCTTCCAGAACGAAGAGGTTGAATTCGCTGGCGATGGCGTTGATGGCGTCCATGTCCGCCGGGGAGCCGAACAAATGCACGGGCATGATGGCTTTGGTTCGCGGCGAGACTTGTTCGCGAATCCGCTTGGCATCGATGCCATAGGTGGCCAGATCGATTTCGACGGGCACTGGCGTGGCGCCCGTCATCGACACGGCAAGCCAGCTCGCGATGAACGTCTGCGACGGAACGATGACTTCATCTCCCGGACCGATGCCGCGAGCGCGCAGCGCCAGGGCCAGCGCGTCCAGTCCATTACCCACGCCAATGCAGTGCTTGACGCCACAATAAGCGGCAAATTCTTCTTCGAACGCCAACAGTTCGGCGCCCATGATGATGCTGCCGCTCTCCAATACTCGCTTGAAGGCGTCTTGCAGGCTGGTGCCCAGTTCGGCGTGGCCTGCGTTGATATCAAAGAAGGAGATCATGATGGATTTTTCTCGGCGACAACTTTCAGGAAATCCGCATAGTTGCGGATGTAGTCGGATTCTGTGTAATGCATTGATGCCAGTACCAGGCACACCGCGCCGGACGAGAAGTTGTTCAACTCGCGCCAGACGAGCGACTTCATGAGTACCCCCTGGAACGGGCGGTTGCAGGTGATCGTGCGTTTCTCGTAGCCGTTGTCCAGAAGCAGGTCGAAACTGCCGGAAATGCCGATGATCAATTGCTGCAGGTCGTGATGCGCATGTCCGGCGCGCATTTCGCCACTGGGTACGTCGTACAGATAGTAGACGCGCTGGATATCGAACGGTACGTGCTTATTGGCCTCGATAAAGGTCAGGTTTCCGCGCGGATCCGTTATCTTGGTTAGATCGATGAGCTGGATTGCATCATCAAGCGACTGCGCTGGTTTAGAAGTCATGTGTTTTCTCTTTTGTCTATAGCCACCGTTACTGCTTTGCTATGTGTAGGTCTAAATCTGATCCAGTATTTTCTGCACGTCAACCGAATAGTCGTCATGCACGCTGTACTTGTCATCACGCGTGTAGGCGCGCGGACCGATGGCGAAGGAGACCCGCGCCTGGGACACCCTTCCGAGTAATTCCCATAGGTAAAGCTGGTGGCTGGGGTGATCGGAGGCGAGGACGATGACTTGCGTTCCGGGTTCGCACCAGACCATGTTGGTCAGTTGAGCGCCTGTTGGCGCCACGATCACTTCAGCATCGCGAAAGATCGCAATCTGCGTCCGGATATCCAGACCGTCTGTGCGAATAATCTCGAAGCCACGGGCAGCAAGCGCCGCTTCGAGGTCCTGCTGATTTGTCAAACAACGGATGCGGCCCCCACGTCCCGCATAAATCTTGCGTTTGCGAGACACGCTGGGCGTTGGAACAGATGCTTTGCAGTGTGCAACTGCCGCGCTGATCCGGGCCACGTCCAGGCACGAGAGACGGCCGGCTTCTCCGGCCTCATAGGAGTCCACGACAGAGGTGACATCGGACGGGTAATAGAGCGTGTCAACTCGATACATGGTGTCCGATTCAACCTGCAGAACCGGGCGCTGCGACGCATTGACCATTTCTAGCAGTTGCCGCATGTTTGCGTGCAGATCGCTTTCAACCAGGAACGGCACATCGTTCGGCACGCCGGCTTCTTCCACCAGAATTATTCTCGGCAACGTTTCCGCCACGAAGTGGAAGTAGTTGTTCGAGTACTCATGCATGATGTCGATACCGGAAGGCAGCCAGTTCGCCGGCTTGAGCTGAAAGTTCAGCATGGCCTTGCCGTCTGGTTCGACTTGCGCCCGGTGGTATTTGACCGCCGCATCCTTGACGTGCTGAAACGCGGCCGCTTCATCATGGCAAATGCGATTATGCGCCACGATGTACCGAGTGCCGCCCAAGGCCATGACGCCATCGAGCCTCGCCACGTATGGCAGCCCCGGATACGCGGCCGGCTTGTCTGAGTATCCTTGTACGCTACGCGACTGCGCCTGATAGATTCGATGCGCGCCGTCAGACAAATCCGCCAGTTCTGAAATGCTTCCCAAAGACAGGTTGAGCGTAGCGCGGATAGTGTCCTGGGAAACCGCCGGCGCCGCCAGTTGCCGCGCCAGCGCCGCCGCATTCTCAAAGTTGTGAGGGCCTCGCTCGGCGGGGCGATTCTCGCGCGCTCCGGTCAAAAGGTAATGCGTGAAGGGCGTTCCGGGCCAGTTGGCAACATCCGGATTGCGAATGAGATACCACTTTGGATCAAACTGCGGCCCAGGTTGATAGCCCGCCGGCTCGCCGATCAATACGAAATGGCTCAGCGGATCATGCGGATACGCGGCAACTTCCGGATAGGTGTTGAGATACCAGAATGTGTCGAAATAGGGGTTGGGTTTGAAGCCGTGCTGGTATCCGGTCTTCATGAAATGGCTGAGGGCGTCGGCATGCGTCAAGCGCGCTGCCGGATATTGCCGGGCGTACCACGCCGAGTCAAAGTAAGCGGAGGGATTGCGTCCTTCTTGCGCTCCTGAACCGACGTAATGCATCAGCGGATTCATGCCGGCGGCCTTGACATCGGGGTTGTGCTCAAGATACCAGTCGGAATGAAACAGCGGGTTAGGGTTGAGTCCTTGTGCCGCGCCTTCCGACAGGTAGTGCGCGATCGGGTTTGCCAAGCCTTCCAAGTCCGGTCGTTGCGTGCGATACCAGTCGACGTCAAAAAGATCCGACAGAGCGGGGCCGCGAACGTTGGCCGCCGCCCCGCGGCGGAGGCGGGAATGGATCCGTTTGACAATTCTGGGAAAGGGAATGTTCATTTGGCGCCGGCGCGGATGGAAGATGGAAGGCTCTTGGACATCAATAGCCGAAATAGGCCTGACTGACTTCCTGCGGCGCGCCATCCATCTTGATGCGGCCGTGTTCGAGCCATAGGACTCGATTGCAGGTATGGCAGATCAGTTCTTTTGAATGGCTGGCAATGACCAGGATACTGGTGGATGCCACCAGTTCGTTCAGCCGTTGCTCCGCCCGCGCTTTGAACCCTTCGTCGCCGACGGACAGCCATTCGTCCATCAACAGGATTTGGGGGCGGATGACGGTAGAGACGGAAAATGCCAAACGCAAGTGCATCCCGGCCGAGTAAGTGCGGATCGGCATGTCGATGAAGTCGCCGAGTTCCGAAAATTCGATGATTTCCTCGACTTTCTCTTTGATCTGGTTGCGGTCCAATCCCAAGAGCGCGCCGCGCAGAAAAATGTTTTCGCGACCCGAGGATTCAGCATCGATGCCGAAGCCGATGTCAATCAGGGATCCAATTTCCCCGTCGATCGCTGCAGTGCCGCTGGAGGGCGCGTAGACGCCGCTCAGGACGCGCAGAAGCGTGCTCTTACCGGCGCCGTTGTGCCCAAGCAGGCCGACGCGGTCGCCATCGTTCAACTCGAACGACAGGTTCTCCAGCGCGCGGATCACGACTCTTCCGGACTGATCGGCACTGATCTGGCCGCCGGTGGCGACCTGGAACAGACGCTTCTTCAAAGAACGCGCGCTGGCGTTGTAGATGGGAAAGTCGACGCAAACCTGGTCGAATTTGATGGATGCCATGGTAGCCAGATTCTGTTTGGTGAATGCTCAGAGCCAATAGGCGATACGGCGGCGATACCGGCCGTACAGCGCCAAGGTGACAAGCCAGCCCACGATGGCGATGCCCAGCGAAGCCAGCCAGTTCACAGCCTCGGGTGCATGGCCTAAAAGGGGATCGCGCACGATTTCGAGCAGGTGGTAAAACGGGTTCAAGGTCAACATGTAGGTGCCGGCGCGTTCAGGCAGCAGGCTGGGCAGCCACATGATTGGAGTCAGGTAAAAAATGACTTGCATCACGCTTGCGATGATCTGCGGAATGTCGCGGTAGCGCGCACAAACCACACCAAGCAACAATGAGACCCAGGTCAGATTCAGCAGCAGCAACAGGAAGCCGGGTATCGCCAGAAAGGCATCCCACGTCAGCGGCTTGCGAACGGCGAGCAGGACCAGCGGAAAGATGACGATGTTGTGCGCGAGAATGATCATGTTGCGCCATAGCAGGCGGAACACGTGGACGGCCAGCGGGATCGGAAGCTGCTTGATGACCGCATCGGCCGAAATGAAGCTGGTGCAGCCTTCCGTGATAGCGGTGGAAATGAATCCCCAGAGGATCAGACCGATGGCCAGAAACGGCAGAAACTCGTCAATGGGCGACTTGAAGATCTGGCCGAACACGATGCCAATCGTGCCGATCATCACGCCCATGCTGATCGTGAGCCAGAAAGGACCGAGGGACGAGCGCCGGTAGCGTTGACGCACGTCCTGCCAGCCGAGCGTGCCGACGAGTGGGTAACGCCGGAGGGCCGATGCGATGTCTGCGATGGCGTTGGTGATGAACATAGTTGAATCTGGAACGGTGATGGCGCGTACGCGGGTCAATTGGGGTGGTTAGAACAAATGGTGCGATGGACTGCTGCTAGGCATTACAGAAGTGGCCTGTGTACGCGCGCGAGGCCGGCCGGGATGTCTGCTGGGGTTTCGACCCGGATCAGTGTCTCCGGTAACGGATACAGCGCGCGCACGGATATCTTGGCCCATTGGTAGCCGCTGGCTTCCACCGAGTAGAGGAATGCGCGTTCGACGGCGTGGGCAAGTGTTCCATCGATCTGGCCTGCCTCATCATCGAAATCCGAGAATTGCAGATCAAGATTGCGCAAGGCCTTCAAAGCGTCCGTTCGGCACCAGAACATCGATCCAGTCGGAAATTCAAGATGGATATCCTCGCTGATCTCCACTCCCGTCTTGCGCAGGAGTGCGCGGCACGATGCAAAGTTCGCGCCCCAGCCTAGGATGGGACGCAGATAGAAGAGGTGCTGCGGAAAGACCATCCCAATACGGTCATGCTTAAGCAACTCGAATATGGACGCGACAATCTGCGGCGAGCCCAAAAGATGCTCATACAGGTAGTGGCGCCAGTCCGCCAAAGGCGTGCCACCGTGTGGGGATTTTTTGGTGTGCAGGCTCAGCGCGAGTTCGTAGCGGTCATAGACGTCAGAAAAGCCGTAGAGCTTGGGCGCAATGTCGCGGCCCCGGTTTTCAAAGACGCGTACTTCGACGGAGCCCTTGTCATAACCGGCGAAAGCCGCCTCAATGCTTTTGCGTTTGTCTTCCGAAGTTGTCGAAATGAACAGGTCAAGCTGACCAGGCACATTTTCGAGATAACTCCGCATTTCCGCGCACAATTCGGGATAGAAGGCGTGGATGATGGCGCATGCGCGCCGGCCGTCACGAGCGTCCGCCGTGCTGAAGGGCACCTCGAAGGCAAAATCCTCGCTGTCGGCCGGACGGTTTGACGGAGCGGCCGCGATCGGAGCGGGAGGTTTTAATGCCTGCTTGATACCTTGGAGACCGCCTCTGCGGAGCAGCCGTAGCGCCTTGGCGGCGGCAGGCAGCAGTCCGCCCTCTGCCCGGGCCAGTTGCCGGGCACGCCGTAACGCCGATAGATATTTGCTTGGAGCCATGATCAGTTAGCGGTTCCTTCTTGATGCTGTGCCATGTTCCATGCCCACGTGCGGCGGATACCTTCGTCAAAGGGCGTCTGCGAACGCCAGCCGAGCTCCTCACGAGCAAGCGAAATGTCCAGCACGCTGCGCGGAATGTCTACGGACCGGGCGGGCGAGAACTTGACCTCGGGAGACATGGACGACACTTGCCGGATGGCGTCCAAAATCTCGAGTAGGCTGCGGCCCTGGCCGGCGCCAATGTTGAAGACGCGGGAAGGGCCTTGGTGTTCTGCGGCGCGAAGCAGCGCATCGATGACGTCGGTGACATAGACGTAGTCGCGGACAGTCTGGCCGTCGCCCCAGATATGGATCGGCTCTTGAGAGGCGCATTGGTGCATGAACGCGGCAATCACACCCTGGCTTTTGAGCGCAGTCTGGTAAGGGCCGAACGGGTTTGCCACGCGCAGCGCCCGGTACTCGAGGCCGTGCAGATACTCATAAAGACCCAGATACTTTTCGATGGCAAGCTTTGAGATGCCATAGGCGGTGACGGGATTGGTCGGCGCGGTTTCAGGTGTGGGGATCTGTCGCGGCATGCCGTAGATGGTGCCGCCCGAAGACACGAAAACAATCCGTTTTACGCCCGCTTCTCGGCATGCGTCGAGCAAGCGTAGCGTTGGGGCTACATTCGACTGCAGGTCGGCGAGTTTGTCGATGTTGGCGCTTGCCGGCGTCGTTGCGTTGACCAAGTGAAATACCGTATCGCAGCCATTGATGGCTGTGGCCACACTCGTTGGATCCGCGAAGTCGCCCGAAATCCATTCAATGCCCTGTAGGGCAGAGGGAAAGGATTGGCGACGCCCAAAGGCCCGTACGGATTCGGTCCGGGACTTCAAAGCCAGGCATAGGTTGGTGCCGAGAAATCCACCGGCGCCTAACACCGCGCATTTCATGTCATTCAGGTTGGACAACGATCGGTCCTCATCGTCGGTAATACCGTCGCCGTTCCTGGCAGACTGGAAAGAATCGCGCCCAGGCGGCGACCTTCGATCGCCCAGTCTGTTGCCGAGCAGGTTGCAAAGCCGCCAGCCTTCAGGCGTTCTGCACTTTCCGGATTCTGAAGCAACTCGCAGATCGCGGATGCCAGCGCCGGCACAGTCGGCCGTTCCAGCCGGGAGTTGTCGTCGGTGAGCAGCCACTCTGTGTACGGTGCGCGGTTGCTCACGACGGGCACGCCGCATGCCATCAGTTCGAGCGGCAGCAACGACAGATTCGAAAACGACAACACCAGCGCGACATCGCACTGGCTGTACAAATCGGGCAAGTCGGCCAAGTCGACGATGCCGGGATTTTCGTACGGGAAGGGAATGGCGAATTCCGAAAGGTCAGCTCCTGCCAGCACGATTCGAGTGCCAGGCATCTCGCGCACCACTTCCGCGAGCACCATGATGCCTAGCTCGAAGGAGCGCCTGGGCGTGTTTGGACGCGCATAGAAGAAGACCCGCTTATCCTCGGCGTTGCGGCGTGGGAGCGGTTTGTACAAGTCTCTATCGTAGGAAAAACCGATTGGATGGGTCGTCATTCCGTAGTCACGGTTGAGCACCGACGAGAGCCACGTGCCTGCGGTGATGCCCGTAAATCCAAAGCGGTATGTTTCTTCGGCAAAGGTGCTCGACGAACCCGATGGGAAGAACCAGGGCTCGAAGTCTTGCACGAAATAGCATTTATGCCGTGTGGGTTGGAAATTGCGGACGTCATAAGCCGTGTGCCACGCGGTGGCAAACGAGATGTGCGCCGGCGGCGCTTTGTCGGCGCCGATGTAGACCCGGGCCTTCAGCGGGAAGAACCACGATGCGATCTCACGCTCGACCATGGCAGCTTCCTGCAATGGCGCGTTGGTGATAATGATTCTGCAGTCGAACCCTTGCTGTTCCAGGTAGCGGACGAACCGAAAAATATTCAAATGGCCGCCAGATCCGCGACCGACTGCTGGAATGAACCAGTTGACAGTGTTCGCGGCGGCGTCGCCGACTTTGTAGGGCTGGCCGATTGATCGTTCCAGCACAAAGGAGAACTGGCTGATGATCTCGCTCTGGCCGAGCGCGCGGCGGCGCCCCCGCTCTGCGGCATACCGAATCGTGGCAATGAGGCCATGCTGGCTTCTGTACCGGTTCGCGCTTCGGATCAATTTCGGAATTCTCGACAGTTTCATTGCTGTTTCGCTCCCCCTCCGGCCATCGGCAAACCGAGCAACAGGCGCCGATCGCGGGAGAGCCAGTTCCGCAGCCGGGCGGGCAGGTGCTCTGCACGCGAGCCGAGATAGTGACCAATCGAGCGTGCCATGTTGTCGAACGGCATCTTGGTGACGATTCGGCGGTGCGTTCGCAACATGCCTGCCTTCTTGGCGTAACGCAGATCGTTTATGGTGTGGGCAGCGCAGCTCTTAAGCATGTGCAGAAGGCTTGGCGACAGCACGTAGCCGAAAAGGCGATACAAGGCGTAGGACTCATCGAAGCTGCGCTGCAGCTTTTCGAAGAGCGCATAGTCGTGTGAGTGGTAGACCACTCCGTCCGCGCTATACGCCTTTTTCCAGCCGGCTTCGATGATTTTCTTGGCCCAGATCTGGTCCTCGGCGAAATCCACATCCGGGTACGGATGTATTTCCCACACGGAGCGGCGTAGCAGCGCGTTGTTGTCGGAGAAGAAGTGCAGGCGCTGTCGGTAGGTGACATCGCGCTCGTAACGTTCCCGATCGTCAAGTGATACGACTGGTTCGGCCGAAAAATTGTTGAAGTGGCCCACCAAGTCGCGCTGGGTAAACGGACTGGCGCTGGGGTACGCGATATGCCGGCCGAACACGCCTGCGATCTGCGGATCCGAATCGGCGATTCGCACCATGGCCTGCAGCCAATGGGCGTCGGCAGGCAGTGCGTCGTGCGTGATCACGGCCGCATATTCACCAGTGGTGTTCGCAATGGCCAGATTGCGGGTCTTGCCGTGGCCGAATTCCGTCGGCTTGATTTGCATGAGCCTGACACGCGGATCCGCGAACTCGCGGACAAACTCCACGCTGCCGTCCGTCGAGCCTGAGTCCACAACCAGCACGTCATAGTCGAAAGGTGTCTCCTGGCTGCAGACGGCCGCGAGCACCTGGCGAAAAATCGGCCCAGGGTTCTTGGTGGGAATGACCACGGATACCTTCAAGGCGCCAGCAGCCGTAGTTCCCGGAGCGTTCGGCTCAGGCGTAGACATGCGCATCCGTCAAGAGTTGGCCTTGGCTATCCTTTGCCGATAGCGTGGGAGAGACGTCCAGGGGCCAGTCAATTTTGAGCGAGGGATCGTTCCACGCGATGCAGCGCTCGTGTTCCGGCGCGTAATAGTCCGTCGTCTTGTAGAGAAATTCGGCGGTGTCACTCAAAACCAGAAACCCGTGGGCAAAGCCGGCCGGCACCCACAACTGCTGCTTGTTCTCTTCGGACAGCGTGGCGCCTACCCAATGGCCAAAGGTTGGCGATGACTTTCGGATGTCCACCGCCACATCGAACACGCTGCCCTGGACGACCCGCACAAGCTTGCCCTGCGCTTGTTCGATCTGATAATGCAGGCCGCGCAGCACGCCTTTCACTGAGCGCGAATGGTTATCCTGCACAAACTCAACCCCCGCGCCAATGACGCTCTCGAAGGCTTTCTGGTTATAGCTTTCGTAGAAAAAGCCGCGAGCATCCCCAAAGACCTTGGGCTCGATGAGTACGACATCGGGAATAGCTAAAGGGGTGGCTTTCATCAATAGACCTTCTCGACCAGCAGTCGCTGCAAATACTTGCCATAGCCGTTCTTGGACAGCGGCGCGGCCAATGCTTCCAATTGTGCGGAGGAAATCCAGTTCCGGCGGAATGCGATTTCTTCGGGACATGCCACTTTCAGCCCCTGGCGGTTTTCCAGTGTGGCAATGAATTGGCTCGCTTCCAGCAGCGACTCATGGGTGCCGGTATCCAGCCACGCGTAACCGCGGCCCATGATTTCCACGGACAGCTTGCCCTGCTCCAGATAAGCGCGGTTCACGTCGGTGATTTCGAGTTCGCCGCGGGGTGAAGGCTTGATGCTCTTGGCGATGTCAACGACTTGGCGATCATAGAAATACAGGCCAGTGACCGCGTAGTTGGACTTGGGCTCTTTGGGCTTTTCTTCCAGCGACAGGACGCGACCATGTTCGTCGAATTCGGCAACGCCATAGCGCTCCGGATCGTGCACATGGTAGGCAAACACACTGGCGCCCTCGGTGCGCGCGTTTGCATTGTCGAGGAGCTGGTGAAAATCGTGCCCGTAGTAGATGTTGTCGCCGAGCACTAGCGCTGAGACATCATTGCCGATGAATTTTTCGCCAATGATGAAGGCTTGCGCCAGCCCGTCCGGCGAAG
Organism: Achromobacter sp. ACRQX; assembly: GCF_022346505.1. NCBI lineage: Bacteria > Pseudomonadati > Pseudomonadota > Betaproteobacteria > Burkholderiales > Alcaligenaceae > Achromobacter > Achromobacter sp. ACRQX. Next base: position 68,972 of record NZ_JAKRML010000034.1, read on the forward strand.
GTTGAACGGCGTACTGCAGATTCAAACCCCATTGCGAGCCGTCGCCCAACAGTTGCTGGAACCGAGGGGTGTCCTGAGGAGTGGAAATGATCAGGATGTCCTGAATACCCGCCAGCATCAGCGTGCTCAGCGGATAGTAGATCATCGGCTTATCGAAAACGGGCAAGAGCTGCTTGCTGATGGCGAGCGTCGCCGGATGGAGTCGAGTGCCGGATCCTCCGGCGAGAATGATGCCTTTGCGTTTCATTTAAGCGTTTCCAGTTTCGTCAGTTGATCGATTACGCGGTCAGCGTGAACGTGCCAGTGGGGCAATTGCAGACCGAGTGCTGCCGACAGGGCGGAAGTATCGAGTGTGGAGTTTTTGGGACGCCGGGCGGCCGTCGGATAATCCGCCGTGCCAATGGCGTGCACGTCGTCGGCTGTCAACTTGAGCTCGGCTCCGTTTTGCAGCGCGCGACCGATGATGTGGCGCGCAAATGCGTGCCAGGAAGTGGAACCGCCCGCGGTCAGGTGATAAGTGCCGGGGGATAGCCGACCTTCGCGCTGAGCGGCGATGGCAAGCAGTGTGACGTCCGCGATGAGCTCGGCACCGGTAGGCGTACCAAATTGGTCGGCCACGACTTTCAAGGTATCGCGCTCGCCGGCCAGGCGCAGCATGGTTTTCAGAAAATTGGCGCCATGCTGCGCATAAACCCAACTCGTCCGAAAAACCAGGGCGGTGCAACCGGCATCAGTAATTGCCGCTTCACCAGCAAGCTTGGTGGCGCCGTATACGCTCTGTGGATTGGGCGCATCGCTTTCAAGGTAGGCGCCGGACTTTTCTCCGTCGAACACATAATCAGTCGAATAATGCACTAGCAGTGCGCCGGTTTTGGCGGAATAATCTGCCATAACGCGGACTGCATCGGCATTGACGAGGCGTGCAGTTTCCTGGTCACTTTCCGCCTTGTCGACGGCGGTATAGGCTGCGGCGTTGACGATGATCTGGGGTGACGCGTCGCTTAGTGCGGTCGCCAGTTCTGCAGAGTTGGCCAGATCGCATGTATCGCGGCCAAACGGCATCACTTCGCCGAGAGGAAGCAACGCGCGCTGCAGCTCTTGGCCTACCTGTCCATTTTTACCTAGAAGAACTATCCGCATGATGGCTATATCTTGTTGAAAACGGCCGCGGCTAGCAGGCCAAGGTTGCCCAGCATGGTCTGGCGATAAACTCCCGACGCGGCCACCCCGAAAACGCGTCCGATCAGCCCTTTTTTTCGGGCTGATGCAAAGCGATTGAACGTCTCACGGTTCTTCTCTGTCAACTGCGCCTGCAGCGGGGAAAGCATCTGTATGTTACGGTCGTTCCAGTCGCGCAGATGGCCTTGCAGCAACATGCGGATGCGCTCCAAGCGCGCGCTCATGCTGGCATTGGCGCCGATCAGATTACCCCCATGCTGGCGATATAGCAGAGATGGCCGCGGGTCGTAATGGATCTTGCCCCCGCAGCCGCTGATCAGCAGGTATACCCACCAATCGTGCGCCACGGCCTTCGGCTGCGGGCCGGCATTTAACAGCAACCTGCGCGCGGCGTCGTTGAACACCATGGTATTTCCACCGCCGACGTTCTGGGTCAAGGCATTGCCGAATGACGGCGGGCGCGTGAACAGAGGGGAATACCCAATGGGCGCTCCGTCGCCATCCACAAGCTCAGTTCGAGTGCAATAAAGCGCGGGCGTCCCGGGCGAGATCGCGGCATGCCACTGGACGGCGCGTTCAAGTTTTTCGGGATGCCAGACATCGTCTTGGTCTGAATAGGCGTAGAGATCGGCCTGGACATCCGGATTACAGGTAAGCGAGAGGAAATTTGCGACAAACCCCTTGCGCGGGCCTTCCACCACCGTGAGCTGGCCGGGTTGCCATCTGTCCTGATAGCGCGCCAGTATCTCGCGGGTGTCGTCTTTGGATCCGTCGTCCGATGCGCAAACGATCCAATTTGTGTGGCTCTGCGCTTGAAAGGAATCCAGCTGTTCAGGCAAAAATTGCTGGCCCTCATAAGTGCACAAGAGAATGGCGACTTTTTGGCTCACTGGGCCACCTGTACTGGTAATGATTGCAAGCCTTTGCAAGGCTGGGCGGCGTGATTATTCCGGGGGCGGATCAGCCTGAAATTTGTTGCGTGACGGGCGGGCTCCGCAACGGAGCTGGATTGCAGCAGCGATGGCGCGAAAAATCGCTTTTCTTCCAGGGGCTGCAACCCGGCCCGTCTTGTATCACGAGGAATATTGCGTATCGACCCAGTTGCGGTACGAGCCGCTGGTCACGTTGGCGACCCACGCGGCGTTATCGAGGTACCACTGAACCGTCTTGCGAATCCCGCTCTCGAACGTCTCCGCCGGTCGCCAACCCAGTTCGCGTTCCAGCTTGCCGGCATCGATCGCGTAGCGACGATCGTGGCCAGGGCGGTCTTTCACGAAGGTGATCTGTTGCTTATAGGACTGACCGTCGGCGCGCGGGCTGAGCTCGTCGAGCAGTTCGCACAGCGTGTGCACGACTTCCAGGTTCGCCTTCTCGTTCCAGCCGCCGACGTTGTAGGTTTCGCCCAGCTTGCCTTGGTCCAGCACGCGGCGAATGGCGCTGCAGTGGTCTTTCACGTAGAGCCAGTCGCGGATCTGCTGGCCGTCGCCGTAGATAGGCAGCGGCTTGCCGGCAAGTGCGTTGTGAATCACCAGCGGGATCAGCTTTTCAGGGAAATGGTACGGCCCGTAGTTGTTCGAGCAATTCGTGGTCAGGACCGGCAGACCATAGGTGTGGTGGTACGCACGGACCAGATGGTCGCTGGCCGCCTTGCTCGCGGAGTACGGGCTGTTGGGCTCGTACGGGTTGGTTTCGCGGAAGGCAGGATCATCTTTGCTGAGCGAGCCGTAGACTTCGTCGGTCGAGACGTGCAGGAAACGGAAGTCCTGCTTTTCCTGTTCGGGCAGTGCCGACCAGTACGCACGGACGGCCTCCAGGAGATGGAAGGTGCCGACGATGTTGGTCTGGATGAATTCGCCAGGGCCGTGAATCGAGCGGTCCACGTGCGATTCGGCAGCGAAGTTGAGGACAGCGCGAGGTTTGTGCTTGGCAAGCAGATCGGCCACCAGCTTGGTGTCCCCGATATCGCCCACAACAAGTTGATGATTGGGGTTGCCGGCCAAGGACGCGAGGTTCTCTGGGTTGCCCGCGTAAGTGAGCTTGTCGAGCGTGATGACAGGTTCGGTGCCTTCCACGAACCAATCCAACACGAAATTCGAACCGATGAAGCCGGCGCCGCCGGTGACAATAATACTCATTCTCTATTTGATCCTTGAGCCGTGAGCGCGGTGCGCAAACCCGCTCTATAACCCGTCATTATGCCGTAACCGAGCAGGTTTGACCGGCTAGATGAAACAGAGTGTGGACCGTAATCGACGTGTAGAGAAATCCGCGCGCCCGGGAAGGCTTTCAAATCCTCGCAGGGCTTACGTGCCCTTACGGGCGTTCGGGCTTGCCCAGAATATGTCACCCACATCCAGCGTCTTGTTCAGGTAACGCGCCAGTACGAACATCAGATCCGACAACCGGTTCAAGTACTGCCGGATCGGCGCATTTACGCTTTCCACTCCCGCCAGCGCGACCACCGCGCGCTCGGCACGCCGGGCTACCGTGCGCGCCATGTGCGCCACTGCTGCCGGCCGCGAGCCGCCGGGCAGGATGAACTCGCGCAGCGGCGGCAGCGCCGCGTTGTAGTGCGCGAGCCGCGCATCCAGATGAGCAACCTGCGCTTGGGTGATCGCGGCATGACCGGGAATGCAAAGCTCCGCGCCCATGTCGAAGAGGTCGTGCTGGATGGTGAGCAGGTCGGCGGACACGTCGTCCGGCAGGGTTTCAGTGAGCAGCAGGCCGATGACGCTGTTCAGTTCGTCCACATCGCCCAGGGCGGCGATGCGCGGGGCGTCCTTGGGGATTCGGGATCCGTCCCCGAGCCCGGTGGTGCCATCGTCGCCGGTGCGGGTGGCAATGACGGATAAGCGGTTGGCCATGGCTTTTTTGATTCAGTGAGAAGAGTTGGAGGCTTGCTTCCGACGGTAAGCGCAGCCCGCAAGCAGGGCCGCCCCGCAAACAACCGTCAGGATTGTTGCGCACTGGCGGCGGAATGGTTGCATTCGCGCAGTATCCTAGCACTGTAAAAAGCGGCAGGAGCGCCTTACGCGTCTGGCCGCTTGGATCGCATAGGGAGGTTACATATGGGTTTTAACCGCGAGTACGCAACGCCCATGGCCGTTGCCACCGCAATGGCTGTCGTGTCGCTGGCGACGCCAGTCGCTTTCGCGCAGCAGGCCGATGCCACGGGCGAGGTGCGGCGCGTGGACGCCGCGGCGGGCAAGGTAACGATAAAGCACGATGCCATCAAGGCGCTGGACCTGCCGGCGATGTCGCTGGTCTACCAGGCCGATCCGGCGTTGCTGGCCAATATCAAGGCGGGCGACAAGGTGCGGTTTACCGCTACGCGCAAGGATGGCAAGTACGTGGTGACGGCGATCACGAACTGACGCTGTCCCAAAGAAAAAACCCCGCCGCAAAGCGTTGCGGCGGGGTTTTTTTGCGTCTGCGGCGGGAGCCCGGGGCGTCAGAGCACGTAGCGGGCGAGGTCCTGGCTGCTGGCAGCTTCGGCCAGTTGCGAGTTGACGTAGGCGGCATCGATCTTGACGTGCTTGTCCTGGCTGGACGTGGCGTCAAAGGAAAGCTCGTCCAGCAGCTTTTCCATCACCGTGTACAGACGGCGGGCGCCGATGTTCTCGGTGGTTTCGTTGACCTCGAAGGCCAGTTCCGCCAGGCGGCGCACGCCTTCGTCGGTGAATTCGAGTTCGACGTCCTCGGTCGCCATCAGCGCCGTGTACTGCTTGGTCAGCGACGCATCCGTGTCGGACAGAATGCGCACGAAGTCCTGGGCGGTGAGGGATTCGAGTTCGACGCGGATCGGGAAGCGGCCCTGCAACTCGGGGATCAGGTCGGACGGACGCGACAGGTGGAAGGCGCCGGACGCGATGAACAGGATGTGGTCGGTGCGGACCATGCCGTAACGCGTGTTGACGGTGGTGCCTTCAACCAGCGGCAGCAGGTCGCGCTGCACGCCTTGGCGCGAGACATCCGCGCCGCCGGACTCCTGGCGGGCGGCGATCTTGTCGATTTCGTCCAGGAAGACGATGCCGTTCTGCTCGACGTTGTTGATCGCAACGCTGCGCAGGTCTTCTTCGTTGACGCGCTTGGCGGCTTCTTCGTCGACGATGAGCTTGAAGGCTTCGCGCACCTTCATTTTCTTGGGCTTTTTCTTGTCGCGCGCCATGCCCGCGAACATGCCGCGCAACTGCTCGGCCATTTCTTCCATGCCGGGGGGCGTCATGACGTCCATTTGCGGCACGGTCTGCGCGACTTCGATCTCGATTTCCAGATCGTCAATCAGGCCTTCGCGCAGGCGCTTCCGGAACGTCTGGCGGGCGCTGTTGTCCTCGCCGCGCTGGGGCTCACCCGAGGCGCCGCGGGGCGGCGGAACCAGGGCGTCCAGGATGCGGTCTTCGGCGGCGTCCTCGGCCTGGGTGCGCACGCGGCGCATTTCCAGTTCGCGGGTCTGCTTGATGGAGTATTCGGTCAGGTCGCGGATGATGGTGTCCACGTCGCGGCCCACGTAGCCGACCTCGGTGAACTTGGTGGCTTCGATCTTGATGAACGGCGCGTTGGCCAGCTTGGCCAGGCGGCGGGCGATCTCGGTCTTGCCGACGCCGGTCGGGCCGATCATCAGAATGTTCTTGGGATGGATTTCGTGGCGAAGAGGTTCGGCGACCTGCTGGCGGCGCCAGCGGTTGCGCAGTGCCACCGCGACCGCGCGCTTGGCGCGGTTCTGGCCGACGATGTACTTGTCGAGTTCGGAGACGATCTCTCCGGGCGTCATGTTGGATGCGGACATGAGGGCGGATCCTTGAATCTAGGGCGGGCTGGGAG
>NZ_JAKRML010000035.1:0-73484 GCF_022346505.1 Achromobacter sp. ACRQX
CCCCCTGGACTTCAGCCCCGCCCTGCGCCTGGACACGCCCATCGGCGCCGCCTGGCGCAGCATGATGGGCAGCCTGATCCACTTGCTGCCCACCTTGGACGACGGCGCCCGCCGCCCGCCCGCGGCGTGGCTGGAGCACCTGGAAGACACGCTGGTTTTGCATTTGCTCTACAACCAGCCCAATACTTGGCAAAACCACGCGGGCCAACCCAACACGGTCCCGCGCCGCCTGAGCGTCGCCGAGGCCTTCATGCGAGAACGCCTCGGCGCCCCGCTGACGCTGAACACCATCGCGCGCCACGCTGGGGCGAGTGCCACCGCCCTCACTAGGCTTTTTCAGGAACACCGGAATACGACGCCGATGAATGCGCTACGCGCATTCAGGCTGGACGCGGCGAGGAGCCGGCTGAAGACGCAGCCGGATGCGAGCGTCACGGAGGTGGCGCTAAGCGTGGGGTTTGGGCATCTGGGGAGGTTCTCGGAGTATTACCGGGAACGGTTCGGGGAACTGCCGAAAGAGACGCGACGCGCGGGCAGCTGATCCCGGACTGCGGTGTATGACACCGGAATCTGTCTTAAGCGCTTATGGTGGTGTCTGACACCGGAATCTGTCCTACGTGCCTGCGATAGGCGTCCGACACCGGAATCAGCCCTAGGCGCGCCGCAAGCGCGCAGCGCAGGCCCGTGGACGCGAGACGCTGCGTAAGCCCCACCAGGCCGCCCGCGCGGCCGACGTGGGGCGGGCCCCGCAAGATGTTTCATGCCCGCGAGCACGTGGACAAGAACCTAAAGAACCCCGTACACCCCAGCGACCGCCAAGAGCAAAAACCGGAGCCCGGCGTGGCGGCGGTCTGGGGCGCGCGGGGCGTGTAGATGCGCCCGAGGGAATCTGAAGGCAGTCGCCGAAGGCGACAACGAAGATGACGAAGGGGCAGTCCGGAGCGAAGGCTCCGGACCGCAATCGTAGCCCCGCGCGCCCCAGACCGACGACGCGCCGGGCGTCTTAAGAACCGCGACCGGCGAATCATCGACGACGGCCAGACATCTAGAAAACGGACCTATGCACTGCGCAGGGTGTCAGACACCTGACTTCAGCGGCATGCTCACAAGAAAATCCGCCCCACAAGCACCGAAGGCCCGCCGCCCTCGCCCCCCGGTGCCGGCCGGGAAGCAAACGCGGCGAACCTTCGATACACCGTCAAACCAAATAAACCCCTACTGCGCAGGCACCACCGCAGTCACTTCAATTTCAACCTTCGCGCGATCCTCCACCAGAGCGGCAACCTCCACCGCCGTCATCGCCGGAAAATGCCGACCGATCAACTCCCGGTAGTGTTTGCCAATGCCCGGATACGCCGCAACGTACTCCTTCCTGTCCGTCACATACCAAGTCATCCGCACGATATGCTCAGGCTTCGCCCCACCCTCGGCAAGAATCTGCACGATGTTCAGCAGCGCCTGACGCACCTGGTCCGCGAAGTCATCGGACTCGAACTGCTGCTGCCCGTTCCATCCCACCTGTCCGCCCACAAACACGATCTTGCTGCCCACCTGCATCTCGGTCAGCACACCATTCGAATAGCCCCGGGGCGCCATCCAATCCGGCGGTTGCAGAATCTTCATAACGTCTCATCCTATTGATCAAATAAACAAACCACAGGGTGGCGCCCGCTTATGCCGCGGTTGCCAGAAAATGCTGCATGCGTTCCCGCAGATCCGCAGGCAGCGGCATCGACTTCATCGTCCGCAGATCCACCGTCACGATCGTCAGCGTCGCCGACAACCGCAACTGCCCGTCCGGCCCTTCAAACCGCACCAGCGCCTTGAACGATGCACCGCCAATGCGCTGCACCGACAGCGTCTGCCGCAGTTTCTCGTGCCACCGGCTCGGCGCGCTGAAATCGCACGTCACCGACGCCATCGGCGTACCGATGTGCCGCTCCACATGCAGCGCATGAAACGGTAACCCCATTCCCTTGTCGAACCACTCCTCGACGAAATCATTGATCATCTCGAAATAGCGCGGATAGAACACGATCCCCGCCGGATCGCAATGGCGGAATCGGACTTCTACCTGGCTCACGAAAGGAGCCGTCGTGATGGGTGCTGCCATGATGTTTCCTTGATGCTTGCGATGCCTATGCCATCTTGCGCAGCGCAAACCGCTGCAACTTTCCCGTCTCCGTCCGCGGCAACGCATCCACGAACTCGATCGCGCGCGGATACTTGTAGGGCGCAATATTCGCCTTCACGAACGTCTGCATCGCCGTCACCAGCTCTGCGCTTGGCGCAAACCCCGGCTTCAGCACCACAAACGCCTTCACCACCTGACCGCGCTCGTCGTCCATCGCGCCCACCACCCCGCACTCCGCCACCGCCTCATGGCGCAGCAGCGCGTCCTCGACTTCCGGACCCGCGATGTTGTAGCCCGCCGACACGATCATGTCGTCGTTGCGCGCTTGGTAGAACAGATAGCCGTCGTCATCTTGCACGAACGTATCGCCCGGCAGATTCCAGCCGTCTTGCACGAACCGGCGCTGGCGCTCATCCGCCAGATAGCGGCAGCCCGTAGGCCCCTTGATCGCCAACCGGCCCACCGTCCCGTTCGGCACCGGCTTCATCTCATCGTCAACGATCTGCGCCACGTACCCCGGCACCACGCGGCCGATCGCACCACGGCGCACCGACTCCGGCGGGCTCGACACGAACACGTGGATCATCTCCGTGCCGCCGATGCCGTCGATCATCTCGATCCCCGTTGCGTCCTTCCAGAGCTGACGCGTCGCATCCGGCAGCGCTTCGCCCGCCGACACGCTCTTCTTCAGCGACGACAGATCGAACTTGCCCACCAGCGCCGCCATCTGGCGGTAGAAGGTCGGGGCCGTGAACACGATCGTCGCACGGAACTCCTGGATCAGTTCCAAGAGGCTTTCGGGCGACAGCTTCTCGGCCAGCACCGTGCTCGCGCCCACTCGCAGCGGAAAGCACAACAACCCGCCCAGCCCGAACGTGAACGCCAGCGGCGGCGTGCCGCAGAAAATGTCGTCCGGCCCCGGCTTGATCACATGCTTCGGGAAAAGGTCGCACATCGCCAGCACATCGCGATGAAAGTGCATGCAGCCCTTCGGCGAGCCCGTCGTGCCGCTGGTGAATGCGATCAGGCACACATCGTCCGCCGCCGTATCGCACGCCTCGAACGTGTCAGGCTTGCCGGCCGCCAGCGCGTCCAGGGCATCGGCCGCCGTATCGTTGAAGTACATCACCTGCGCCAGACCCGGGCAGTGGTTCTCGTGATCCGGCTGCGCGCAGAACTGCGCCTCGTCCTTCAGGCGCACGTCGCACAGCACCGCCTGGATCTGCGCCTTCTCGATAATCTGCTTCAGTTCCTTCGAACGCAGCAGCGGCATCGTCGGCACCGTCACCAGGCCCGCCTTGATCGCCGCCAGCCACGAGGCCGCCATCATCGGATTGTTCGGGCCGCGCAGCAGCAGGCGGTTACCCGGCACCAGCTTCATGTCCTCGGTCAGCACGCGCGCGATGCGGTTCGTCAGCGCGGCCAGTTCGCCGTAGGTCATCGTCGCCGGCTTGCCGTCCTGTCGCCAGCGCAGCGCCACGCGATCGCCGTGGCCTCGGCCGACCATCGCGTCAACCAATTCCACCGCGCAATTGAAACGCTTTGGATAGGCCACGTCGGGGCCGTCCAGCAGGAACTCAGGCCATTGTTCGCCCGGGGGCAGGTTGTCCCGGGCAAAGGTGTCGATGTGGGCGGATACTTCCATGAAAATTCCCCTTGGCTGTGCGATGCGGTTTACGTTGCAAAAAGCAGGCGCTCGATGGCCCTTTATGCCTTTAGCAATTCACGGGCGATGATCAACTTCTGCACTTCCGTGGCGCCTTCGTAGATACGCAGCGCTCTGATTTCCCTGTAAAGCTTCTCCACCGGCATCCCCGACACCACGCCAGCGCCGCCGAACATCTGCAACGCCCGGTCGATCACCGTCTGCGCCGACTCCGTCGCCGTCATCTTGGCCATCGCCGCTTCGCGCGTGGTGCGTAGCTTCTGCACGTCGCGCATCCACGCGGCGCGGTACGTCAGCAGCGCCGAGGCGTCGATGGCGGTTGCCATGTCGCCCAACGCGGCTTGCGTCAGTTGTAGGTCGGCCAGCGTCTGGCCGAACATGCGGCGCGACTTGGCGCGCGCCAATCCTTCATCCAGCGCCCGGCGCGCAAACCCCAGCGCCGCCGCCGCCACCGACGCGCGGAAGATGTCCAGCGTCATCATGGCCAGCTTGAAACCTTGCCCCGCGTCGCCCAACCGGTGCGTCACCGGGATGCGGCAGTTGTCGAACGTAATGGTCGCCAGCGGATGCGGCGCGATCAGGTCGATGCGCTCGGCCACCTCGAACCCCGGCGTGTCCGCATCCACCACGAACGCGCTGATGCCCCGCGCGCCCGGCGCTTCGCCTGTGCGCGCGAACACCACATAGAAGTCGGCGATGCCGCCGTTCGAAATCCACGTCTTGGCGCCATTCAGCACATAGTGATCGCCATCCAGCTTCGCCTCGCAGGCCAGCGCCGCCACGTCCGAGCCCGCATCGGGCTCCGACAGCGCAAAGGCCGCAATCGCCTCGCCGCGCGCCACGCGCGGCAGGTAATGCTGGCGCAGCGCATCCGAGCCCATCAGCGAAATCGCGCCGCTGCCCAGGCCCTGCATCGCAAACGCAAAGTCCGCCAATCCTTCATGCCGGGCAAACGTCTCGCGCAGGATGCATACCGCGCGGGAGTCCACCTCCGGCAGCGCGCCGCCCCAAGCCCCGCCCGGGCCGCCTGCCACCGCGTAACGCAGCCACCCGGCCTGGCCCATGGCCTTGACCAGCTTCTTGCATGCCGCATCTGCGTCGTGATGGTCCACGTCGCCCAGCGACTGCTCGCACCAGGCGTCCACGTCATGCGCCAGCTTGCGATGCGCGTCGTCGAAAAAGGGCCAGTCCAGCCAGCTTGCGTCGCGCATCATCAGTTCCCCTCAAAGACGGGCTTCTGCTTGGCCACGAAGGCCTCGTAGGCGCGATGGAAATCGCGCGTCTGCATGCAGATGGCCTGGGCCTCGGCTTCGGCCTCGATGGCTTCGTCCACGCCCATGTTCCATTCCTGGTGCAGCAGCTTCTTGGTCACGCCGTGTGCGAAGGTCGGACCTGCGGCCAGTTGCGCCGCCAGCGTCTGCGCCGCTCCCAGCAGCTTGCCGGACTCGTGCAGCGCATTGAAAAACCCCCAGCTCGCGCCCTCGTCGGCCGTCATCGCGCGGCCGGTGTAGAGCAGCTCGGAAGCACGGCCCTGACCGATCGCGCGCGGCAGCAGCGTGCATGCGCCCATGTCGGCCCCCGCCAGCCCCACGCGGGTAAAGAGGAACGCGGTCCGCGCGGCCGGCGTGCCCAAGCGCATATCCGACGCCAGCGCCACCATCGCCCCCGCGCCCGCGCACACGCCGTCCACGGCCGCCACGATGGGTTGCGGGCAAGCGCGCATGGCCTTGACCAGATCACCCGTCATGCGCGTGAAATCCAGCAGTTCCGGCATGCTCATCTTCGTGAGCGGGCCGATGATCTCGTGCACGTCGCCGCCCGAGCAGAAATTGCCGCCCGCGCCCGTCACCACCACCACCTTGATGTCGGTGGCATACACCAGCGACCGGAAGAAATCGCGCAGTTCCGCGTACGAATCAAACGTCAGCGGATTCTTGCGCTCGGGACGGTTCAGCGTAATGGTGCCGACCTTGCCGTCGTCCGACACCTGCCACAGGAACGTCTTCGCCTGGTAGCCGGCGATGGGACGCTTGTGATGCTTCATGGTGTGCTCTTCGGGCTGGGTGCTCATGGTGTCTCCGTTCATGAATGCTGGGTGGATGGAACGCCGGCCTCAGCCGGTCATCACTTCGCCGCCGTCGACGGCAATCGCCTGGCCGTTGATCGAAGCGGAGGCCGGCAGCGCCAGCCACGCGACCGTCTCGGCCACTTCCTCGGGCTGCACCAGGCGGCCCTGCGGGTTGCGCTCCGCCAGTTTCAGGCGGGCGGCTTCCGGCGTCATGCCGGTCTTCTCGACAATGTTGGCGACGGCGCCGCGCACGATGTCGGTCTCGGTATAGCCCGGGCAGACTGCGTTGACCGTCACGCCCTTCTGCGCCGTTTCCAGCGCCAGCGACCGGGTCAGCCCTATCACGCCGTGCTTTGCAGCGCAGTAGGCGCTTACATACCCATAACCGATCAGCCCTGCGGTGCTGGCCACGTTGATCACACGGCCCCACTTTTCCTGCAGCATGCCGGGCAATGCGGCCTGGATGCAGTGGAAGGTGCCCGTCAGATTGACGGCCAGCATCTGGTTCCACAGCGCGGCGTCCGTGCGGTCAAAACGCTGGCTGACCGCCTGCCCCGCGTTGTTCACCAGGATCAGCACCGGGCCAAACTCCGCTTCGGCCTGCGCGAAGGCCGCGCGCACCGAGGCTTCGTCGGCAATGTCCGCGCTGACGGCCTGCACCTGACCCAATCGGGCCAGGTCGTCGGCGGCCGCGTCCAGCGCGCCGCCATCGCGGCCCAGCAGCGTGACGCGGGCGCCGCGCTGGAGCAGCGCCCGGGCGGCTGCCAGGCCGATGCCGCGCGCGCCCCCCGTCACCAGGGCGTGACGCCCGGCGAGCGGCAGCGATTGTGCGTTCATTTGATATCCAGTTGCGCCATCGCGGCGGCGCGTTCGAAGTTGGTCTCAAGCTGGCGCTTGCCGGCGAAATACTGGCTCGGCCACGACACATCAACATAGCCCACGCGCGCCGCTTCGCGCAGCGTCCAGGAGGCGTCAGCCAAATGGGGACGTGCCAGCGCGCAGAGGTCTGCACGGCCCGACGCGATGATGCCGTTGGCGTGATCCGCCTCGAAGATGGCGCCCACCGCAATCGTCGGGATGCCGGCTTCGTTGCGGACGCGGTCGGCAAACGGCGTCTGGAACATGCGGCCGTACACCGGCTTTTCTTCCTTGCTGACCTGACCGGACGAGCAATCGATCATGTCGGCGCCCGCCGCCTTGAAGTGACGCGCGATCTCGACCGCATCGTCCGCGGTGATGCCGCCTTCCACCCAATCGCTGGCCGAGATCCGCACCGACATCGGCTTGTCCTCGGGCCACACCGCCCGCACCGCATGGAACACCTCCAGCGGAAAGCGCAGCCGGTTCTCCAGACTGCCGCCGTATTCATCCTCACGCCGATTGGTCAGCGGCGAAATAAAGCTGGACAACAGATAGCCGTGCGCGCAGTGCAGCTCCAGCCAGTCGAAGCCCGCAGCCGCCGCGCGGCGTGCCGCCGCCACAAAGTTGTCGCGCACTTCATCCATATCCGCGCGCGTCATCGCGCGCGGCGTCTGCGACACGCCTTCGATGTACGGCAGGGCCGATGCCGACACCAGCGGCCAATTGCCCTCTGCCAGCGGATGATCGATCTTCTGCCAGCCGAGCTGCGTCGACCCCTTGCGGCCCGCATGACCCAACTGCATGCCAATGCGCGCATCGCTGTTGCCGTGCACAAAGTTCACGATGCGGGCAAACGCCTGCTGCTGCTCGTCGTTCCACAGCCCCGGGCACCCCGGCGTGATGCGGCCATCCGGCGACACGCAGGTCATTTCCACCATCACCAACCCGGCGCCACCCATGGCGCGCGCGCCCAGGTGAACCAGATGGAAATCCCCCGGCACGCCGTCCGTGCACGAATACATGGCCATCGGCGACACCAGGATGCGATTCTTCAGCCGCACGCCGCGCACCTGATAAGGCGTCAGCATCGGAATCGCCGGGCGCCGGCCCTCCGGCGTGGCCGCGCCGGCGCGTTCCGCGATCCAGCGCTCAAAGCCTTCCAGCCAGGCCGGATCGCGCAGGCGCAGGTTCTCGTGCGAAATGCGCTGCGAACGGGTCAGCAACGAATACGCGAACTGCTCGGGCTCCAGGTCGGCGTAGCGCTCGACGTTCTCAAACCATTCGGTGGAGTTGCGGGCGGCGTTCTGGATCTTCAGCACCTCGACGCTGCGCACTTCTTCGTAATGACGCAGTCCGGCTTCGACGCTGCCTTCCGCGCCGCTCAGGCAACGCGCCAGCTCGATCGCGTCTTCCAGCGCCAGCTTCGTGCCCGACCCGATGGAAAAGTGCGCGGTGTGCGCGGCATCGCCCATCAGCACGACCGGCACGCGGCGCTCGCCACGGGCGGTGTCCAGCTTGTTCCAGTGGACCCACGTATTGCAGATGACGCGCGGGAAACGGATCCAGATCGCCGAACCACGCAGGTGCGACGCATTGCTGATCAGCGGATTGCCGTCCAGCCAGGGCGCAAACAACTTCTCGCAATAGGCGATACCCTCTTCCTGGCTCATCTGCTCGATGCCCGCAGCCTGCCAGGTTTCCTCCGGCGTCTCGACGATAAACGTCGACATGCCGTCCTCGTACCGGTAAGCATGCGCCTGGAACCAGCCGTGCTCGGTCTGCACGAAGGCAAAGGTGAAGGCATCGAAGACCTTCTTGGTGCCCAGCCACACGAAGCGGCAGCGGCGCTGGTCAATGTCGGGATGAAACGTTTCGGCGTACCGGGTGCGAATCTGGCTGTTGATGCCGTCCGAGGCAATGACCAGATCGGCGTCGTACTCGCGGGCGATGGCCTGGTCGTCCTGGACGAAGTTCTCGAACACGAGCTTCACGCCCACGTCTTCGCAACGCGCCTGCAGGATGTTCAGAAGCTTCTTGCGACCAATGCCGATGAAGCCGTGGCCGCTGCTGCGGATGCTGCGTCCCTTGAAATGGATGTCGATGTCATCCCAATGGTTGAACGCATCGCCAATGGTTTGCGCCGATACGGGATCGGCCTCACGCAAATTCTGCATGGTGGCGTCGGAGAAGACCACGCCCCAGCCAAAAGTGTCATACGGACGGTTGCGTTCGATGACGGTGACTTCGTTGGCGGGGTTCTGCAGTTTCATGAGCAGACCGAAATACAGGCCGGCGGGACCGCCGCCGATGCAGACTATCTTCATTGCCGTATACGCTCCAAGTACGCGACAGTCGCTCTATGGTGCTGGAGCGGAAGCCGCAGATATTTAGGTCTGGATAGTTTAGGCTTGAAATATATATCGGAAGTGGTGGGTGTGCAAATGAGGGAAAGTATTTAGTGATGCTGGAGGGGGAGGGGAAATGGGGACGATTGGAGGTCGGGTGTAGAGGCGGGGTATAGGTGTGGGTGCAGAAGAGCGTACGGGGTGTCGTTGAGGCCGCTTTGACCGTTGGTTCTGGGTTGGCGGTTGCTGCGTTCTTCTCCCGCCCCTCGGCACGGGCAACAGGGGGCCGAGCGCCCACGATTGCGGTCCGGAGCCTCCGCTCCGGACTGCCCCGTCGTCATCTTCGTCCGCCTTCGGCTCCCTTCAGATTCCCTCGGGCGCATCGACGGCGCTCGGCCCCCTGTCGCCCGCACCGAGGAGCTGCGGTGTGCATGATTCGGGGCGCTGCTAGAGCAGTGGTCAGGGACGAGTCTTGCGGGGCCCGCCGAGTCGCGGCCGCGCGGGCGGCCACGATCGGCATACGCGTTGTGGGTCGTCGTGGAGGTAGACGCTTGCGCGCTTGCGGGGAGTGGGGTTCTAAAGCTCCAGCATCACCGTGGGGAGAGCCGTGATGGGCGGCGCGGCGACGGTTCGCCACAGCCTGCCGACCGGTTCGCGCCGCCCATCGGGCACGTGAGTTCAAGTGACGATGAATGGCGGCCGGAGTGCTTCATGGTGTCTGACACCCGATTTAGTCTTACGAGTCCACTGGTGTCTGACACCCAAACGCTACCTACTCGCGAAGCGTCATCACCACGCCGCAAGACGCCGCGTAAGTCTCCGGAGGCCGCCCGCGCGGCCGAACGGAGACGGGCACCGCAAGATGCTCCGAGCCCGAAAGGAACTGCGCAAAAATGCCAAGCACGCCGACCGCCCCCGCTGCCTGAAAACTCGAATTGCCAGAGTCCGGTGCGGTGGCGTCCCGGGGTGCGCGGGGCGTCGATAAGCCCGAGGGAATCTGAAGGGAGCCGAAGGCGGACGAAGATGACGACGGGGCAGTCCGGAGCGAAGGCTCCGGACCGCAATCGTGGCCCCGCGCGCCCCGGGACGCCACCGTGCCGGACGCCTCAAGAACTCAACCCGGCAAAGGAAGAGAACCAATCACCCCCGAGCCCGCAACCACTCCTCAAGATCCCCAGCAGGCAACGGCGGCGAAAACAGAAACCCCTGCCCCGCAGCACACCCTTGCTCGATCAGAAACCGCCGCTGCTCTTCGTTCTCAACGCCTTCAGCCACAACCGGCAGACTCAAGCTTTCCCCGATCCGAATCACAGCGCTAGTCAACGCCCGAGCCGCATCATCGCTCTCCAACCCTTGCACGAAACTGCGATCCAGCTTCAGTTCGTCAACGATCAGGCGCCGCAAATGCCCCAGGCTGGAATATCCAGTCCCGAAGTCATCCATCGACAGCCGTACGCCCAACCGATGCAGTTCAGCAATCGTGCGCAACGTCCCAGCCGTGGCATCCAGAACCACGCCCTCGGTAATCTCCAGCATCAAATCCGCAGGCGCCAACCCGAACTCAGCCAACGTCGCCGCAATCATCCGCGGCAGGTTCAGATTGTGGAAATTCGTCGCCGACAGGTTCACCGACACCGAAGGCACTCGCAGACCGTTATTGCGCCAGATCGCCAATTGCGAGCAGGCCTCGCGCAACGCCCAGTCGCCTAGATCTCCGATCAGCCCACACTCTTCCGCCAGCGGTACAAACCGCGCCGGCGAAATATCCCCCAACGTCGGATGGCGCCAACGTGCAAGCGCCTCCACCCCATACAGGCTGCCGTTCTTCAAGCCAACCTGCGGCTGGTAATGCAAACGCAACGCCTTCGCTTCCAACGCATCCCGCAGCGCCGCTTCCAGCGCCAACCGTTCCTGCGCCTGACGATTCATCTCCGCGCTGAAGAACGAAATGCGATTGCGCCCCGCCGTCTTCGCCTGGTACATCGCCATGTCCGCATGGCGCAGCAGCGTATCCATGTCCCGGCCGTTCTCCGGGAACACGCTGATGCCGATGCTCACCGACGGATTCAGCGTAATGCCCCCCACCGAGAACGGCTGCGCCAGCGCCACCAGGATATGTTCCGCCGCCGCGGTCAGGCGGCCATGTTCGAACTCCGGCATCAACATCACGAACTCGTCGCCGGAAAGCCGGCCCACGATATCCGTCGCCCGCGCCAGCCGGCGCAGACGCTGCGCCACATCCCGCAGCAGCGCGTCCCCGATCGGATGGCCCAGCGTATCGTTCACCTGCTTGAAGCGGTCCAGATCCAGGAACAACACCGCCACCCGCTTGCGCTCCGGCTCCGCCCGCGCGATCGCCTGTTCCGCCTGCGCCAGCAACAGATTGCGGTTCGGCAGTCCCGTCAGTTCG
Organism: Achromobacter sp. ACRQX; assembly: GCF_022346505.1. Lineage (NCBI taxonomy): Bacteria > Pseudomonadati > Pseudomonadota > Betaproteobacteria > Burkholderiales > Alcaligenaceae > Achromobacter > Achromobacter sp. ACRQX. The sequence goes on from NZ_JAKRML010000035.1 coordinate 11,485, forward strand.
TCATAGAACGCCAATTGCCGGATGCGCGCGCGCGCTTCCTCGCGTTCCAGCGCCAGCGCGCACAGGTATACGCACACGTCCACCAGACGGTGATGGAAATCATCAGGCAGCCGGCGTTCCCGGAAATAGAAACCGAACGTCCCGATCACCCGGCCATCGCTCGACTTGATCGGCGACGACCAGCACGCCTTGTATTCTTCCGGCAGCGGCAGATGGCGGTAATCGTCCCACAGCGGGTCTGTTGCAATGTCCGGCACGATCACCGGACGGCCCAGAAACGCCGCCGTGCCGCAGGCGCCCACCTGCGGGCCGATCGGCACGCCTTCCAGCGCGTCCGAATAGCCCTGCGGCAGGCTCGGCGCCGCCAGCGGGCGCAACAGGCCCGCATCGTCCACGCGAACCACCGACGCCGCCACTTCCGGCGCCAGGCGCTCCACCTCGCGGCACACCATGTTCATGACCTCGACCACCGAGGCCTCGTTCACCATCGCCTGCAGCACCCGGCGCTGCAGCACCTCGTGCACCTTCGTCGGCGTAATGTCCGTCAGCACGTCCACGATATTGACCAGCGTCCCGCGCTCGTCGAACACCGAGTTGGCCATCACCGACACCCACAGCGGCTTGCCGCCGCGGTCATAGACCAGCACGTCCTTGTGGTAGCCCTCGCGACAGGCCACGCGGCGGTGCAGTTCCTCGCGCGTGCCGCCGTCCGCGCGGCCGCCGGAGAGCAGTTCGCCCAGATCCTGGTCCAGCGCATCGCTACGGGAAAAGCCGAGCATCCGCTGAAAGCCGTCGTTCACGTAGACGATGCGGCCATCGGAGCCCGACACCGCCACCGCGTTGCCCGTTTCGTTGATGCCCAGCATCAGCAGGCGGATTTCTTCCTGGCGCTCCGCGTCCGCGATCGACTTGCGCGAAATCACCGTCACGCGGCCCACCTCGCCCGCGTCGTTCAGCAGCGGCAGGTAGGTCGCCTCGATCCACAGCGAGCTGCCATCCTTCTTGCGGTAGCGGCAGGTGCCCGAAAAGTGCTGGCCGCGGCGCAGCCGGTCCCAAACCTGTTCGCCGCTGCGCGTACCCTTGCCTTCGTCCATGCTGTCGCACAGCAGCTCGTGGCGCAGGGTCAGCGCCTCTTCGCGGGTGTAACCCACCGCGGCCAGGAAATTGGTATTGCCGTTCAACAAGGAGCCGGCTGCGTCGAAATCGAACAGCAGCAAAGCGCGGTCCATCGACGTCAGATAATTGCCCACATGCCACGCGGCGCCTTGGGGGTTCGACTGCGACCCGCCAAGATGAGAATCAAGCATAAGGGGCTCCAACCCGGATAACAGCTGTTCCGGTTTCATTCAGCGCCTCGGAAAACCAAGGGCGACGCGATCGCGTCCGTCCTGCTTGGCCAGATACAACGCCTGATCCGCCCGGCTGAGCGTCTCCGAAAACGTTTCGCCCAACTGGTGATACGCCATGCCGATACTGACCGTCAGCCGCAGGACTTCGTCGCCGGCCGGCATCGCCAGCCCCCGCACGTCGCTCACCAGGCGGTCCATGACCGCCTGCGCCGCGTCCGGGTCCGTATGGGGCAGCAGCACGAGGAATTCCTCGCCGCCCCAGCGGCCGCACAGATCGTATTCGCGCAGGCTTTCGCCCAGCACGCCGGCCAGTTCGACCAGCGCGCGGTCGCCCGTCTCGTGGCCGAAACGGTCGTTCACGGCCTTGAAGTGATCCACGTCCAGCATCGCGACGACAAAGCTGTCGCCGCTGCGCGCAGCGCGCTGGACTTCCTGCTTGATCATTTCCATCAGCGCGCGCCGGTTCAACAGGCCCGTCAGGGGGTCGCGGCTGGACGTTTCCTCGAGCGCGCGGTTCAGGTCGCGCATCATGTTCTGATAGTGATCCGAGATCCGCGCGATGCGGGTCAGGCGGCGCAGCTGGCGGTCGAACTGGTCGCACAGGCCCAGTTCACGTTCGTGCGCCATGCTTTGATAGGCGTCCGAAAGCTGCGTGACGCGCTGAATGCGCGCCATCTGTTCCTCGGTGTGCCGCCAGAGCGCTTCCAGCGCGTCGCGCAGCGGATGGCCGGCATGCGCCGGATCCGCCAGCAGCTCGGCGATACGCTGATCCAGTTCGGCGGCGCCCGGTTTCATTGGCGGCCAACCACCGAGAACGGGAACGTGCAGTCTTCCTTGAACTCTTCAGCCAGTTCGCCCACGCGCTCGTTGCGCATGTCGTAGAACCAGGTGACGCCGACCTCGCGGCCCTTGCGGTGCGCGGCTTCGAGCACATCGAAGATGTCCATGACGGACTTGATGCTGCTGGTGTTCAGGTACAGGAGTTCCAGCTCCAGCTTCAGCGGCGTGTCGCGATCCTGCAGGTACGTCTCGACCCATTCAATGACCGGGCCGAACAGCTCGAAGGAATTCTCGGGGTAGGAGTCGCCGCGCATCGCCAGCACGCCGGCGGCAGCGTCGGCGGTGATGGCGGGCGTGGACTGGGTCCCGGGAATGTTCAGGTCTTTCATCAAATACTCCGAAAATAATCCTGTTGAGCGCGCGTCCTCAGACCACCACGCTCAGGCTGAAGAAGGCCTTGCCCGGCTGTGCAGCGGGAGTCAGGCTGGCTTCCAGCGGCGCGCCGGCGCGGCGCGCGATGTCAATGAGGCCCAGGCCCGCGCCCGACGCGACGCCCTGCGTACGCGGCTTGTGCAGTTGGGCCTTGTATTCGGCTTTCAGGGCCGGCTTGTCCAGCGCGGCCAGTTCCTGGATGCGGGCGACCAGGCTGTGGCCGTCTTCCGCGCTGACCAGATTGCCCGCCGACACCACGTAGCGGCTTTCATCGCGGCGGCCGATCACCACCGTGGCGGAGGCGTCCGCGTCGCCGTTCTGCGCGGCGTACTGGCGGATGTTCTGGATCATCTCGATGTAGACCGAGAACACGTCCATGGCTTCAGCGGGCCGGACGTGCTCGGCGTTCAGGTAGTTCTTCAGCGCATTGCCGATTTCCTCGATCAGGCTGCGCGAGATCGGCCCGTTGAAACACAGCAACGTGCGGTTCTGGTCGAATCGCGCGCCCAACGCGTAAAGATCGGAGGCATTCATGGAGGGTACCGCCTTGATAACGATTATTCGAAACGGAAAGACAGCAAGGTGATGTCGTCGCGCTGGGGTCGGCCACCTTGGTACTCGGCGAGCGCCTGGCTGAACGCGGCCGCCTGTTCGGTTAACGGCCGGCGCGCGTGTGTCTTGAGCATGTCCGCAAAGCGCGTATTGCCAAAGCCGAACCCGTGCTCGCCGCCCGCCTGATCCAGAAAACCGTCGGTCGCCAGGTAATACGTCCAGCCCGGCTCCATCTGCAACGCGTTGTTCTCGTAAACCCCCATACGCTTGTCGCCCAGCGCACGCCGGCCGCCGGGCACCTCATGCAGGTTTTCGCCGTCACTTGCGTACAGGCTGATCTTCGCGCCTGCGTACAGCAGCCTGCCGGCTTGCCGGTCAATATATACCAGCCCCGCATCGGTATTGGTCGCCAAGGCGCGGGGCAGCTGCGCGTCGGCCAGCATGGCCCTGATGGCGTTGTCGGTACGCGTCAGAATGCCCGCGGGATCGCCGGGTCCAACCTCGGTGATCGCCAGATCGATCGCCGCACGCGCCAGCATCGTCATCAGCGCGCCGGGCACGCCGTGGCCCGCGCAGTCCATGATGCCCAGCAGGCAGTTGGCGCCGTCCTCACGGAACACGTAGAAATCGCCGCCAACCACGTCGCGCGGCTTCCACAGCACGAAATGGTGGGCGCCCAGCGACTGCGTCAGTTGGCGGTCCGGCAGGATCGCGCGCTGGATCAGGCTGGCGTAGTCGATGGAGTCGCCGATCTTCTTGTGCGCCGCGGCCATGGCGCGGTTGGCGTCTTCCAGTTCCGAGGTGCGTTCGCGCACCTTGGTTTCCAGCTCGGCCGTGTGCTTGCGGACCTTGTCGGCCATCACGCCGAACGCGCGGCTCAGGTCGCCGATCTCGTCCTGCCCGCCCGGCGGCAGGCGCACGTCGTAGCTGCCGTCGGCGATTGCCCGCGCGGACTGCTGCAGGCGGCGCAAGGGGCGCAGCATCAGGCGCTCGATGGCGTAGCCGAAGCACAGCAGCATCGCGGCAAACAGCAGCACCAGGCCGATGGCCGCCGGCCACAGCCAGCCGGTGTCCAGCACCCGGGCCGCGCCCAGGTCGACCACGGTCAGGACGTGCCAGTGCAGCTCCGGCATGTACGCCACCGAAACGAGCTGGCGCACGCCGTCCACCTTGACCCAGGCCGATTGCACGGACTGCGGATCCGCCTGCGCGGCATGCATGGCCGACAGCAGCTCGGCGCGGCCTTCGCCCTGATCCAGCAGGCTGAAGACCATGCCCTTGCCGCCCGCCCCGCCCGCGCCCGAGTTGTAGGCGATCAGCGCGGGGTTCATGTGCGCCTGGATCGCGCCTTCCTCGTCCACGATGATGGGCGTCACGCCGGGCTGGCCGCTGTTCACGAATTCCTTCAGGAACCCGCCCACGTCCAGACCGGCGCCCGTCAGGCCCATGACCGTCTCGCCGTCGCGGATCTGTACGTTGATCCAGACCTTTGTGGTCTTGAGCTTCAGGTCCGGGTTGACGTTGATGTTGTAGCGGGCGGGCGACTTGATCGTGGCGTAGAACCAGCCGTCGTCGGCCGCGCTGGGGCTGAGCGTGTAGCGCGGCGTCTCCGACAGCGGCTTGTCGTCGTTGAAGTAGTAGTTGCCGGAACTGGCGCTGGCGATGAAGTACGCGCCGCCGAGCAGATCGCGCCGGTAGCCGTCGGCCTCGCGGAAGAACAGCTCGCGCGCGGCGGGATCGTTTTCATTGCGGAGCCAGCGGCGCGTGACCTCGCTGTCGGCCAGGCGCTGCGACAGCGCCAGTTCGCGCGACACCGGCGCCAGGATGCGCTGGCGGTTCAGTTGCGTGAAGTTGTCGGAAAAGGCGCGGCCAAAGTGCTCGCGGACGCCGTCCAGCACCTGCCAGCCAATCAGCGCGGCCGGCGCCAAGGCGACCAGGCACGCCAACAGCAGCGCCATCAGTGATTTCCTGCGCAATCCCCATTTCGCCATGCAAAGTCTTCCTGACAACTTGATGCGACGCCACGCGCGAAAAAGGGGACGCAGATAGGACGCGCTGACCTTACGAGGCGCCGTACCCGTGCTTCGCCCCGCCTTTTGAGCCATGAGCCTGAACGCCGGCGCCCCATGCGGGCAACCGGCGCGGCTAGTGTAGATGCCAGGGGGGTTTATTGATACAGGTGCAAACGTCTGGATGCGTTCGAGACACCTTAAGTTTCACCGCAGCAATATATATCGTGATTTATTGCGTTTTATATCAGACGCTGTTACGTCTGGCAGGTCCGATTTGCAGCTTTATTACTACACGTTGGCTAGACGCCCAGATAGCGTTCCCAGAGGCTGCGGTCGGCGTCCAGGGCTTGCGAGTTGCCGGTCCACACGACTTTGCCGCGTTCCAGGATGACATGGCGATCGGCCAGGCTGAGTAACCTTTCGACATATTTATCGATCACCAGGATCGTCTGGCCGGCCTGACGCAGACGCGCCAGGCAGTTCCAGATCTCTTCCCGGATTTTCGGGGCCAGCCCTTCGGTGGCTTCGTCCAGAATCAGCAGCCGGGGGTTGGTCACCAGCGCGCGGCCGATGGCCAGCATCTGTTGCTCACCGCCCGACAACTGGTTGCCCATGTTTCGGGCGCGTTCAGCCAGCCGGGGGAAGAGTTCAAAGACGCGATCGGGCGTCCACGGTTCGCCGATCTCCGGGTTGCGCCCGGCCACGAAGGCCGTCAGGTGTTCGCGCACCGTCAGATTGGGAAAGCACTGGCGCCCTTCCGGGACGATGGCGACGCCGGCCCGCGCGATGCGGTCCGGACTCCATCCGCTGATGTCCTGCCCTGCAAAATGGATCTTGCCGCCGCGCAGCGGCAACTGGCCGAACAGCGTGCGCAGCAGCGTCGTCTTGCCCATGCCGTTGCGGCCCAGCAGCGTCACGACCTGCCCCGCGCCGATCTCCAGGTCCACGCCAAACAGCACCTGGCTGGCGCCGTAGCCGCTCTTGGCTGATTCGATGGTCAGCATCATGCGGTCTCCTCGTCGCCCAGGTAGGCCTGGCGCACTTCGGGGTTGGCGCGGATCTCGTCCGGCGTGCCCGAGGCAATCACCCGCCCGTACACCAGCACGGACAGGCGGTCGGCCAGACGGAACACCGCCTGCATGTCGTGTTCAACCAGCAGCATGGCGGCGCGTCCCCGCAAGGATTCGATCAATTCGGTCAGGCGGACGGTTTCGTCGGGCCCCATGCCTGCCATGGGTTCGTCCAGCAGCAGCACCTTGGGCCGGGCGGCAAGCGCCAGCGCGAATTCCACCTTGCGCTGTTCGCCGTGCGGCAACGTGCCCGCGGCGCGGTCGAGCAGGCTGGCGTCGATGGCGCATTCGCGGGCCAGCTCGCGCGCCTGTTCGTACAGCGCCGATTCCGCGGCGCGCGGCCTCCAGAAGCGGAAGCTGCTGCCGGCGTGGGCCTGCACGGCCAGCACCAGGTTATCCAGCACGCTGGACTGCTTGAAGATGTTGGTAATCTGGTAGGACCGCGACAGGCCCGCCGCCACGCGCTGGTGCGCGTTCATTGCGGTGACGTCGCGGCCGTCGACTTCCAGCGTGCCGGCGTCGGCGGACAGCGTGCCCGACAGCAGGTGGATCAGCGTGGACTTGCCCGCGCCGTTGGGGCCGATCAGGGCATGGATCTCGCCCGGCGCCAGCGACAGCGATACGTTGTCGGTGGCCACCAACGCGCCAAAGCGCCGGACCAGACCGCGCGCCTGCAGGGCGTGCGTTCCCGGGGCGGGTGTCCCCAAGCGGTGCGTCCCCGCGGGTTGCGTCCAATTCGCGGCTGCGCCAGTCGTGGCATTCATCGGATTGCTCATGAGCCCACCTTGCCGGATTGCGGCGCAGCGCGCCCGCTGAACAGCGGCCCGAACAGGCCGACCAGGCCGCGCGGCGCGCCAAACACCACGCAGAGCAGCAGCACGCCCAGGGGCAGGTGCCAGTATTCGGTCCACAGGCGCAGCACTTCTTCCAGCGTCAGCATCACGACCGCACCGGCCACGCCGCCATAGCGCAGGCCGATGCCGCCCACCAGCACCATGATCAGCAGGTTGGCCGACTGGGTCCAATGCATCAGGCTGGGCGATATGAAGAGGTTGTGGTTGGCCAGCAGCGCGCCGGCCAGCCCCGCTGCCGCACCGCTCAGCGTGAACGCCATCAGCTTGATGCGGTACACGGGATAGCCCATGGACTCCATGCGCGATTCGTTCTCGCGGATGCCCTGCAGCGCCATGCCGAAGCGCGAGGCGACGACGTGACCGAAGGCCCACATCAGCAGCGCGAACAGGGCCAGCACGAGGTAATAGAAGCTGACATCGTGGGCAAGGTCGATGCCCGGCAGCGTGGAATATCCCGGCAGGTTCAGGCCATCCTCACCGCCGTACTGGCGCAGCGAGATGAAGATGTAGAACAGCATCTGCGCGAACGCCAGCGTGATCATGATGAAGTACACGCCTCGTGTGCGCAGCGAGATCGCGCCCGTGATGCAGGCCAGCACGCCCGCCAGCAGCATGGCCACCGGCCAGGACACCAGCGCGGACGTGACGCCCGACATGGACAGGATGCCCACCGCATAGGCGCCCGCGCCGAAGAACGCCGCATGACCCAAGGCCACCATGCCGCCATACCCCAGGATGAGGTTCAGGCTGGTTGCCGCCAGCGCGTAGATCAGCACGCGCCGCACGAAGGAAATGTAGAAGTCCAGGCCCAGCATGGGCGCGACCAGCGGGAACACCGCCAGCGCGGCCAGCAGGACCACGGTCCAGATCTTGGTTTTCATGGTCAGCCCCGCGCCGGAAAGAGGCCAGAGGGCCGGAACACCAGCACTGCCGCCATCAACACGTAGATGGCGATGGCCGCGAGCGTCGGACCGACGCTGGAGGCCACGGCCGGCGAAAACACCTGGCGCAGCAGCATCGGCAGGAACGCCCGGCCGGCGGTGTCGACCATGCCGACCAGCAGCGCGCCCACGAAGGCGCCCCGGATCGAGCCGATGCCGCCGATGACGATGCACACCAGCACCAGGATCAGGATTTCTTCGCCCATGCCCACCTGCACCGAGGTGATCGGCCCCAGCAGCGCACCCGCCACCGCGGCCAGCATCGCGCCCAGCACGAACACGCCCAGGAACAGCAGCGGCACGCGCACGCCCATCAGCGTGGCCATTTGGCGGTTCGACGCCCCGGCCCGCACCAGCACGCCGGCACGGGTCCGCGTCACGAACCAGTACAGGCCCGCGGCCGCGGCCACGCCGAAGACGATGATCATCAGGCGGTAGGCGGGATACATCAGGTCGGGCAACAGGCGCACGGGACCGGACAGCATCGCGGGCATGTTCAGCATGACCGGCGCCGGACCCCAGATCATCTTGACCAGGTCATTGGCGATGAGGATGACGGCGTAGGTGCCCAGCACCTGGGCCAGGTGGTCGCGCAGCGCCAGGCGGCGGATGAGCGAGAGCTCCAGCACGATGCCGACGATGCCCGTGGCAACCGCCGCCACAAGAACCGCGGCGGTGAACGAGCCGGTGCGTTGCATGGTTTCGGCGGCGACATAGGCGCCAGCCATATAGAGCGAGCCGTGAGCCAGATTCATGATGTCCATGATCCCGAACACCAGGGTCAGCCCGGCCGCAATCAGAAACAACATCAACCCAAACTGCAGACCGTTCAGCAATTGCTCGACGATCAGCGTAAACGTCATGAAAACTTCCCCCTTGCCGCGCGCCGCCGAAGGGCCCCCGCGATCAATTCACCAAAGCTATCCCACCTGCATCAGCGACGCATCCCCGCGCCCAAGCCGCCGCCCCCAAGCGGGGTCGCGCGGATCCGGCTTCGCCGGTCCGCTGCGACGCTTCCTGGGGGGAAGCGCGCAGCGCTTCGGGGGGATCAGAGCTTGCAGTCGCCTACGTACACGTCCTGGTACTTGTCGAAGACCTTGCCCACCAGCTTATTGGTGATGCGGCCGCTGCCGTCTTTCTCGACGACGCGCAGGTAGTAAGCCTGGATCGGGTAGTGGTTCTTGCCGTAGGTGAAGCTGCCGCGCACCGAGGGGTAGTCGGCCTTTTCCAGCGCCTTCACGATGGCATCACGGTCGGTGGCCTTGCCGCCGGCCTGCTTGACGGCGGCGTCCATGGCCATGATCACGTCGTACGCCTGGGCGGCGTACACCGACGGGTAACGGCCGTTGTATTCCTTGCGGAAGGCCTCGACGAAGGCCTTGTTCTGCGGCACGTCCAGGTCATGCGCCCATTGCGCCGTGTTGTACATGCCCAGCATGGGGTCGCCCACGGCCTGGATCACGTCCTCGTCGGCCGAGAAGCCCGGGCCGATCAGCTTGACGTTCTGCGACAGGCCGGCGGACACGAACTGCTTGACGAAGTTGATGCCCATGCCGCCCGGCAGGAAGATGTAGACGGCGTCCGGCTTGGCGGCGCGGATCTGCGCGATCTCTGCGGCGTAGTCGATCTGGCCGAGCTTGGTGTAGACCTCGTCGCCCGGAGCGGTCTTGTAGCCGCGCTTGAAGCCGGTCAGCGCATCCTTGCCGGCCGGGTAGTCCGGGGCCATGATGAACATCTTCTTGAAGCCGCGATCGGCCGCGACCTTGCCGGCCGCTTCGTGGAAGGCATCGTTCTGGTACGACGTGCCGAACCAATAGTTGTTGCACTGGGCGCCGGCGAACTGGCTGGGACCGGGGTTGTTGGACAGGTAGGGCACCTTCGCGGCGAACAGCGCGGGGCCGACGGCCAGCGCGACGTTCGAGCCGATGGGACCCGTGAAGAAGTCGACCTTTTCGCGCTGAATGTAGCGCGTGACGAGCTGGCGGGCCTGGTCCGGATTGCCGCCCATGTCGGTTTGCAGGAATTCCGCGGGCTGGCCGCCCAGCTTGCTGCCCAGTTGCTTGATGGCCAGGTTGAAGCCGTCGCGGGCTTCGGCGCCCAGCGCCGAGAACGGGCCCGAGATGTCGTTGGCGATGCCGACCTTGACGGTGTCGGCCTGTGCCAGGGCCGGAATCAGGGCGGCGGCAGCCAGGAAGGAAGTGATCAAACGCATGGTGGTGTGCTCCGTGCGCGAGCCCGCGCAGAGGGTGTTCTTTTTGAAAGTGCGATGCGAAAGACTTCTATGCCCGGCCCGCTGGCGCGATGGTCGCCGCCGTCAGGCCGGTGCCTGCAGAACGTATGCTCTGCAACGCCCCAATCCCCTTATGCAGCACAGGGAAAACTGGCGTGGTTCATAGTTTAGGTTTAAAGTAATCGGCAAAACAAGTCTAGGGTTTTTACCACCTGCCGCCATGGTCACCCTCTACCGCAACTACGATCGCGCCGAACTGGACGTCCAGTACAACGCTCGCGCGACAGTACCCGACATCCAACCGATACTCAAGAAATACGCCGAGGACAGCGCCACGGCCCGCAGCACGCTGGAATGCGCGCTGGACGTGCCTTTTGGCGATCATCCGGATGAACTGCTGGACATATTTCCAGCCGCGGCCGGCAAGTCCGGCGCGCCCGTCTTCGTGTTCATCCACGGCGGCTACTGGCGACTCTTGTCCAAAAACGAATCCAGCAACATGGCGCCCGCGTTCACGCAGGCCGGCGCGGTGGTGGTGTCGGTGAATTATTCGCTGGCCCCGGCCGTCACGCTGGACCGCATCGTGGATCAGAACCGGCGCGCGCTTGCCTGGATTCACCACCACATCGCCGAGTACGGCGGCGACCCGTCGCGCATCCACATCTGCGGCAGCTCGGCGGGCGGTCATCTGGTCGGCGCCCTGCTCGCCGGCGGCTGGCATGCCAGCTACGATGTGCCGCCCGGCGTCGTCAGGGGCGCCGCGCCCCTGTCGGGCCTGTTCGACCTGCGCCCGCTGGTGCACACCCACATCAACGAATGGATGCGCATGAGCGAAGCCGATGCCATCCGCAACAGCCCCGCCTTGCATTTGCCGCAGGCGGGCTGCCCGCTGGTGGTCAGCTACGGAGAATCCGAAACCGACGAATTCAAGCGCCAGAGCGATGATTATCTGGCCGCATGGCGGGCGCGCGGTTTTCCCGGTAGGTATGTACCAATGCCAGGCACCAATCATTTTGATATTGTCCTGACGCTCAACGATCCGAACAGCCCGCTGACCCAAGCCATCTTCGAACAGATGGGTCTGGCGCCCTCTTCACCCCCGCATTCCCGGTAATCTTCCGAGCCATGACCGATACCCCCGACCTGGAATCCCGCGCCGCGCCCGACGACCATCACGCGCTGCGCCTGTGGCTGCGCATGCTGACCTGCGCCAACCTCATCGAAGGCGAGATCCGCAGCCGCCTGCGCAACGACTTCGACACCACCCTGCCGCGTTTCGACCTGATGGCGCAGTTGCAGCGCGCCCCCAAGGGCATGAAGATGGGCGAGCTGTCGCGCCACATGATGGTCACCAACGGCAATATCACCGGGATCACCGACCAGCTCGAAAAAGAAGGCCTGGTGGTGCGGACCAAGGTCGAGTCCGACCGCCGCAGCTCGCTCATCAAGCTGACGCCGCAAGGCAAGAAGAGCTTTGCGCGCATGGCCCGCGCCCACGAGAACTGGGTCAAATCCATGTTTGCCGAACTGCCCGAGGCCAGCCGCAACGCCCTGTTCCAGGCGCTGGGCGAACTGAAGCTGCAGGTGGTGGCCACGCGCTCGGCGGCGGCCCGCGACTGAGGGCGGACCAGGACTTTTTCGCGACGGTCCGGCCTGCCGGATTGGCGCATAATTGCCGCCATGATTCCGGTTTCTCTTCCTGGCGGTAATTTCTATGTGCTGATGGCGGCTTCGCTCGCCTGCCTCGCCACGCTGTTCACCTGGCTGGCCGCCCTGGCCACCTCGCCCGGCGCGCGAGACTGGCTGTCCGGCCACCGGCGCGCCGGCACCGTCCTGATGGCCGTGCTGGCCGTCATCGGCGCCATCTTCCCGTATCAGCAGTTCAGCCAGTGGTTCTCGGTCCAGCGCGAAGCGCAGGCCGACGATGCGCGCAAGACGGTGCTGTCACAACCCACGCAACTGGCCGGCGTCCAGATGCCCACCGGCACCACGCTTCGGCTTGCCACGCCCGGTGAACTGGCATCGTTCGACCGGGCCATCTTTCCCGAATCCCACCCGGCAGACATTAACGGCGTCGCCGCGACGCGCCTGTTCCGTTACCCCGCCACGCCCAAGCAGCCCGAAACCCTGTCCGCCGAGATCGCGCGGGACCAGGCGCTGGAAGGCTGGCTCTGCGCGCACGGCCATCGCATCGAATTCGTGGTGCAAGGCGGGCATCCGCAGTTTTCCAGCTGCCACCTTGCCATCGGCAATACGCTGGACCAGCAACCGGTGCCCGCGGGCGCCTGGTTGAAGGTCGACCCCGCCGCCCGCGGCACGCCGCTGGACAAGACCGGCACGGCGCCCCGCTGGCTGCTGCGCACCGAAGGCAGCGACGCCCTGACCGTCGCCGGGATCCCCTTGCTGAAGGTCGACCTGCAACTGGACGCGCAGCGCCGGATGCTGGGCTTCGAGGGTCTGGCGGCGCGCGACACCGTCCTGGGCGAAATGACCTACCCGCCGGGCACGCGCGTACTGGCCGCCAACCCGCGCCTGCAGGGCGCGCAGCCTGGCGATCTGCTGTTCTCGCCGTCCCGCGGGCGCTCGGCGCGCCGGGCCGGCGGCGAAGACGTTCCGGCCGGCAAGTCGGTGCTGCAGGCGCCCGACGGCACGGTGCGCAGCGTGCTGAGCAACCGCGAAGCCGGCGTGCTGGACGTGGCCGCCATGCGCATGGCTCCCTGAGGCCGGCGCCTGGGGCCGCCTCCCCTCGGGTTGCCGAGGGGACCGGCCCCCCCCGCCGGATCCGGTGGGATAATACGAACCTTTCCCGCGCGCCGCCGTGCCTGGCGGCGGTTCCGTCCCGCTCACACCAAGAGACGAAGTCATGGCCGTTAATCTGCAGATCCCCTCCGAGTCCGAAATTTTTCCTGTTGCCGGCGTAGAAATCGGCGTCACCGAGGCCGGCATCCGCAAGGCCAACCGGCGCGACCTGACGGTGTTCCGCCTGGCCGAAGGCACCAGCGTGGCGGGCGTCTTCACGCGTAACCGCTTCTGCGCCGCCCCGGTGCAGGTCTGCCAGGCCCACCTGGCCGCCGGCGGCCCGATCAGCGCGCTGGTCATCAACACGGGCAACGCCAACGCCGGCACCGGCGAAGAAGGCCTGAAGAAAGCCAAGGACACGTGCGACGCGCTGGGCAAGCTGCTGGGCGTGCCCGCCGCGCAGATCCTGCCGTTCTCCACCGGCGTCATCCTGGAACCCCTGCCGCTCGACCGCCTGGTCGCCGGCCTGCCCGCCGCCATCGCCGACCTGGCCGCCGACCACTGGTCCAGCGCCGCCCACGGCATCATGACCACCGACACGCTGCCCAAGATTTCGTCCGCCAAGGTGCAAATCGACGGCAAGACGGTCACCTTCACCGGCATCAGCAAGGGCGCGGGCATGATCCGTCCCAACATGGCCACCATGCTCAGCTTCCTGGCCACCGATGCCGGCATTGCCCAGCCGCTCCTGCGCAAGCTGGCCGTGGAAATCGCCGATGCCTCGTTCAACCGCATCACGGTCGACGGCGACACCTCCACCAATGACTCTTTCATCATCGCCGCCACCGGCAAGTCGGGCGTCAACGTCAACAGCGAATCCGACGCCGCCTACGCCGCCGTGCGCGAGGCCCTGACCGCCGCCGCGCTGGAGCTGGCCACCAAAATCGTGCGCGACGCCGAAGGCGCCACCAAGTTCATGACGATCCGCGTCGAAGAAGCCGGCAGCACCGAGGAAGCCCTGAAGGTCGCGTATGCCGTGGCGCACTCGCCGCTGGTCAAGACCGCGTTCTTCGCATCCGACCCCAACCTGGGCCGCATCCTGGCCGCGGTCGGCTACGCCGGCATCGAGGACCTGGACGTGTCCAACATCCGCCTGTGGCTGGACGACGTGCTGGTTGCCAAGAACGGCGGCCGCAACCCCGACTACCAGGAAGCCGACGGCCAGCGCGTGATGAAGCAGGCCGAGATCTCGGTGCGCATCGCGCTGGGCCGCGGCCAGGTCAGCGACACGGTCTACACCTGCGACTTCTCGCACGAGTACGTGTCGATCAACGCCGACTACCGTTCCTGATCGACCATGACGGCTACCGAGTTCACCACGCTGATCCAGCGCGCCGAACGCGTGCTGGCGCAGCTGGAGGCCTTCCTGCCTCCCGCCCCGCCCGATATCGACTGGACCGCCCACGCGTTCCGCTGGCGCAAGCGCGGCGCGCGCGGCTGGCTGGACGCCGTGCGTCACGTGGCGCGCATCGACATGCAGGACCTGCAGCACATCGAGCGCCAGAAGGCCACCATCGACCGCAACACGCTGCAGTTCCTTGAAAAGAAGCCTGCCAACAACGTGCTCATGACCGGCGCCCGCGGCACCGGCAAGAGCTCGCTGGTCAAAGCCATGCTGGCCGCCTACGGCGACCGCGGCCTGCGCCTCATCGAAGTCGACAAGTCCGACCTCGGCGACCTGGCCGACATCGTCGAACTGGTGGCGGCGCGGCCCGAACGCTTCATCGTGTTCTGCGACGACCTGTCCTTTGAAGAAGGCGAGGCCGGCTACAAGGCGCTCAAATCGGTGCTGGACGGATCCGTGTCGGCCTCGGGCGACAACGTCCTCATCTACGCCACGTCCAACCGGCGCCACCTGATGCCGGAATACATGAGCGAAAACCTGCAGGCCAAGCACCAGCCCGACGGCGAAATCCACCCCGGCGAAACCGTCGAGGAAAAGATCTCGCTGTCCGAGCGCTTCGGTCTGTGGCTGTCGTTCTACCCGTTCAAGCAGGACGACTACCTGGACATCGTGTATCACTGGCTGCGCGAGCTGGGCTGCCCTGAGCAGCACATCGAACCCTCGCGCACCGAGGCGCTGCAATGGACCATCGAACGCGGCTCGCGTTCGGGCCGCGTGGCGTATCAGTTCGCACGCGACTGGGCGGCCCGCCATGTCTGAAAAGATCGTCGACGTCGCCGCCGGCCTGATCCTGCGCCCGGACGGCAAGCTTCTGCTGGGCCAGCGGCCCGAAGGCAAGCCGTGGTCCGGCTGGTGGGAACTGCCGGGCGGCAAGCTCGAACCCGGCGAGACCGTGCTGCAGGCGCTGGCCCGCGAGCTTCAAGAAGAAATCGGCATCCGCGTCACGCAGTCGCGCCCGTGGGTCACGTACGTGCATGCCTACCCGCACACCACGGTGCGCCTGGCCTTCTGCCACGTCACCGGCTGGGAAGGCGAGCCCCAAAGCCTGGAAAATCAGCGGCTCGAATGGGTGGATCCGGCCAATGCGGCCTCGGTGGGCGACCTGCTGCCCGCCACCCTGCCTCCGCTGCGCTGGCTGCAATTGCCCACCACCTACGGCATCAGCGCCATCGGCTCGCGCGCGGGCATCGCGCCGTTCCTCGGCCGCCTGGACGCCGCGCTGGCGCGCGGCGTGAAGCTGGTGCAGTTCCGTGAACCACAATGGCCGGACGGCGTGGGCGCCAGTTCGCTGCACGAAGTGCTGCAACAGCTCATCAAGCGCTGCCGCGCCGCCGGCGCGCGCGTGCTGGTCAACAGCATCCATCCCGTTGCATGGTGGAAAGAAGCCGACGGCGTGCACCTGCGCACGGCAGACGCGCTGCGCCTGACCGCCCGTCCGGAATTGCCCCGCAACGCGCTGGTCGGCGTCTCCGCGCATGACAACGCCCAGGTCGTCCACGCCCGCGAACTGGGCGCGGACTTCGCCGTGCTGGGCCCCGTGCTGGAAACGCCCAGCCATCCCGGCGCGCCGACGCTGGGCTGGGAAGGGTTTGTGGAAGGCAACCGGGATGCCGGCATACCGGTGTTCGCGCTGGGAGGTCAATCCACCCAGACCGTCTCGCAAGCCTTGCGCCACGGCGCGCACGGCATCGCCGGGATCCGCGGCGTGCTCTGACGCGCATCGCACTTCGCCTGGCCGTCCGACGGCCCATGCCCCGCATGGGCCGTTTTGTTTTTGACCCGCGCGGGAAAGCGCGCATAGACCAAACCCCCGCGCCGATGCACCCTACATGCCGAGACCGGCCGCCATCACGCGGACGGGGTTGCATGCGCCTGGCAGACAGACGCATGGCATCGCATCGAGGGAATCCATGTCTGACATCGCATTTGCCACCCTGGCCGATCTGGCGGATGGCCTGGCGCAGGGCCGCTACAGCTCGGTGGAATTGACGCGCCACTTCCTGGACCGCATCGACCGGGCAAATCCCACGCTGGGCGCTTTCATCAGCGTGGACAACGCGGGCGCGCTGCGCTTGGCCGAAGCCGCCGACGCGCGGCGGCGCGCGGGCTACGGGCTGCTCAGCCCGCTGGACGGCGTGCCGGTGGCGGTCAAGGATTTGTGCGACATCCAGGGCCACATCACCACGGCGGGGTCCGAGGCCTGGCGCGAACGCCGCAGCGGCGTCACCGCCACCGCAGTCACGCGGCTGCTGGACGCGGGGATGGTGATGCTGGGCAAGACCCATATGGTGGAATTCGCCTTCGGCGGCTGGGGCACGAATCCCGTCATGGGCACGCCGCGCAACCCCTGGGACCTGGAGCGTGCGCGCGTGCCCGGCGGCTCATCCAGCGGATCCGGCGTCGCCGTGGCGGCCGGCCTGACGCCTGCCGCCCTGGGATCGGACACCGGTGGTTCGGTCCGGATCCCGGCCGCCCTGAACGGCATCACGGGCCTGAAGACCACGCGCGGTCTCATCAGCCTGCACGGCGCGGTAGCGCTGTCGACCACGCTGGACACCTTGGGCCCGCTGACCCGCGACGCCCGCGACGCGATGCTGCTGACCGCACTGATGGCCGGCCATGATACCCAAGACCCGTTGACGTTCGGCATCCCCGCGTTCGACTACCGGGAGCCGGCCGGCGGCGCGCAGCCTCTGCGCGGCGTGCGCATCGCGGTGATGCCGACGGCACAGCATCCCATCGCCGTGGACGCCGACGCGCTGTCGGCACTGGACGACGCGCGCCGCGTGCTGGCCGCGCTGGGTGCGGATGTGGCCGAGACGCCCCTGCCCTTCGACTTTCGCGAGATGATGCAGCGCAACGGCCAGATCATCTCGGCCGAAGCCTACGCGCTGCATCGCGGCTACATCGAGGACCCTGCCAAGCCCATCGGGCAGTATGTGCGCGCGCGCGTGCTGTCGGGCAAGGGGATCTCGGCCGCCGACTACATCGCGGCGTTGCAGGCGCACGCGCAGGCGCGCCGCGACTGGCTGGACTGGATGCAGGAGTTCGACGCCGTGCTCACGCCAGCCGCCCCGTTCGGCGCGCGTCCGCTGACCGAGGTGGACGAAGCGGCCACTCCGCTTGCGGCGTTCACCCGCCCGGGCAATTACATGAATGCAGCCGGGTTGGCGCTGCCCGCGGGCTTCACCAGCGACGGCTTGCCGCTAGGCGTGCAGTTGCTCGGCAAGCCCAACGCGGAAGGCGTGCTGGGCAAGATCGGCATCGCATTCCAGGCGGTCACGGAATGGCACCGCCAGCGGCCGGATCTGAAGGCGGTTGGCTTGTAAGGCCACGGCCTGGCGCAGGGGCGCGGGCCCCGCGCGCGGTTACGGCGCCGGCGTTTGCGCGGCAGGTGTTTGCGCGGCGGACGTCTGCGTCACGGCCGGCCCGGCGCCGTCAGCACGCGCCGTCTCGACCGGCAGTCCTTCCCAACCGCCACCCAGCGCAACGATCAGATTGACGCTGGCCACCAGCCGGTTGCCCAGCAGGCTCAGCGCATTGCGCTCGCTGCTGAGCGCGGTGGCGTCCACCACGGCCACGCTCAGGTAGTCGACCAAGCCCGCCTTGTACTGGTTCTGGATCAGGCGCAACGATTCGCGCGCCGATTCCAGCGCGCGGCGCTGCACGATCTGCTCCTGCTCCATCACGCGCAGCTGGATCAGGTAGTCCTCGACCTCGCGCAGACCGGTCAACGCCGCCTGGCGATAAGCCGCGGCCTGCGAGTCATACGAAGCGCGGGCCTGCTCGACCTGGGCCTCGCGCGCGCCGCCGTCGAAGATCGTCAGCGCCAGGGCCGGCCCCAAGGACCAGAAGCGCGCGGGCGCCGTCAGCAGCTCAGCGAATTCGCCATTGCGAAAACCGCCGTCGGCCGACAGCGTCAGGCTGGGAAACCACGCGGCCTGCGCCACGCCGATCTGCGCGTTGGCGGCCGCGGCGCGGCGTTCGGCGGCGGCCACGTCGGGACGGCGTTCAAGCAGCTCGGACGGCAGGCCCACCGGAATCTGCGGAAGCCGCAACGTGAACACCGCGGGCGGCAGGCTGAACTGCGAAGGCGCCTGGCCCATCAGCACCGCGATCGCGTGCTCGTACTGGCCGCGCTGCCAATCCAGGTCGATGGACTGCGCGCGGGTGCTTTCAAGCTGCGTGCGCGCGACGGCCACGTCGGCCTGTCCCGCCACGCCGACTTCGTAGCGGTTCTGCGTGAGCTGCAATGACTTTTCGTACGCGGCCACGGTGGCGTCAAGCAGGCGCTTCTGTTCGTCCAGCACGCGCAGTTGCAGATAGGTTTGCACCAGCGCGGCCTGCGCGCTCAGGCGGGTCGCGCCCAGGTCGGCCAGGCTGGCGGCGGCGCTGGCTTCAGAGGACTCGACGCTGCGGCGCACCCGGCCCCAGACGTCCAGTTCCCAGCTGACGCTGCCCGTCAGCGAATACTGGTTGGACACGTTGCTGCCGGAACCCGTCGACGAACCGCTCTGCCCGCCGTTGCCGCCTCGGGTCATGCCCGCCCCCGCGCCCACGGTGGGGTAGAAGCCCGAACGCGCGCCGCGCACCAGACCGAGCGCCTGACGATAATTCGCCTCGGCCTGCGCGATGGTCTGGTTGGACGTGTTCAGCCGGTCCACCAAGCCATTGAGCGTGGGGTCGTCATAGACCTTCCACCACGCGCCGCGGTCGGCGTCGTCGCGCGGCTGGGCCGGCTTCCAGCCGGGCACCTCGACCTGGCCTTCCTTGTAGGCCGCGCCCACGTCCAGCGCCGGGCGCTGATAGTCGGGCCCGACCGCGCAGGCGCCCAGCAGCGCGCAAAGCGCGAGCGTGGCCGCGGCGCGGGCGAGAGTGGCGGAGGAATACGGCTTGGTACGGATCATGTGTGTTCTATGGAAGCGGAACTTCCGCCCCGCGAGGCGCGCCGGCGCGCGGCCCACAGGCGGAAGCGGTCCAGGTAAAGATAGACCACGGGCGTGGTGTACAGCGTGAGGATCTGGCTCAGCACCAGGCCGCCCACGATGGTAATGCCAAGCGGCTGGCGCATCTCGACGCCGGCGCCGGTGGCCAGCACCAGCGGCAGCGCGCCGAAGATGGCCGCCATCGTCGTCATCATGATCGGACGGAACCGCGTCAGGCACGCCTGGAAGATGGCGTCTCGCGGCGTCATGCCGTGGTGGCGTTGGGCGTCCAGCGCAAAATCCACCATCATGATCGCGTTCTTCTTGACGATGCCGATCAACAGGAACACCCCGATCAGCGCAATCAGCGTGAAGTCGTATCGCACCAGCAGCAACGCAAGCAGCGCGCCCAGCCCCGCCGACGGCAGCGTGGACAGGATGGTGAGCGGGTGGATGAAGCTTTCGTACAGAATGCCCAGCACGATGTACATGGTGACCAGCGCGGCCAGGATCAGCCAGGGTTGCTGCGCCAGCGTCTGCTGCAACGCGGCGGCGGTGCCCTGAAAGCCCGCCTGGATCTGGTCAGATGGCAAGCCCAGGCGCGCCACGGCATTGTCGATCGCGGTGGTCGCCTGCCCCAGCGACACGCCGGGCGCCAGGCTGAACGAGATGGTGTCGGCCACGAACAGGCCCTGGTGACTCACGCTGAGCGGCGCGTTCGCGTTTTCAAGCTTGGTGAACGCCGACAGCGGCACGCGGGCGCCGTCCGCGGTGATGACCTCGACCTGGCGCAGCGATTCGATGTCCTGCGCGAACTTCGGGTCCACGCCCAGCACCACGTGATACTGGTTGAGCGGCCCGTACATGACCGACACCTGGCGCTGGCTGAACGAGTTGTTCAGCACCGTGGAAATGGTGGCCATGCTGATGCCCAGCCGCGTCGCGGCTTCGCGGTCGATGACCAGGTTGATCTCGCGGCCGCGGTCCTCGACGTCGGCGTCCACGTCGGTGATCTCCGGAATCTTGGCCATCGCCTGCTGCACCTTGGGCATCCAGGTGCGCAGCAGTTGCAGGTCGCCGGACATCAGGGTGTAGTCGTACGAGCCCTGGCTTTGGCGGCCGCCGATGCGGATGTCCTGCTGCGACACGAGGAACAGGCGCGCGCCGGGCATGTTCTGCAGCTTGGCGCGCAGGCGATTGATGACGACGTCGGCCGAAACCTGGCGCTCGCCCAGCGGCTTGAGCTGGATCTGCATGAAGCTGCTGTTGCTGCCGCCGCGCCCGCCCGCGTATCCGGTCATGCTTTGCACGGCCGGGTCGTCCAGCACCACCTTGCGCAGCGCTTCAAGCTTGGGCAGCGTGGCCTGGAACGACGTGCCCTGGTCGACACGGAAAAAGCCCAGCAGCTGACCCGTGTCCTGCTGCGGAAAAAAGCCCTTGGGCACCACGGTGTACAGATAGACATTCAGGCCCACGGCGATCGCCAGCGTCAGCATCATCAGGCGGCCGTGCGCCAGCGCCCAGCGCAGCGAGCGGCGGTAGCCATCCTGCATGGACTGAAAGCCGCGCTCGGTCCAGCGCGCCAGCCGGCCCGGCGGCTTGGGGTCCTTGGGTTCGGGCCGCAGCAGGCGCGCGCACATCATGGGCGTGAGCGTCAGCGACACCACCAGCGACACCAGGATGGCGGCGGACAAGGTGACGGCAAACTCGCGGAACAGACGCCCCACCACCCCGCCCATCAGCAGGATGGGGATGAACACCGCCACCAGCGACAGGCTCATCGACAGCACCGTGAAACCGACCTCGCGCGAGCCGCGCAAGGCGGCGCGCATCGGCGACATGCCGTTCTCGACATGGCGCATGATGTTTTCCAGCACCACGATCGCGTCGTCCACCACGAAACCCGTGGCGACGATCAGCGCCATCAGCGAGATGGTGTTCAGCGTGTAGCCGCACAGGTACATGATGCAGAACGTGCCGATCAGCGACACCGGCACCGCGACGCTGGGAATGATGGCCGCGCGCCAGCGCCGCAGGAACAGCAGCACCACCAGCACCACCAGCCCGACAGCGATGATGAGCGTCAGCTCGGCCTCGTGCAGCGACGCGCGGATGCTGGGTGTGCGGTCCTGCGCGACCGTCATGTTGACGTCGGCGGGCATCAGCGCCTGCAGCACGGGCAACTGCGCGCGCACGGCGTCCACGGCTTCGATGATGTTGGCGTCGGCCTGCCGCCGCACGACCATCAGGATCGCGTTGCGGTCGTTGAAAAAGCCGGTCTGATACAGGTCTTCGACCGAGTCTTCCACCTTGGCGACATCGGACACGCGCACCGGCCGGCCGTCGCGCCAGGCGACGATCAGCGGCCGGTATTCCTCGGCCCGGCTGAGCTGGTCGCTGACCATGATCTGCCAGTGGTAGCGGTCGTTTTCCAGTACGCCCTTGGGGCGGTTGGCATTGGCGTTGGCCAGCGTGGCGCGCAGTTCATCCAGCGACACGCCCTGGTTCGCCAGCGCCCCGGGCAGCACCGTGACGCGCACCGCCGGCAGCGAGCTGCCGCCCACCGTGACCTCGCCCACCCCGTCCACCTGCGACAGCTTCTGCGCCACGATGGTGGAGGCCAGGTCGTACAGCTGGCCCTGGCTGAGCGTGTCGGACGTCAGCGCCAGCGTCAGGATCGGCGCGTCCGACGGATTGGACTTGTTATAGGTGGGATTGCTGCGCAGGCCGGTCGGCAATAGCGAACGCGCCGCGTTGATCGCGGCCTGCACGTCGCGCGCCGCGCCATTTATGTCGCGCGACAGGTCGAACTGCAGCGTGATGCGCGTGGAGCCCTGCGAGCTGCGCGAGGTCATTTCCGTGACGCCCGCAATGCTGCCCAGCGAGCGTTCCAGCGGCGTGGCGACGCTGGAGGCCATGGTCTCGGGACTGGCGCCCGGCAGGCTGGCCGACACGGAAATAGTGGGGATGTCCACCTGCGGCAGCGGGGCCACGGGCAACAGAAAGAACGCAAGCATGCCGGCCATTACGACCGCCAGGCTCAGCAGCGTGGTCGCCACCGGCCGGACGATGAAGGGGGCCGACAGAATCATCGCGCGTCTCCGGCGGACGGCGCACCCGCGCCGCGCCAACGGCGGGACATACGATCGAACATCAGGTAGATGACCGGCGTGGTGAACAGCGTTAGCACCTGCGACAGCAGCAGGCCGCCGACCATCACCAGGCCCAGCGGCTGGCGCAGTTCAGCGCCCGTGCCGGTGGACAGCATCAGCGGCAAGGCGCCGAACAGCGCGGCCAGCGTGGTCATCAGGATGGGCCGGAAGCGCAGCAGCGCGGCCTCGTGGATGGCCTCGCGCGGCGCGAGTCCCCGCTTGCGTTCGGCGTCCAGCGCGAAGTCGATCATCATGATCGCGTTCTTCTTGACGATGCCGATCAGCAGGATGATCCCGATGATGCCGATCATGTCCAGTTCCGTGCCGCTGATCAGCAGCGCCAGCAACGCCCCCACGCCCGCGGACGGCAGCGTGGACAGGATGGTGATGGGGTGGATGTAGCTTTCATAGAGCACGCCCAGCACGATGTACATCGTGACCACGGCCGCCAGAATCAGCCAAAGCGTGCTGGACAGCGAATTCTGGAACGCCAGCGCCGCGCCCTGGAAGCGCGTTTCGACACTGGACGGCATGCCGATTTCGGCTTCGGCCGCCTTGATGTTTTCCACAGCGTCGGACAACGAGGCGCCGGGCGCCAGGTTGAACGACACGGTCACCATGGGGAACTGATCGAGCCGGTTCACGGCCAGCACCGTCCGGCCTTCGCTGATGTGCGCGACCGACGACAGCGGCACCTGCGCGCCCGTGGACGTGGGCACGTGGATCTGCCCCAGCGCGCTGGGCGACATCTGGAATTGCGGCAGGACTTCGAGCACCACGCGGTACTGGTTGGACTGCGTGAAGATCGTGGAGATCAGCCGCTGGCCGAAGGCGTTGTACAGCGTCTCGTCGATGACGGCGGCGGTGATGCCCAGCCGCGAGGCCGCATCGCGATCGATCTCCACCCACGTTTGCAGCCCGTCGTCCTGCAGGTCGTCGGCCACGTCCATCAGGCCCGGCACGGCGCGCAGACGCTCGACCAGCTTGGGCGTCCATTCGCTCAGCACCTTCAGGTCAGGGTTGGACAGCGTCATCTGGTACTGCGTGCGGCTGACGCGGTCTTCGATGGTCAGGTCCTGCACCGGCTGCATGTAGACGGTCAGGCCGTCCTGCTTGTTCAGGCTTTCCTGCAGGCGGGCCATGACGGTGCGCAGATCGCCGTTGCGCTCGGCCTGGGGCTTGAGCGAAATCTGCATGCGGCCGGCGCTGAGCGTGGAGTTGCTGCCGTCCACCCCGATGAAGGACGACACGGCCTGTACGTCCGGATCTTCCAGCACCAAGCGGGCCGCCGCCTGCTGGCGCTGGGACATGGCGGTAAACGAAATGGACTGCGGCGCCTGCGTGATGGCCTGGATGAGGCCGGTGTCCTGCTGCGGGAAGAAGCCTTTGGGCACCACCAGGTAAAGCAGCACGGTCAGCGCAAAGGTGGCCACCGCAACGATCAGCGTCAGCGTCTGATGGCGCAGCACGACCTGCAGCATGCGGTCATAGCCGGCGATGATGCGGTCGATGAAGGCGCCCGTGGCCTGATGAAAACGCCCGTGCTTCGTTTCGGATTCGGCGCGCAGCAGGCGCGCGCACATCATGGGGGTCAGCGTCAGCGACACCACTAGCGAAATCAGGATGGCCACCGCCAGCGTGATCGCAAATTCGCGGAACAGCCGGCCCACGACCTCCGTCATGAACAGCAGCGGAATCAGCACGGCGATCAGCGAGAGGGTCAGCGAGATCAGCGTGAAGCCGATCTGCGACGCGCCTTTCAGCGCGGCCTGCATCGGCTTTTCGCCTTCTTCGATGTGGCGGGCGATGTTCTCGATCATGACGATGGCGTCGTCCACCACGAAGCCGGTCGCGATGGTCAGCGCCATCAGCGTCAGGTTGTTGATCGAGAACCCGGACAAATACATGATCCCGAACGTGCCTACCAGCGACAGCGGCACGACGACGCTGGGAATCAGCGTGGCCGTCAGGCTGCGCAGGAAGATGAACGTGACCATGACCACCAGCCCGACGGCCAGCAGCATTTCAAACTGCACGTCGGCGACCGAGTCGCGGATGGTCTGCGTGCGGTCCGACACCACCGTCACGTCCAGCGTGGCGGGCAGCGCGGCGCGCAACTGCGGCATCAGAGCCTGGATACGGTCGACCACGTCGATTACGTTGGCGCCGGGCTGGCGCTGGATGTTCAGCAGGATGGCGGGTTTGTCCCCGGCCCACGCGGCCTGGCGGGTGTCTTCGGCGCCTTCAACCGCGCGCGCCACGTCGGCCAGCCGCAGCGGCGCACCGTTCTTGTACGCGATGATCAGGCTGTTGTAGTCGGTGGGCGACTTGAGCTGGTCATTGGCGTTGATGGTGGTGGAGCGCTGCGGACCGTCCAGGTTGCCCTTGGGCTGGTTGACGTTGGCGCCGACGATGGCGGTGCGCAGGTCGGCCAGCGACAGGCCATTCGCTGCCAGCGCCTGCGGATTCACCTGCACCCGCACCGCGGGCCGCTGCCCGCCCGCCACGCTGACCAGACCCACGCCCGGAATCTGCGACAGCCGCTGCGCCACGCGCGTGTCGACCAGGTCGCGCACCTGCGGCAGCGGCATGGTGGGCGACGTGATCGCCAGCGTCAACACCGCCGCGTCGGCCGGATTGACCTTGTTGTAAGTGGGCGGCACCGGCAGGTCGGACGGCAGCAGGTTCGACGCGGCGTTGATGGCCGCCTGCACCTGCTGTTCGGCCACGTCCAGCGGCAGCGTCAGGTTGAATTGCAGGGTGATGACCGAGGCGCCGCCCGAACTGGTGGACGACATCTGGTTCAGGCCGGGCATCTGGCC
Organism: Achromobacter sp. ACRQX; assembly: GCF_022346505.1. NCBI lineage: Bacteria > Pseudomonadati > Pseudomonadota > Betaproteobacteria > Burkholderiales > Alcaligenaceae > Achromobacter > Achromobacter sp. ACRQX. The sequence goes on from NZ_JAKRML010000035.1 coordinate 36,808, forward strand.
GAATTGCCGCTCCAATGGTGACGTGACCAGCGACGTCATGACGTCGGGACTGGCGCCGGGATACAGCGTCACGACCTGAATCGTTGGATAGTCGACTTCGGGCAGCGCCGAAACGGGCAGGAAACGGTAGGCGATGAGGCCCGCGATCAGGATGGCCACCATCGACAGGGTGGTGGCCACGGGGCGCAGAATGAAAAGGCGCGACGGGCTCACGGCGTTCTCGGCTTACTTGGACGCGGGCGTGGTGCCGGCCGGCGCCCCCGCGCCCAGCGTCTTGTCGCGGGTGGCGGGAATGACTTCGGCGCCGCCCAGGATTTCCACCTTGGCGCCAGCGCGCAGGCGGTCGGTGCCTTCCGTGACGACGCGGTCACCCGGCTTCAAGCCTTCGTTGACCGCGACCATGCCGCTATTGATGGCGCCCAGCTTCACCTGGCGCACCGCGATCGTGTTGTCGTCCTGCACCAGGAAGACGAACGCGCCGGCCGAGCCCTGCTGGACCGCCGCCGTCGGAATGGCGGTCACGTCCTTGCGGGTCAGGACGTGCAGGCGCACGTTGACGAACTGGTTGGGGAAAAGCGCATCGTCGGCGTTGTCGAAGCGGGCCTTGAGCTTGAGCGTGCCGGTGGTCACGTCGATCTGGTTGTCCAGCGTTTCGAGCATGCCGGTCGCGATGCGGCGGGTGTCGGCGCGGTCGTAGGCGTCGACCGTCAACGTCTTGCCGGCGGCGAGTTCCGCGCGCACTTCGGGCAACTGCGTTTCAGGCAGGGTGAAGACGACGGAAATCGGCTGAGTCTGGGTGATGACGACCAGACCGTTGGTGTCCGCGCTGGACACGAGATTGCCGCGGTCCACCTGGCGCAGACCCAGACGGCCGCTGATCGGCGCGGTGATGCGCGCGTAATCGAGTTGCAGCTTGGCGTTGTCGACATTGGCCTGATCGCTCTTGACCGTGCCTTCGTACTGGCGCACCAGCGCGGCCTGCGTGTCGACCTGTTGGCGGGCAATGGAATCCTGCTTGAAGAGGGCCTGGTAGCGCTGCAGGTCGCGGCGGGCGTTTTCCAGCTGGGCCAGGTTCTGCATCTGCGTGCCGCGCGCCTGGTCCAAGGCCACCTGGAACGCACGCGGGTCTACCTGCGCGAGCAGGTCGCCGGCCTTGACCTGCTGCCCTTCCTGGAAGGCGACGTCGACGAGTTCGCCGCTGACGCGGCTTCGAACGGTGACGGTGTTGTAGGCGGTGACGGTGCCCAGCGAGCGCAGGAAGATGTCGATGTCCTGCTGGGCGGCGGTGGCGATTCGCACCGGCACCGGCAGGTTCGCCATGGCCGCCATGGGAGGCCGGCCGCCGGCACGTCCGCCGGGACCACCCTGCTTGGCCGAGGGCCGGAGCACCAACCACGCGATCGCCGCCACAACGAGGAGCAGCAAGACCAGGCCGACCACGCGGCGACGGCTCCAGCGGGAGGGTGGGGATACAGGACGGCTATCGGACATGGAAACGGTTCCGGCACACTCGGAAGGAAAGCCGTATTGTCTACTAGACCGTCCCGATTTCGGCCCTGATGACCGTCATGCTGAAACTACCCGCAACAGGAATCCGGGCAGCGAAACCCTGCGTAACTTCAGCCTAAGAGCTACAGAGGGTCATCTGGAATGACACATCACGGGCCACCTGCTGGGGTTTGAACTCCCCGTCCTGGGTGGAAAAACGTATCCAGATCATGTACTTATTGGCGCTGATCTCGGGGAAGACGCCGTGGGTGGGGTCCACCCAGACGCGCAGTAGCTGGAACTGCTTGCCGCCCAGCATCTGCTGGTAGGCGCCCTGCTCGGCCACGATGTCGGTTTTGCGTCCGGACTCGCGCAACAGGCGCAGCGCCAGGGTCAGGCCATCGTAAAGGGGGATGAAGGGGGACACCCACGCCTGCAGGTCCGCGCAGCGCGCGGCTTCGGGCTTGTTCTGCCAGGCATAGTACGAAGGCATGTCGACCTGCGTGGCGCTGCCGGGCACCGACAGACGTCCGCGCAGGCTGGTCAGCCATTCGTTCTCGCGCAGCGACTGGCCGGTCTTGCCAGGGGCAGCCAGGGCACTGGCCACCTTTTCCATTTCGCGCAGCATGCCTTCCAGCGCGTCCTGCGCCACGCCGGGATGATCGCGCAGCCCGACCAGCGCCAAGCGCTGGCGTTCAAGGTCTTGCAGGACCGCGCCTTTCACGTCGGTGCGTTCGCACGCGTCGAGCAGATCGAAAAGGGAGGTGACGGCAACCTGATGCTGGCGTGAGTCACCCTCGCGAGCAAAGAAGAAGAGCCTGTCGAACAGGTATTCCAGCCGCAGATAAGCACGGATGCGCTCGTTGAAGGGATATTCGTAAACGATCACGCTTTTTTACAGGCCCTATCAAGTGGTTGGCCGGCGGGCCAAGAATTTTCAGGGGTGCCGGCAGCCGCTGGCTTACCGGCCCGTGGTGGTCGCCAGCGCCAGCCAGCGGTCATGCAGGGTCAACGCCCGCGCGCGCAACTGTTCCGGTGTTGTCGTTGCGTCGTTGAGTATGACGTCGTCCGCGACCTCCAACCGGCGTGCCCGCGCAGCCTGTGCCGCCATGATACGCCTGATGTCCTGCTCCGTCAGCCCGCTGCGCTGCTGCACGCGAGCGACCTGCGTTTCGGGATCGCAATCGACCACGCAGATACGATCCACGCGGTCACGCCAACGGTCCAGGGACTCAACCAATAGCGGCACCACAAAGACCAGATACGATCCGCGCGCGGCCACCGCCTGCCGCTGCGTTTCGCGGCCGATGGCCGGATGCAGCACGGCCTCCAGCCGCCGCCGCACCTGCGGATCGGCGAACGCCTGCGTGCGCATCCACGCGCGGTCCAGCGCGCCGTCGGGCGTCAGCGCCTGCGGTCCGAATTCGTGTTCGATCGCGGGCATGGCAGCGCCGCCGGCGGCGGTGAGCGATCGCGCGATCTCGTCGGTGTCGACCAACGCCGCGCCCCACTCCGCCAGCATGTCCGCCACGCGGGACTTGCCCGAGCCGATGCCGCCCGTCAGACCAATGTTGAACATGCTGCCTTTCCTTTGTCTCTTGCTTGGTGCCGCTGTATGACCGTCGATACCGGCGGCCCTCGGCTGGCCGATCGTCCTGACCGGCCGTCCTGACTGGTCGTCCTGACCGGCCGTCCCTAATTCATGAACTGCCACATGCCTTGTTCGCCGCCCAGCAGCAGCATGACCAGGCCGGCCAGCGCCAGATACGGCCCGAAGGGCAAGGGCTGGCCGCGGCTGGCGCGGCCGGTGAGCGTCAGCGTTCCGCCGATCAGCACGCCCACCAGCGACGCACTGAGCAGCAACATCGGCAAGGCCTCGACACCAAACCACGCGCCCAGCGCGGCCAGCAGCTTGAAGTCGCCTTGCCCCATGCCTTCGCGCCCGGTCAACAGGCGGAACACATGAAAGATAACCCACAGGAAGAGATACCCGGCTGCCGCGCCGACCACCGCCGTCTGCACGCTGGTGAACGCATAAAACAGGTTCACCAGCAGGCCCGCCCACACCAGCGGCTGGGTCAGAACGTCGGGCAGCAACGTCGTTTCGAAGTCGATCCATGCCAGCGCCACCAGCATGGCCGACAAGCCCATGGCCGCCAACGCGATCGGCGTCGCGCCAAAGCGCAGCGCGCAGGCGGCGAACAGCGCGCAGGTCAGGAGTTCAATGACGGGATAGCGCCAGCCGATGGGCGCGTGGCACGCCGCGCACCGGCCGCGCAGCAGCAGCCAGCCGAGCACGGGAATCCGGGCCATTCTTTCGATGGGCGCCTCGCAGGCCGGGCATTGCGAGGCCGGCGACAGCAGGCCATAGTGTCCGGCGGGCCGCGGCTTGCCGGCGGCGTCCAGGCACTGCGCCTGCCATTCGCGCTCCATCATGCGCGGCAGCCGATGGGTCAGCACCGTCAGCCAGTTGCCCACGAACAGGCCCGCCAGCGCCGCCACGCCGATGAAGACGCCAAAGGGTAGATTAAAGACGTGCCACATCGGCGTCATCGCCCCTTGCGGTCCGGACGCGCCTGCCCATCCGACAGAACGGCGATGGCGCAAGGAATGAGGAGCCGCGCGCGGCCGTGTCGTAATTTGTGCATAAAGTGCCGGGATGCCCGGGAACGGCTAAGGGGAACGTATCGAATCTTCGCATAAGTGCGTAAAATCGGAGACAGACTCAATTCACGGATAAGCTGCCATGGCCGCGCGCGTAGAAATCGTTTCCCGCTCCCGCAAACTCAGCGTCATGGGGCTGCTGCTAGCGGGCACCGTGATCGCCGCAACCGGCTGCGCCAAGCAGAAAGCTGAAGGCTATTACGACCTGCCGGCCGAAAGCACCGTGACCGACGCCCAGTACCAAGGTTCCGGCGCCGGCTACCGCACCGTCATTCGCGCCCCGTCGCAAGTGCAGATCGAGCTCAAGCCCGACGCGCGCCGTCAACAGAACCAGAATCAGCAGGCGGTTGCTGCCGGCCAGACCACCGAAGACGGCCAGTCCGTGCCCGAAGGCGCAGAAAGCGGTGCCGGTGGCTCCGGCGGCGCCGGCGGCTCGGCGCCCGCCCCCGTGGCCCCCGCCCCTGCGGCCAACGGCATCACCCATAGCCTCGTTCCGCAGCCGCAAACCTACATGGGCACGCTGCCGTGTTTTTCGCCCGCCATGCAGTGCACGGCCCAGCGCGTGACGCTGACGCTGGCACCCAATGGCCGCTGGCGCGGCCGCACCGCCTACCTCGACAACGATCCCAAGAAGGGCCCGCCCGTTTCCGAGCAAGGCTGCTGGGACGCCACCGAAGAACGCCCGCCGCGCGTCATCCTGATGGACGGCCAAGGCAATGTCCGCGTGGAATTCGTGGTCGCAGCCAACAACGTGCTGCGCGTGCGCTCCATTGGCGGCCAGACGCCCAACCTGAACTACAACCTGACCCGCCAGCCGGATCTGGACCCGATCGACGAACTGGCCAGCGCCGCAGCGCCCAAGTGCCCTTGATCGAAGGGGTGTCCGCCCACGGCGCGTGAGCACCGCAGGGCGAACACCGCAGCACCCCATCCGGGCCTGACGAACACCTTGTTCGTCAGGCCCGAATTCTTTGGCCGGCAGCCATTGGGCCCGGTGAAAGGGCACGCGCGGCGGAATACGGCGGCCCCCACGGCTGCACGCTATGGCGGAAGGTTTTGGATGCGAAGCACGGCTTGCCTTACGTGTGCGCACAAGACCGCCGGCACCAAATCGCTATCAGGGAGGAACATCGGGTTTTGCCGGGCAGTCGCCGTATTCGCTGGCGGGCTCGTGCAATGTCTGGGCCGGCGCGCCAGGGCGGACGAAAGGCAGCATAGTGCGGGACGGCCAGTGCGCGCCCGGAACGGGCGATGCGCCGGACTGCCCGTGCGCACACAGCCGGCAGGCAAGTTGCATGGCGTTGCGGGCGCCGAGTTTGGCGAAGATGCGGGCGCGGTGGGCTTCGACCGTGCGCAGGGAAATGCCCAGGTCGATGGCGATGACCTTGTTGGCGCGCCCAGCCGCCACGTAGTCAACAATCTGGCGTTCGCGGGCGGTCAGGGCTGAAAGGGCGGCGTCGAGTTCGGGGTGAGGAAAAGGCATGGAAGCTCGTTTGCAATGTAGGATTGCAAACAGTCTGCCCCGCCGGCCGGGCCGCCGTAAGCTGGCAATTCTGCTAGGGGCTGATGAAAACGCCTCGCCTCAATTGCCCTATCAAGCGCCTGCACCAGGCGCCTTGCACCGAGCGCCCAGCATCGCGCGCCCGGATGTCACCGCCCCGCCGCTTCAGGCCGTGTAGACCAATTCCAGATTGTCGATCAGTCGCGTGGCGCCCAGCTTGGCCGCGGCCAGCACGACGACGGGTTCGCCCGCCCGCAGGTCGGCGGCCTCGGGGCGCTTCAAATCGCGCTGGCGGCGCAGGGCCACGTAGTCGACCTTCCAGCCGCGCTGCGTCAGCCGCTGGGCCGCGTCGTTCTCCAACGCAGCAGCATCGCGCTCGCCCTGGGCCAGGCGGCGGCCGATCTCCTGAAGCTCGGCGTACAACGCCGGCGCCTCGGCGCGCTCGCCGTCAGTCAGGTAGCGGTTGCGCGACGACAGCGCCAGGCCATCGTCCGCCCGCACGGTTTCATGCGCCAGCACCTCGACGGGCAACTGGAACTGGCGGCACATGTTGCGCACCACCATGAGCTGTTGGTAGTCCTTCTTCCCGAACACCGCCACGCGCGGCTGCACGCAGGAAAACAGTTTCAGCACGACGGTGCTGACACCGGCAAAAAACCCGGGACGGAACTCGCCTTCCAGGATGTCGCCCAGGTCATCGGGCGGCTGGATGCGGAAATTCTGCGGCTCGGGATACATCTCGCGCTCGTTCGGCGCGAACAGCACGTAGACGTCGCGCGCCGCTTCAAGCTTTTCGATGTCAGCGGCCAGGGTGCGCGGATACTGGTCGAAGTCCTCGTTCGGGCCGAACTGCAGGCGGTTCACGAAGATGCTGGCCACGACGGGGTCGCCGTGCTGGCGCGCCAGCTTCATCAGCGACAGGTGGCCTTCATGCAGGTTGCCCATGGTGGGCACGAACGAAACGCGGTTCTGTCCGCGCAGGTGATCGCGCAATTCCTGGATGGTGTGTACGACTTTCAAGGGAATCTCCGGGGTGGGCAGGAGCCCGGTCAGGATCAGGCCGCGACGGCTGCCACGCTGGTGTACGCCAGGCGGACGTAGATGGGCGCATAGGGCTCGGCCTGCGTGATTTCCAGCAGCGATTCGCGCGCCAGTTCGAGCATGGCGATGAAATGCACGACGACGACCGCGGCGGGTGCGCCCTCGCGGACGCGCTCCATGAAGAGGTCGCCGAATTCCATGAAACGCACGTCGTTCAGGCGGCGCAGGATGTGCGTCATGTGATCGCGCACGGACAGCTGCTCGCGCGTGATGTGGTGATGCTGGTTGAGCTTGGCCCGCTTCATGATGTCGGCCCAGGCCGCGCGCAGGTCGTCCACGCTGACGTCGGGCAGCGCGCGCTCGACGCTGAGGTCGGCCACGGCCTGGCTGCTGACGAAATCGCGCCCCAGTTGCGGCATCTTGTCGAGCTTCTGGGCGGCCAGCTTCATCTGCTCGTACTCGAGCAGGCGGCGGACCAGTTCGGCGCGGGGATCTTCGGGCTCTTCGCCGGTGTCGGTCTTCTTGACCGGCAGCAGCATGCGCGACTTGATCTCGATGAGCATGGCCGCCATCAGGAGGTATTCGGCGGCCAGTTCGAGATTGGTGATGCGGATCTGATCCACATACGACAGATACTGCCGCGTGACATCCGCCATGGGGATGTCCAGAACGTTGAAGTTCTGCTTGCGGATCAGGTAAAGCAGCAGGTCCAGCGGCCCTTCGAACGCCTCGAGGAAGACTTCCAGCGCATCGGGCGGGATGTACAGGTCCGTCGGCATCTGGAACAGCGGCTCGCCGTACAGACGCGCAAACGCCACGCTATCGATGGTGTCGGGCGTGCTGTCGACGGACGGTGCCACTAGCTTGGCCAGGGCATCGCCTGGCACCGAGGGGTTCTGGACCATGTTTGCCGAGAACGGTATCAGTCGGCCTGATACACGTACGGCCTTTGCGCCACGCGTGCCGCGCGGAAGCCTTCGAGCAGCTCTTGATCCTGCGGTTTGTCCCAGAGGCGGGCGCGTCCCTCGCGCTGGCGCTCTTCGGTGCCAGGGTGGGACTTCTTGAAGTCCTTGAGGAACTGGGTGATCTCGGATTCGTAGTTGGTCGCCATGACGCCAATTTCATTAGGTTGCAGATGTCTCGAGTTTACTTCACGGCGGCCATATCCCCGGCGTTACAATCGTCAGGCTTCCACCGCAGCCCGCCCGACATGTCCGCAGAATCCGCCGCCGCAGCCAATCCCGCTCCACCGTCAACCCCGGATGCGGTGCGCGCGGCGCGCATGATCCCCTTCATCGTCGGCTGCGCGCTGTTCATGCAGATGCTGGACGCGACGGTCGTGGCGACCGCCCTGCCCGCCATGGCACGGGCCCTGGGATCCACCCCGGTGCGGCTCAATGTGGCCATCACCTCGTACCTGTTGGCCGTCGCTGTCTTCGTGCCCATCAGCGGGTGGGCGGCGGACCGCTACGGCGCCCGGCGCGTATTCATTACCGCGATCGGCCTGTTCACCCTCAGTTCCGTCGCCTGCGCTATCTCGCAGGACCTCCCCCAACTCGTATTGGCCCGGATCGTCCAGGGCATGGCCGGCGCCATGATGGTGCCGGTGGGCCGCATCATCCTCCTGCGCACCGTCCCCAAGCAGGATCTGCTCAAGGCCATGTCCTTTCTGTCGATCCCGGCACTGCTGGGACCGGTGATCGGACCGCCGCTGGGCGGTTTCATTGTCACGTATATGTCGTGGCACTGGATCTTCCTGATCAACATCCCGATCGGGTTCCTGGGCATCTTCCTGGTGCTGCGGTACGTCACCGAAATCCGCGAAACCGGCACGCCGCGGCTCGATTGGATCGGCTTTCTGCTGAGCGCCGGCTGCCTGGCCACCCTGGTCACCGGCTTCGAGGCCATCGGCCGCGACGTGATGCCGCTGCCCATGCTGCTCGGCCTCATCGCCGTGGGCATCGTGTGCGGACTGCTGTACGGCGTGCACGCACGGCGCACCGAACATCCCATCATCGATCTGTCCCTGATGCGGATTCCCACGTTCGCCATCTCCACGCTGGGCGGCAACCTGTGCCGCTTCGCGGTCGGCGCCACGCCGTTCCTCCTGGCCATGCTGCTGCAGGTGGGCTTTGGCCTTTCGCCGTTCTCGGCCGGCCTCATCACTTTCGCCAGCGCCGCCGGCGCGCTGCTGATGAAGTTCGTGGCCACGCCCATCGTGCAACGCTTCGGCTTTCGCCGCGTGCTGACCTTGAATGCGCTACTGACGGGCGGTTTCATCATCGTCTGCGGCGCCTTCAACCCGGCCACGCCCGTATGGCTGATGATCGCCATCCTGCTGGTGGGCGGCTTCTTCCGGTCGTTGCAGTTCACGGGGGTAAATACGCTAACCTATGCCGACATCCCGCCCGCCAAGATGAGCCGCGCCAGCAGCTTTTCGGCCATGGCCCAGCAACTGGGCATCACGCTGGGCGTCGGGGTGGCCGCGGTCACGTTGAACATCAGCATGTCGCTGCGCGGCGCCGAAACGCTGGCCATCAGCGACGTGGTTGCCGGCTTCATCGTCATCGGCCTGCTGTGCATGGCATCGACTTTCTCCTTTAGACGCCTCGACCCGCTGGCCGGGGCACACCTGAACGGCGCGAAAAACAGTGACGACGAATGAATTTGTCCTAGCCCTGGACCAGGGCACGACCAGCTCCCGGGCCATCGTGTTCGACCGCGACGGCGTGGTCCGCGGCGTGGGCCAACGTGAATTCCGCCAGCACTATCCGCGTCCGGGCTGGGTCGAGCACGACGCCAACGAGATCTGGCACAGCCAGCTCGACGTCGCCCGCGAAGCCTTGCGCAACGCGGGCGCGGCGGCGGCAGACATCGCCGCCATCGGCATCACGAACCAGCGCGAGACCACGCTCATCTGGGAACGCTCCACCGGCCGCCCGCTGGCCCGCGCCATCGTCTGGCAGGACCGCCGCACGGCCCCGATGTGCGACCAGCTCCGCCAGGACGGCCACGGCGACTTCCTGCAGGCGCGCACGGGCCTGGTCGTCGACGCCTACTTTTCCGGCACCAAACTGGCCTGGCTGCTGGACCACGTGCCCGGCGCCCGCCGCCTGGCCGAACGCGGCGAACTGGCCTTCGGCACCATCGACACCTGGCTGATCTGGCAACTGACGGGCGGCGCGGTCCACAGCACCGACCCCAGCAATGCCTCGCGCACGATGCTGTTCGACCTGCACACGCAGGACTGGAACGACGACATCCTGGCGCTGCTCAACATCCCGCGCAGCGTCCTGCCGCAGATCGCACCCAGCAGCGCCATCGTCGGCGAGGCGCTGCCGGAATGGCTGGGCGGCTCCGTGCCCATCGCGGGCGTGGCGGGTGACCAGCAGGCCGCGACCTTCGGTCAGGCCTGCTTTACGCCGGGCATGGCCAAGAACACCTACGGCACCGGCTGCTTCATGCTGATGAACGTGGGCGACAAGCCCGTCGAATCGCGCAACAACCTGCTGTCCACGGTCGGCTGGGGCCTGCCTCAAGCGGGGCAGGACAAATGGAAGCCGGCATACATGCTGGAAGGCGGCGTCTTCGTGGCCGGCGCTGCGGTTCAATGGCTGCGCGACGGGTTGGGCATCATCCAGCGCTCCGAAGAAATCGAATCCCTGGCCGCCAGCGTCTCGGACACGGACGACGTTTTCATGGTCCCGGCGTTTGCTGGTCTGGGCGCTCCGCACTGGGATCCCTATGCGCGCGGCACCCTTGTTGGCCTGACTCGCGGCACCACACGCGCCCATATCGCACGTGCCACGCTGGAATCCATCGCCCTGCAAAGCGCTGAACTGCTGACGTGCATGAATGCGGACAGCGGCATCGCTTTGACGGAATTGCGCGTCGACGGCGGCGCTGCACGCAATGACTTGCTGATGCAGATGCAGGCTGACATTCTGGGCGTTCCGGTTGTCCGCCCCCGGGTTCCCGAATCGACTGCACTCGGCGCGGCGGGCCTCGCCGGCCTTGCTGTAGGCTTCTGGTCGGGTCCGGATGAATTTGCATCGAAGTGGCAGGCTGAACGCACGTTCACGCCTGCGTGGCCTCAGTCCGTGAGAGATGCGCGGATGAAGCGGTGGCGGCAGGCAGTGGAGTTGTCTAAGGGGTGGTCGGTAGGGGCGGTTAAGTAAGGCAATCGGTCGTTGGTTTGGCTTTGGTGTCAAACATCGTTGTGCGGGGAGCCGGTTCTCCGTAGGTCGCCCGACGCCGCGGTCACCGGGGAGGCGATCGCCCACGATTGCGGTCCGGAGCCTTCGCTCCGGACTGCCCCGTCGTCATCTTCGTCCGCCTTCGGCTCCCTTCAGATTCCCTCGGGCGCATCGACGGCGCTCGCCTCCCCGGTGACCACGACGCCGTGCTACGAGGGTCTTTGGTATGAGGCGCTACAAGACCTGTGGTCAGGGCAGGAGATCTGCGGGGCCGCCGGAGTGCTGCCGCCCGGGCGGCGGCACCCCGGCATCGGGTCGGTGGGTCGTCGTGGCGGTATTCGCTTGCGCGCTGGTGACGGCTGGTTTGCTAATGGCCGCCGTCACGGTAGGTGGAGCCGTGATGGGCGGCGCGCGTCGGACACGGAGGTTCAACTGACGGTGATTGCCATCTCCGCCTGCACCCGGCCAGAGCGCCTGCCGCTGCCGGTGTCTGACACCCTCGGGAGACGTTCTTGGTATGACGCTAATCTCACTTGGGTGTCAGACACCTGGGGCTGAAGCAGCCACACGCGAAGCGTCATCGCTACGACGCAAGACGCCGCGTAAGTCACCGGAGGCCGCCCGCGCGGCCGAACGGTGACGGGCGCCGCAAGCTGCTTCTATCTCACACGAATGCGTGCAAGAACCTCAAGAACCCAATCCGCCCCAGCGCCCGTAAAGCTTCCACAGTAAAGCCCGGTGCGGCGTCGGCCTGGGGCGCGCGGGGCGTGTAGATGCGCCCGAGGGAATCGGAAGGCAGTCGCCGCAGGCGACAACGACGATGACGACGGGGAAGTCCGGAGCGAAGGCTCCGGACCGCAATCGTAGCCCCGCGCGCCCCAGGCCGACGACGCGCCGGGCGTCTCAAGAACTCCACCCTCGGCATTACCACGGCTCCGGGGAGGCGTCTCAAGAACTCCACCCTCGGCAACAACGCGGCACCGCGAGGCGTCCCAAGAACTCAACCCCGGCAATAACACGGCACCGAGAGGCGTCCCAAGCACTCACTGCCCGGCAACACCAATAAAGCACCATCAAGCCGCCCGAACCCCAATCGCCACCACCCTCGCGGTAAACCCCTTCAACAACTCCTCCCGCATCGCCTCGGCCCGCACCATCGACGCCTCCTTCACGTGCCCGTACCCGCGGATCTCCTCCGGCACGCTAGCCAACGCCACCGCCTTATCCAGATTCCCGCGATTCAACTTCCCCAGAATCGCCGTCACAGTCTCCCGATACTCCTTGATCAATTCCCGCTCAGCCCGCCGCTCCTTCGTATACCCGAACGGATCAAGCCGAGACCCCCGCAAAACCCGCATCCTTGCCAGCACCCGAAACACCTTCAGCATCCCCGGCCCATAAGACCGCTTCACCAGATGCCCATCCTTGTCCCGCCGTGCAAACAAAGGCGGCGCCAGATGAAAGCGCAGTTTCCAATCTCCCTCGAACTGCTCGCCCACCCGCTTCAAGAACTCCCCATCCGAATACAACCGAGCCACCTCGTATTCGTCCTTGTAGGCCATCAGCTTGAAGTAATACCGCGCCACCGCCACCGCCAGCCGGTTCGTGCCCGTCGCCTCCCGCTCCGCATGCACCACCTTGTCCACCAGATCCGTGTACTGCTTGGCATAGTCCGCGTCCTGATACTGCGTCAGGAACGCCTTGCGCACCGCCACCATCTGCGCCAATTCACCGGCGGGCTTCTTCAGATCCACCACCGGACTCGCCACCCGCGGCCGCGTGATTTCGATGATGTCTTCCGGCTGCGCGGCCGGCACTCCGCCATTGGCCATCAAGCGCGCCACCGCCGCCGGCTCGTGCGCTGCCCGCCGTCCCCACGCAAAGGCCGCAAGATTGTTTGCCACCTGTTGGCCGTTCAGCTCGATCGCCCGCAGCAGCGCCTCGCGCGACAGCGGAATCCAGCCCTTCTGGAATGCGTAGCCCATCATCAGCGGATTCGAATAGATCGCATCGCCCAGCAGCACCACCGCCATGGCTGCGGCATCCACCGCGTCAAGATTCTCCTTGCCGCAGGCGCTCTGCAGATCTGCCGTCAGATTCGCCCCCGGCACTGTCCAGCCCGGATTCGACACGAATGCCGCCGTCGGCGCCGTATCGCTGTTCAGCAGCACATGCGTGCGTCCCGGACTCACGCGCGCCATCGCCTCCGCGCTCGTCGCCACCACCAAGTCGCCGGCCAGCAGCAGATCCGCCTCGCCCATCGCCACGCGCGTGTTCAGCAGATGGTCCGGCGAGCCCGCCAACACCACGTGCGAAAACACCGCGCCGCCCTTCTGCGCCAGTCCCGCCATGTCCAGCACCGAACAGCCCTTGCCCTCCAGGTGCGCCGCCATGCCCAGCAGCTGCCCGATCGTCACCACGCCCGTGCCGCCCACCCCCGCGATGAAGACGCCATAAGGCACGTCCAGACTACGCACCCGGGGCGCAGGCACATCCTCGTCCGGCGCGTCGCCCGATTGCGCCAACGCGGGCGGCTTCTTCAGCTTGCCGCCTTCCACCGTCACCAGGCTCGGGCAAAAGCCCTTCAGACAGGAGAAATCCTTGTTGCAGCTCGACTGGTTGATCTTGCGCTTGCGCCCGAACTCGGTCTCCAGCGGCTCCACCGACAGACAGTTCGACTTCGACGAGCAATCCCCGCAGCCCTCGCACACCCGTTCATTGATGACCACGCGGCGCGCCGGGTCCGGATAGGCGTTGCGTTTGCGGCGGCGGCGCTTTTCGGTTGCGCAGGTCTGGTCGTAGATCAGCACCGACACGCCGGGATGCTCGCGCAGCTCGCGCATCACCGCGTCCAGTTCGTCGCGATGGCGCACGGGCACGTCCCGCGCCAGGTCGGTCACGTCCACATACTTGCCGGGATCGTCCGTCACCACCACGATCTTCTCGATGCCCTCGGCCGCCACCTGGCGCGTGATCATCGGCACGCTGATCGGGCCGTCCACCGGCTGCCCGCCCGTCATCGCCACCGCGTCGTTGAACAGAATCTTGTACGTGATCGGCGCCTTGGCCGCCACCGCTGCCCGAATCGCCAGCAGCCCCGAATGAAAGTAGGTGCCGTCGCCCAGGTTCGCGAACACGTGCTTTTCCTCGGTGAACGGCGCCTGCCCCAGCCACGGCACGCCCTCGCCGCCCATCTGCGTGAAGACGTCGGTGCTGCGGTCCATCCATCGCACCATGTAGTGGCAGCCGATGCCCGCCATGCCGCGCGAACCTTCCGGCAGGCGTGTCGACGTATTGTGCGGACAGCCTGAACAGAACCAGGGCTTGCGCTCTTCAACCACACGCGGTCGCGCCAGCGCCGCTTCGCGGGCACGGATGAACTCCACGCGAGCCTCGATGCCCGCGCGCACATCGTCCGGCAACGCGAACCGCAACAGGCGCGCCGCGATGGCCTTGGCGACCATCGCAGGCGAGAATTCGTAATGCGCCGGCAGCAGCCAGTTGCCCTGCGGCACGGACCACTCGCCGCCATCCTTGTCGTCGAACTTGCCCACCACTCGCGGAATCTTCTTGCCGCTGCCGATCCAGCTGAACAGCTCCTCTTTCAGCTGATATTCCAGCACCTGGCGCTTTTCCTCCACGACCAGGATCTCGTCCAGCCCTTCGGCGAACCGCTGCGTGCCGGCGGATTCCAGCGGCCACACCATGCCCACCTTGAAAAGGCGCAGGCCGATGCGCCGGCACACGTCTTCGGACAGGCCCAGGTCCGAGAGCGCCTGGCGCGTGTCCAGGTAGGCCTTGCCGGACGTCATGATGCCGAACCGCGCATCGCGCTGCGGCACCTCCCAAAGTTCGCGGTTCAGCCCGTTGGCGCGCGCATAGGCCAGCGCGGCGTACAGCTTGTAGTCCAGCAGCCGCGCTTCCTGCTGCAACGGCGTGTCGGGCAGCCGGATGTTCAGGCCGTCCGGCGGCAGCTGGAAGTCCTCGGGCAGCACGATGCGCACGCGGTGAGGGTCCACGTCGACCGATGCCGACACCTCCACGATGTCGGTGATGCACTTCATGCCCACCCACACGCCCGCGTAGCGGCTCATCGCCAAGCCGTGCAGGCCGTAATCCAGCACTTCCTGCACGCTGGACGGGAACAGCACCGGAATCATGCAGGCCTTCAGGATGTGATCGCTCTGGTGCGGCAGCGTCGAGGACTTGGCGGGGTGGTCGTCGCCCGCCACCACCAGCACCCCGCCGTGGCGCGCGGTGCCGGCTGCATTCGCATGCTTGAAGACGTCGCCGCAGCGGTCCACGCCGGGACCCTTGCCGTACCACATGCCGAATACGCCGTCGTACTTTGCGCCGGGAAAAAGGTTCACCTGCTGCGTGCCCCACACCGCCGTGGCCGCCAGGTCTTCGTTGATGCCGGGTTGGAACTCGACGTGGTGCGCCTTCAGATGGGCGGCGGCCTTCCACATGTTCTGGTCGACGCCGCCCAGCGGTGAACCCCGATAGCCCGATACGAAGCCCGCCGTGTTCAGCCCTGCCTGCGCGTCGCGCACGCGCTGCATCATGGGCAGCCGCACCAGCGCATGGATGCCGCTCATCCACGCGCGGCCGGATTGCAGGGTGTATTTGTCGTCGAGCTGGACGGATTCAAGCGCCGCGCGGACGGCGGGCGTAAGGGGGGCATTCATGTCTACTCCAACATCGGATGCCCCCACCAGCGTCGCGCGCCTCTTGCCAGAACGCACGCGGGCCAACAAGGGCCGTGAAAGTGAAGTCCTGATGCGTTCGCGCCTCTGCGGGCGGAATCGCGCTTGCCGCACCCGCCGCTCCGAAAAAACGGGGCCGGCTGGCGTTAGTCCTTTCGGTTGTAACCCCTGGCCCTCGGGCGGGCAATAGGGCGATGCGATAATTGCCGGCATGGACTTCGCCCCTCGCATCGTCGCCTGGCAGCGCCAGCATGGCCGCCACGATCTCCCCTGGCAGAACACCCGGGATCCCTACCGGATCTGGCTTTCCGAAATCATGCTGCAGCAGACGCAGGTGGCCACCGTCATTCCCTATTACGAGCGCTTTCTGCAACGCTTTCCGGACGTCGCGGCGCTGGCCGCCGCCTCGCAGGAAGACGTGATGCCCTATTGGGCCGGCCTGGGCTACTACGCCCGCGCCCGCAACCTGCATCGCTGCGCGCAGGAGATCGTGCGCGACTGGAACGGCCGCTTTCCGCCCACCGCCGAGGCCATCGCTACGCTGCCGGGCATAGGCCGGTCTACCGCCGCGGCCATTGCGGCGTTTTCGAACGGCGAGCGCTCGCCGATTCTGGACGGCAACGTCAAGCGCGTATTCACTCGCCACTTCGGCATCGCGGGCGACCCGGCCAAGCGCGAAGTCGAGCAGCGTCTCTGGGCGCTGGCGCATGCGCAGGTGGACGCGGCGCCCGGGCTGGACATGGCGGCCTACACGCAGGGGCTGATGGATCTGGGCGCCACGCTCTGCACGCGCGGCAAACCCGCCTGCGACAGATGTCCGGTGGCGGAGACCTGTGTTGCCCGCCGCGAAGGTCGACAGGCCGAACTGCCCACGCCCAAGGTGCGCAAGGCGATCCCCGAACGCGAGACCTGTATGTTGGTGCTGCGGCACCAGGGCGCGTTCCTGCTGCAACAGCGTCCCGAACCCGGCATCTGGGGCGGGCTGTGGAGCCTGCCGGAGTTTGATGCGGCGGGTGATCCCGACACCGCGTCGCGCGCGCTGGGGCTGGAGCCGGAACAGCGCTTCGAGCTGGCTGCCTTCGCCCACACGTTCACGCATTACCGCCTGCACATCCGGCCCTGGCTTGTGCCGGTGCGCGCGGTTGCCCTGCGCGAACCGGCGTTGCCGGAACGCTGGGTGCCTGCAGACAAGCTGGGGATGATGGCGCTGCCGGCGCCCGTCAAGAAACTGCTGCAGGGGCTGGTTGATGCCGGGATGCAGGACAGCCTGTTCGGCGAGGAAAACGCGGCGTAGCGATTCGGCGGGTTAACCGGTGTGAGCTTGAGCGGTGTCAGACACCGGTCAAACTACGACGCCGCCTCATTGAGGTTTCAGACACCCGCCCCGCTCAGCAGCATCACCAGCTTCAAATCCGGATGCGTCGCCAGCCGGAACGTGATCTGCTGGTACGCCAGCTTGCCGCGCTGCGGATGCTGGAATTCGCGCAGGCCGCCTTCGCGTTCCACCACGGCGTGCCGCGTCCACCAATGCGAGAAAACCACGCTTTGCCGGCTCAGGCTGTCCAGCAGCGCCAGCACCGCCGGTTCGTCCAGATGCGCGCCCGCGTCGGCGCGAAATTCAGCCACCACGCGGCGGGCGCGTTGGTCCCAGTCGACCACCAGTTCACGCGCCGCGGGATCCAGGAAGATGTAGCGCAGGAGGTTGGGCTCGGGATCGCGCTCGGGCCAGTGGTCGAACAGGTCGACCAGCGGCGCGTTGCAGGCCAGCACGTTCCAGGCGCGGTCCAGCACATAGGCGGGCGCGTTGATCGCGTTGACGCATTCCTGCAGCGGGCCCGGCGCGCCGCCGGCGTCGTCGCGGGCGTGCTGCGGGTCGGCGCAATCGGCAAGATCGAAGAGGTACGCACGCTCGGCCCGCGCCAACTGCAGCACGCCCGCGATGCGCGACCACACCGAGGGCGAGACCGACACCTCGCGTCCCTGCTCGATCCATGTGTACCAGGTGACGCTGATTCCACACAGCTGCGCCACTTCCTCACGCCGCAGGCCGGGCGTGCGGCGGCGCGACCCCTCGGGCAGACCCGCCATCTGCGGCGTGATGCGCGACCGCGCGCTGCGCACAAATTCGCCCAGCGCGTGACGGCGCAGATGCGAGCCTTCGTGGCCGGGGGTGACGGGCTGGGGGGAAGTGTTCATACCAGGATGAGTAATGGGCTTGTACGTGTATACGGGCCCGCCTATCTTAGCGCCTGCATCCTTTCGCAATCCCGAAAGAAATTCCGACAACGATCTCGACAGCATTCCGGGCAACATTCCGGCCAGGAATCCGCCCCCAACAGCCTTTCCGACACGAGGACCCCTCATGACCGCCAGCTCGCACGACGCCGCCGTCGACCGCCAATTCAGCCCCCGCGCCGCCGCCTACCTGACCAGCGCCGTCCACGCCCAGGGCGAAGACCTGCTGCAAATGGCCGCGGTCGCCGGCCAGCACCCGGACGCGCGCGTGCTGGACCTGGGCTGTGGCGGCGGGCACGTGAGTTTTCACGTGGCGCCGAAAGTGGCGCATGTGACCGCCTACGACCTGTCGCAGCAGATGCTGGACGTCGTCGCCGCCGAAGCCGCCAAGCGCGGGCTCGCCAATCTGGTGACCTGTCAGGGCAAGGCCGAGTACCTGCCGTTCGGCGACGCCGAGTTCGACCTGGTGATGTCGCGCTATTCCACGCACCATTGGCAAGACGCCGGCCGCGGCCTGCGCGAGGCTTTCCGCGTGCTCAAGCCGGGCGGCATTGCCGTCTTTGCCGACGTGGTGTCGCCGGGCGAACCGCTGCTGGACACCTGGCTGCAGACCATCGAAGTGCTGCGCGACACCTCGCACGTGCGCGATTACTCGGTGGCCGAATGGACCCGCATGCTGACCGAAGCGGGCTTCACGCTGCAGGAACTGGCGCCGCGCCGCCTGCCGCTGGAGTTTCAGTCGTGGGTCACGCGCATGCGCACGCCCGACACGCTGGTGGCTGCGCTGCGCCACATGTTCGGCATCGCGCCGGACGTCGTGCGCGCGCATTTCGACGTGCGCGAGGACGGGTCTTTTACGAGCGACACGGCGACGATTGTGGTGAGAAAGCCGGGCTGAATCAGTCCACTCTCGACGGCTCCATCGCGGCCAGCGCCCCCACCACGCCCAGGCTGCGCAGCAACTGCGCAGCCGCGCCCACCGCCCGCACAAACCGCGGCTCCTGGCCGAGGTCACCGAACACCGGCTCAAACCCCGTCATGACGCCCGCCCACGCCAGCATCGCCGCGGGCCCCTCGCCCGCCTGCTCCGCCGCCCGTTCGGCCTGCTCATACCGATGCGCCAGCGCTTCGGCCAACGGGTCCTGGACCTCATAGACACGCCCGGCCTCATCCTGTCCGCGCAGGAAAAGCAGCCACCCGGCCACGGCCAACGCAAGACCCGGCATTGGCGCATCCGCCGCCAGCCGGTCGCGCACCGTCCCCAGCAGCCGCTGCGGCAACTTCTGTGAGCCGTCCATCGCAATCTGCCGCGTCTGATGCCTGAGCGCCGGATTGGCGAATCGCTGCAACAGGCCTTGCCGGTACTTCTCGATATCCAGCCCCGGCAACGGCGGCAGCGTCGGTTCGATCTCCTGGCCCATCAGCGCGCCCAGGAACCGCCGCATGCCGGGCCGCGCCATCGCCTCGTCCACGGTGGCCCACCCCGCCATCACCGACAGATACGCCAGCGCGGAATGCGCGCCGTTGACCATGCGCAGTTTCAGCGTCTCGAACGGCGCGGCGTCCATCACGAAACGCGCACCGCCCGCGGTCCAGTCCGGCCGGCCCGCCGCGAAGCGGTCTTCGACAACCCATTCCAGATAGGGCTCGGCCACCACAGGCCACGCATCGCGCACGCCCAATGCCGCGGCGATCTCGTGCCGATCCGCGTCCGTCGTGCGCGGCACGATGCGGTCGACCATCGAGCAGGGAAACGCGCACGCCGATGCAATCCAGTCCGCCAACGCCGGGTCGACGCGCGCCGCGAACGTCAGCACCAGCGCCCGCAGCAAGTGGCCGTTGGCGGGCAGGTTGTCCAGCGACATGACCGTGATCGGCGGCAGGCCCATCGCGCGGCGGCGTTGCAGGCCGTGCACCACAAAACCGATGACGCCACACGGCGACTCGGGATTCGCGAGGTCATGCACGACGTCGGGATGATCCAGATTCAGCCTGCCGCTGGCGGGATCATGGCAATAGCCCTTCTCGGTGACCGTGATGCTGACGATGCGCGTGCCGGCGGCCGCGATGCGCGCCAGCACGACCTGCGGGTCCTCGGGCGCCACCAGCGTTTCAAGCAGGCAGCCGATGACACCCACACGCTGCCGCGACGCGCCGCTGCCGTCGGCATCGCGCAACGCCAGCGCATACAGGCCGTCCTGCGGCGCCAGCGCGTCGCGCGTGTCGGCGTGGCGCAGCGAGACGCCGCAAATGCCCCAGTCCGGCCCAGCTCCGGCGCGCAGCGCCGCATCGTTGACCGCTGCCAGATGCGCACGCGCGAATGCGCCCAGGCCCAGATGCACGATGCCGATGCCGAGCGCGTCCCGGTCATATCCCGGCCGCGCGACATGCGCGGGCAGGCCATCCAGCGCCCCCGCATTCAGCCGGCCGCCTTTGCCTACCAGTTCCATAGCGTGCCGTCGTGCTGCAGCCGGTTCACGGGCAGATACGCGCGCTGATACGGATATCGCGCCGCCAGCTTCTCGTCGATATCCACGCCGTGGCCCGGCGCCTCGCCCGGATACAGCATGCCCTGTTCGAACGTATACGAGTGGGGAAACACGGCATCGGTCTCGTCGGTATGCCGCATGTATTCCTGAATGCCGAAATTGGGCACCCACAGGTCGAAGTGCAGCGCCGCCCCCATGCAGACCGGCGACAGATCCGTGGCGCCATGGCAGCCGGTGCGCACCTGATAGAGCGACGCCATGTCGGCAATGCGCCGCAGATGCGTGATGCCGCCCGCGTGAACGACCGTGGTGCGGATGTAGTCGATGAGCTGGTTCTGCACCAGGTCCTTGCAGTCCCAGATCGTGTTGAAGATTTCGCCCACCGCCAGCGGCGTGGTGGTGTGCTGGCGGATCAGCCGGAAGGCCTCCTGGTTCTCGGCGGGCGTGGCGTCCTCCATCCAAAAGAGGCTGTACGGCTCCAGCGACTTGCCCAGCCGCGCGGCCTCGATGGGCGTCAGGCGGTGATGCACGTCGTGCAGCAGATAGTGTTCGAAGCCCAGCTTTTCGCGGATGCGTTCGAACAGTTGCGGCGCGTGGCGCAGGTATTTTTCGGTGGACCAGTCGTGCTCGCTGGGCAGGTCGGCGTCGGCGGGCTCGTAGAACAGCGTGCCGCGGCCCACGCCATAGACCTTTTCCAGCCCCGGCACGCCGCTTTGCGCGCGGATGGCGCGATAGCCCATGTCGGCGTAGCGCAGCACCTCGTCGACCGTGTGCTCGATGTCGGAGCCGTTGGCATGGCCGTAGACCATCACGCCGCTGCGGCTCTTGCCGCCCAGCAGCTGATACAGCGGCAGGCCGGCGGCCTTGGCTTTCAGGTCCCACAGCGCGGTGTCCACGCCGGCGATCGCGGTCATCGTGACCGGCCCGCGCCGCCAGTACGCGCCCTTGTACAGGTACTGCCAGATGTCCTCGATCTGATGCGCATCGCGCCCGATCAGGCAGGGGATGACGTGCTCGGTCAGGTAGGCGGCCACCGCCAGTTCGCGCCCGTTCAGCGTCGCATCGCCAATGCCGGTCAGGCCCTGGTCGGTTTCGATCTTCAGGGTCACGAAGTTGCGGCCCGGAGAACAGACAATCACGCGTGCATTCGTAATCTTCATCTTGGACTTCCGGCTACAGGAAAGGGACGGCCGCACAACGCGGCCGCAGGATCAGAACGTCACCATCACCTTCATCGCCTGGTTGCGATCACCCGCCAGCGCAAAGGCGTCATGCACGTGCGCGACGGGCACCGCCGCCGTCAGCAGCGGCGACACATCCACCAGGCCGCGGGCCAGGCAATCCACGGCCATCGCGTATTCGTCCACAAAGCGGAAGCTGCCGATGCACGACAGGCTCTTGACCATGATCTGGTTGAACGGGCAATCCGCGCTGCTGCCGGACAGCGTTCCCACCGTCACGACAACGCCACGCGGACGCGCCGCGCGCAGGCAGCTTGCCAGGCCGGCATAGCTGCCCGACGCCTCGAAACACACGTCCACCGTGCCCTTGCCCGCGGCCAGCGCGCCCAAGGCGGCCGGGTCCGTGGCCGCGTTGATGGTTTGCGTGGCGCCCACCCGGGCGCACGCCGCCAGTGTCTGGTCCACGATATCCACCACAATGACCCGGCTGGCGCCCGCCAGGCGCGCGGCCATCAGGATCAACGCGCCGATCGGACCCGCGCCGACCACCATGGCCGTCTTGCCCAGCAACGATCCCGCGCTGCGCACCGCATGCAGGGCGACGGCCAGCGGCTCGCCAAACGCAGCCAGTTCAAACGACAGCGAATCCGGCACGGGCACACACTGCCGCGCATCGACCACCACCTCTTCGCGCATCGCGCCCTGCATGTGCGGAAAGCGGCTGGCGCTGCCGAAGAAATGCACCGACTCGCAATGATTCGAATCGCCCTGCCGGCAATAGCGGCACACGCCGCAGGTGCGCGCCGGATCCAGCGCCACGCGGTCACCGGGCCTGACCGCAGTGACGTCCGCGCCCACCTCCAGCACCTGCCCGGACGCCTCGTGGCCCGGCGTCAGCGGTTCGCGAATGACGAAATCGCCCACCCGGCCGTGCCGGTAGTAATGCAGGTCCGATCCGCAGATGCCCACGGCCTTGACGCCGACGCGCACCTGCGACGGCCCCAAAGGCTGCGAGTCCGAGGTGTCCAGGCGCAGGTCCTGCGCCCCGTGGATCGTGCAGTTCAGCATCAGCGCCACCCCTGTGCAAATTCGCCGATCACGCGTTCCAGGTGATCGCGCATCGCCAGCCGCGCCTCCTGCGCGTCGCGGGCCACCAGCGCGCCGAAGATGCGCTGGTGATCGGCCTGCGACGCCTGGCGCAAGGCCTGCGTATGGAAATGCTGTTCCATCTTTTCCCAGACCGGCCCCCGGGCCTGATCCCACATCGACGTCACCGTCGCCAGCAGCACGCTGTTGCCGGTGGACTGGGCGATGCACAGATGAAAGCGGCGGTCGGCCTCGGCGTTGCCGTCCTTGTCCGTCATCCGGTCGCGCATGGCCGTCAGCGCCTCGAAGATGCGGTCCAGATCCGCATCGGTGCGGGTGGTGGCCGCCAGCGCGGCGATCTCGGATTCAATCAGGCAGCGGGCGCGAAGGAGCTCGAAGGGGCCGGCGCCCGCCTCCGGCATCGCGGACGGTCGGTTTGCGTCCGGTTCGCAGACATAGATGCCCGAGCCGCCGCGCACTTCCACCACGCCCTGCAGCTCTAGCGCAATGATGGCCTCGCGCACGGACGTGCGGCTGACGTCGAAGCGCTCGGCCAGCGCGCGCTCGGCCGGCAGCCGCTGGCCCGCGGCAAATTCCCCCTGCGCCACCAGCGCATGGATCTGCGCGGCCAACCGCAAGTAACCGCGGTCTGGTGCGACACGGCCGGCGGGGACTTCGGGCTTGGAGAGCGAATGCAACGTCATGGCGCCTCAAATTGGTCTGACCAAATCGTATTTGGTCCACCAATTTCCGCCATCGTGGTTTTCCACTACGCGCCGACCGGCAACGCTCGGGCAACGCCCAGACAACCGCCGGATCGCCTCTCGACAGCCCCCGCGCGGCCCCTGTATAGATACGGATCGAACGACAGCCAAGGAAAGCGACATGCCCAGCACGACCGACCAGCCCTTGCCCGCCAATCTGGCGGACCTGACCGTCACCGAGGCGGCAGCACACATCCGCGAGGGCCGCCTCACCAGCGTTGCGCTGACGCAAGCCTGCCTGGACCGCATCGACGCCCGCCAGGACCTGAACGCGTTCATCACGGTAGACCGCGACGGCGCGCTGGCGCAGGCGCGCGCCTACGATGCGGCGCCCGGCCACGGCCCGCTGGGCGGCGTGCCCGTCGCCATCAAGGACAACATCCACGTCGCGGGGCTGCCGAACACCGCTGGCACACCAGCGCTGAAAAACTTCCGCCCCGCCGAGGACGCGCCCGTCGTGCAGCGGCTGCGCGAGGCCGGCGCCGTCATCCTGGGCAAGACCAACATGCATGAACTGGCGTTCGGCGTGTCCGGCTTCAACACCGCCTTCCCCGGCCCGGATGGCGATGGCACGCGCAACGCCTACGACGCGCGCCTGATCGCTGGCGGCTCGTCGTCCGGCAGCGGCGCGGCGGTGGGCGCGCGGCTGGCGCCCGCCTCGCTGGGCACCGATACCGGCGCCTCGGTGCGCCTGCCCGCTTCGGTGAACGGCGCCGCCGGATTCCGCGCCACCGTGGGCCGCTACGACGGCGCGGGCATCACCCCCATTTCCCACACGCGCGACACACCCGGACCCATCGCCAACGACATGGCCGATATCGTGCTGCTGGATGCGATCCTCACGGGCCAGACCGAGCCGCTGGCGCCCCTGCCGCCCGAAGGCATTCGCCTGGGCCTGGCCGCGTACTTCTGGGCCGACCTCGATCCCGACGTGCAGGCGGTTTCAGAAGCCGCCTTGAACACGCTGCGCGCCGCCGGGGTGACGCTGGTGGAGCTGGACATGCCCGACCTGCCCGCCGCCAACGCGGCGGTCGGCATGCCGCTATGCCTGTTCGAGCAGAAGCCCGATCTGACGGCCTATCTGGCGCGTTATCACGTGGGGATGAGCTTTGATGAGGTAGTCGCGCAGATTTCCAGCCCCGACGTGAAGGGCATTTTCGACAACCTGATCGTGCCGGGCGTGCTGCCCACGCCGGACGGCCAGCTCCTGCCGTTGCAACCGTTGTACGAACAGGCCATCGCAGGCGGCCGGCGTGAGCTCATCGACGTCTATCGCCGCGCCTTCAAGGAACACGCGTTGGACGGCCTGCTGTTTCCGACCGTGCCGGTGCCGCCGCCCGCGTCCACGCCCGAAGCCAGCAGTTTCGAAACCTTTGCCCGCCTGGCGCGCAATGTGGATCCCGGCAGCAATGCCGGCCTGCCCGGCCTGAGCGTGCCGGCCGGGCTGTCGAATCAAGGCCTGCCGGTGGGATTGGAGATCGACGGTCTGCCGGGCGAGGACCGCAAGGTGCTCGCGATCGGCGTGGCCATCGAAAAGATATTGGGGCGCATCGCTGCGCCCCGGGTCCAGCCTTAGCCTCAGCCTGGGCTTTCGCGACAGTCAGCCGCGTTAGCCGAGGTTGGGCGCCAGCGTGCGCTTCAGGTCTTCGATGCTGCGGCCGCTGCGGCGGGCGTAGTCTTCGAGCTGGTCTTCGCCGATGACGCCCACGTTGAAGTACTGCGACTGCGGGTGGCTGAAGTAAAAGCCTGACACGCTGGACGCCGGGTACATCGCGTAGCTGTCCGTCAGCATCATGCCGATGTCCTCACCGTCCAGCACGCGGAACATGTCGGTCTTCACGACGTGTTCCGGGCAGGCCGGGTAGCCCGGCGCCGGGCGGATGCCCACGTACTTCTCGGCAATCATGTCGTCGTTGGACAGGGCCTCGTCGGGCGCGTAGCCCCACAGGTCCTGGCGCACGCGCGCATGCAGGCATTCGGCGAAGGCTTCGGCCAGGCGGTCCGCCAGCGACTTGAGCATGATGCTGGAATAGTCGTCCAGCGCCTTCTCGAATTCCGCTTCCTTCTTTTCGATGCCCAAACCGGCTGTGACGGCGAACATGCCGATGTAATCGACCTTGCCGGTGGACTTGGGCGCGATGAAGTCCGACAGCGACTTGTTGCTGACGCCTTCGCGCTTGGCGCCCTGCTGGCGCAGGTTGCGGTACGTGAACAGCACTTCGCTGCGCGTCTCGTCCTTATAAACCTCGATGTCCTCGTCGTTGACGGTGTTGGCGGGATAGAAGCCCACGACGCCATTGGCGGTGAGCCAGCGGCCTTCAACGATGCGCTTCATCATGGCCTGGCCGTCGGCAAAGACCTTGCGCGCCTGCTCGCCCACCACCTTGTCTTGCAGGATGGCGGGGTACGGGCCGAAGAGGCTCCAGGTCTGGAAGAACGGGCCCCAGTCCACGTACTTCGCGATCTCGGCCAGGTCGTAGCTCTTGAACGTGCGGCGGCCGATGAACTTGGGGCGCGGCGGCGTGTAGTTGTCCCAGTCGATCGCGGGACGCGAGGCGCGCGCCTCGGCCAGCGGCAGGATCGGCGTCGCCTTGCGGTTGGCATGGCGGCGGCGCACGTCTTCGTACTCTTCGGCCAATTCCGTCAGGTAGGCTTCCGACTGGTCGGACATCAGGTTGGTGGCCACGCCCACCGACCGGCTGGCGTCGGGCACGTAGATCACCGGGCCTTCGTAATTGGGCGCGATCTTGACGGCGGTGTGCACGCGGCTGGTGGTGGCGCCGCCGATCATCAGCGGCACCTTGCGGCTGCGGAAGT
Source organism: Achromobacter sp. ACRQX (assembly GCF_022346505.1). Lineage (NCBI taxonomy): Bacteria > Pseudomonadati > Pseudomonadota > Betaproteobacteria > Burkholderiales > Alcaligenaceae > Achromobacter > Achromobacter sp. ACRQX. The sequence continues at coordinate 62,976 of NZ_JAKRML010000035.1, forward strand.
ACTCGTCGCGCTGCATTTCCGACGCCACGTACGCCATCTCTTCCAGGCTGGGCGTGATCAGGCCGGACAGGCCGACGATGTCGGCGTTCTCTTCCTTGGCTTTCTCAAGGATCTGCGCGCAGGGCACCATCACGCCCATGTTCACGACTTCGAAGTTGTTGCACTGCAGGACCACCGACACGATGTTCTTGCCGATGTCGTGCACGTCGCCCTTCACAGTGGCGATGACGATCTTGCCCTTGGCGCGCACGTCGCCGCCCGCGGCCGCGATCTGGCGCTTTTCTTCTTCGATGAACGGAATCAGGTGCGCCACGGCCTGCTTCATGACGCGGGCGGATTTCACCACCTGCGGCAGGAACATCTTGCCTTCGCCGAACAGGTCGCCGACGACGTTCATGCCGTCCATCAGCGGGCCTTCGATCACTTCGATGGGACGGCCGCCGCGCGCTTCGATCTTCTGGCGCACCTCTTCGGTGTCTTCCACGATGAAGGCCGTGATGCCGTGGACCAGCGCGTGCGACAGGCGCTGCTCGACCTCGGCATTGCGCCAGGCCAGGTCTTCTTCCTTCTTGGCGCCGCTGCCCTTCACGCTGTCGGCAAACTGCACCAGGCGTTCGGTGGGCGTGCGCTCGTCGTCCGCTTCCGTCTTGCCGACGGGTTCCGGCCGGTCCAGCACCACGTCTTCCACCAGATCGCGCAGCTTGGCGTCCAGGTCTGCGTACACGCCCAGTTGGCCGGCGTTGACGATGCCCATCGTCATGCCTTCCTTGACCGCGTAATACAGGAACACGGTGTGGATGGCCTCGCGCATCGGCTCGTTGCCGCGGAACGAGAAGCTGACGTTGGACACGCCGCCCGAGATGCGCGCGTGCGGCAGGTTCTCGCGGATCCAGCGCGTGCCTTCGATGAAGTCCACGGCGTAGTGGTTGTGCTCGTCGATGCCGGTGGCGACCGCGAAGACGTTCGGGTCGAAGATGATGTCTTCCGGCGGGAAGCCTTCTTCCTCGACCAGGATCTTGTAGGCGCGGCCGCAGATTTCCTTGCGGCGCTCCAGCGTGTCGGCCTGGCCCAGTTCATCGAACGCCATCACCACCACCGCTGCGCCATAGCGGCGGCACAGGCGGGCGTGATGGCGGAAGGGCTCCAGCCCTTCCTTCATGGAGATCGAGTTCACCACCGCCTTGCCCTGCACGCACTTCAGGCCGGTCTCGATGACTTCCCACTTCGAGCTGTCGATCATGACCGGCACGCGCGCGATGTCAGGCTCGGATGCGATCAGGTTCAGGAAGCGGTGCATGCAGGCCACCGAATCCAGCATGGCCTCGTCCATGTTGATGTCGATGATCTGCGCGCCGTTCTCGACCTGCTGGCGGGCCACGGCCAGCGCCTCGTCGTATTTCTCTTCGCGGATCAGGCGGGCGAACATCTTGCTGCCCGTCACGTTGGTGCGTTCGCCCACGTTGACGAACAGTGTGTCTTCGTCGATGTTCAGCGGCTCCAGGCCCGACAGGCGGGTCTTGACGGCGATCTCGGGCACGACGCGCGGCGTCAGCGCCGTGACCTTCTCGGCAATCGCGCGGATGTGGTCCGGCGTGGTGCCGCAGCAGCCGCCCGACATGTTCACCAGGCCCGCGCGCGCAAATTCCTCGAGCAGCGCCGAGGTGTCGGCCGGGGTCTCGTCAAAGCCGGTCTCGGCCATGGGGTTGGGCAGGCCGGCGTTGGGATACACGCAGACGTAGGTGTCGCAGATCTTGGACAGCTCGGCCACGTAGGGGCGCATCAGCGCCGCGCCCAGCGCGCAATTCAGGCCGATGGTGACGGGACGCGCGTGGCGCACCGAGTTCCAGAAGGCTTCGACCGTCTGACCGGACAGGATGCGGCCGGATGCGTCGGTCACCGTGCCGGAGATCATCACCGGCAGGCGGATGCCGCGTTCCTCGAACACTTCCTCGGTCGCGAAAATGGCGGCCTTGGCGTTCAGCGTGTCGAAGATGGTTTCGATCAGGACGATGTCGATGCCGCCGTCGAGCAGGCCGTTCAGTTGCTCGATATAGGCGACACGCAGTTCGTCGAACGTGACGTTACGCGCGCCCGGGTCGTTCACGTCCGGCGAAATGGAAGCCGTCTTCGGCTGCGGGCCCAGCGCGCCCGCCACGAAGCGCGGCTTGTCGGGCGTGCTGTAGGCGTCACAGGCCTCGCGCGCCAGCTGCGCCGACACCAGGTTCAGCTCGTAGGCCAGTTCGGGCAGGTCGTAGTCACCCTGGGCGATCGTGGTGGCGCCGAAGGTATTGGTCTCGATGACGTCGGCGCCCGCGTCCAGGTACTGGCGGTGGATCTCGGAGATGACGTCTGGCCGCACCAGCGACAGCAGTTCGTTATTGCCTTTCACGTCCTTGCCGTGATCGGCAAAGCGCTCGCCGCGGAAGTCCGCTTCGCCCAGCTTGTAGCGCTGGATCATGGTGCCCATGGCGCCGTCCAGGATCAGGATGCGCTTGCCCAGCAGGCGGGCAAAGTCGCCGCCGCGGGTATAGGCTTCGGGAGGGTACGGCAGGCGGGGATACGACACGATCAGGTCCGGATTAGGTTGGCCACGGCAGCGCGGATGTGGCTAAAACGCGAAAAACGCCGAAAAAACAAGCCCTGATCGTAACAAAATGGGCCTTCGCGCGCCTCACGGTGATACAGTTTCGGCCCCGAACCGGTGCTTTCGGCGCATCAGGTTGGGCAAGCACGCAACACTTGCCCGCCGCGAGCGAAAGATAAACGGGAAACAGGAAGACGCCCCCGCAGTGCCGCGCCGCCCGCAAGGCCGCCGCAGCGCCGCCCGTCCAGCCTGTGCTGCCCCCGCAACGGTCCCCATGCGCGCCTGGCGCCCATGGCAGCCCGATACCGGCCTGTTCGCTCGTCAGGATGCCTGTTTCCCGCCACGCGGCCTTTCGGCTCGCCCGGCGCGCCGGCATCCTTCCCATCGTGAATGGCCTGCGGGGTCGCGGGCTGCACCGAGGTCTTGTAGATGAAAGCCCGCTCCATCCGGCGCTATGCCGGCGCCCTGCTCTGTTCCGCTCCGGCCATCGCCGCCGCCCAGCAAACCGCTCCCGCCCCGTCCGAACTCGACAGCATCACCGTCACCGCCCAGCGCGTGCCCACCGACGGCCGCACGCTGCCGGTGTCGATCTCGGTGATCACCGCCGAGGACATCGCGGCCAGCAGCGCGCGCACCATGCAGGACCTGCTGTCCACGCAGGCCGGCATCAACCTGATCAACACCACCAGCTCCAGCGACAACGCCATCGTCGACCTGCGCGGCTTCGGCATCACCGGCGCCAGCAACACGCTGATCCTGATCGACGGCGTCAAACAGAACACCAACGACCTGTCGGCGCCCAGCCTGGGCGTGGTGCCGCTGGATCAGGTCGAACGCATCGAAATCGTGCGTGGCAGCGGCTCCGTGCAGTACGGCGGCGGCACCACCGGCGGCGTGATCAACATCATCACCCGCTCCGACTTTGCCAAGGAACCGGTCACGGCCCGCGCCACCGCCACGTTCGGCAGCTACGGCCTGCGCCAGTACGACGCCGCGGTCGCGATGAACAACGAGAAGGTGGGCGTTGACGCCTACATGCAGTCGCTGCACAGCGACGGCTACCGCGACAACAGCGGCGAGCGCCGCGAAGGCGGCGGCGGCGGCATCACCTTCCGCCACAACGACGGCTCGATTCGCCTGTACGGCCGCACCACCACGCAGAAGCTGGAACTGCCCGGTCCGCGCACGATCAACCCGTTCACGGGCGTGAACGAATTCCAGGACGATCCGCGCGGCTCGAAGAACGACGTCGATTACGTCAAGACCACGACCACCACGTTTGGTCTGCAACTTGAGCAGGCCATCGGCGCCGGCGTGCTGTATTCGGACCTGTCGACCCGCGAGAAGAAGCTCAGCGGCCTGACTTACGACGGTTTCGGCGACACGCTGCGCGACCAGAAGCTGGAAGAGAACATCGCCAGCGTGCGCTACCGCCTGCCGATCAACGGCGGCCACAGCGTCGTCTTCGGCGCCGATGCGCAGGAAGCCAAGACCACCGCCGACCAGAACGCCTACTACGACTTCGAACCGTCGAAGTGGCAGTCGCGCCAGCATCAGTACGGCCTGTTTGCCGAAGGCCAGATCCGCGCCACCGACAGCACCTACATCACGGCGGGCGTGCGCCGCCAGTACGCGTCCGACGACCTGGAAGTGATTTCGGGCTCGGGCACGCCGTCCGACCGCAGCCACCACCTGACCGCGTGGCAGTTGGGCGTGCGCCAGGACCTGTCCGGCGGCTTCGGCCTGTACGGCAAGGTCGGCCGCAGCTTCCGCCTGCCCAACGCCGACGAACTGCTGTCGGTCCAGTCGCCGCTGGCCCCGCAGACGTCCACCGACAAGGAAATCGGCGTCACCTGGCAGTCGGCCAGCAGCAGCGCGCGCCTGTCGTACTTCCACTACGACCTGACCAACGAGATCCAGTACAACCCGCTGGCCGACGGCCTGTGGGGCCCGGGCACGGGCGCCAACACCAACCTGGATCCGACCCGCCGCCAGGGCATCGAGCTTGAAGGCCACACCGCGCTGTCCCGCAGCGTCACCGTGGACGCCAACCTGACCTGGATGGAAGCGCAGTTCCGCTCCGGCACCTATGCCGGCGTTGACCTGGCCGGCAAGACCGTGCCGCTGGCGCCCAAGTGGCTGGCCAACGCCGGCGTGACGTGGCGCCCCACCGATGCGTTCCTGTGGAACGTGTCGGCGCAATACGTGGGCAAGTCGCGCATGGACAACGACCAGGCCAACCAGTTCGACAAGGAACTGGACGCCTACGTGCTGTTCAACACCAAGGTCGCGTACAAGTTCACCCGCAACATCGAAGGCGCGGTGGGCGTGAACAACATCTTCGACCGCCAGTACGCCACGTACGGCATCCGCGGCGGCAACGCCTCGTTCGAGATGCTGGGTCCCGTCGCCAACTACAGCCTGTACCCCGCCCCCGGCCGCAACTTCTACGCGTCGCTCACGCTACGCTACTGATTGCCGCCTCGCGGACTGGGCTTGCCGGTCTGAGCCTTTGTTGAGGCTCAGGGTCTGCGCAGGCCCTTTTCTACATTTGTGCCCACCGACGGAGCCGCTGCATGACCTTTCGACGCGTCCTGACGACTGCCGGCGTTGCGCTGAAGCTGACCCTGACGTCGGCGTCAGGGTTGATGCGGGCGTTGGTGCTGGCGTTTGTGCCGACATTTGTGCCGACTTTGGTGCCGATCGTGGCATTGACCCTGGCGCTGTCTCCGCGGCTGTCCCACGGCGCCCCCGCCATCCAGGTCCAGGACGACCGCGGCCGCACCGTCACGCTGGACGCCCCCGCCCGGCGCGCCGTCACGCTGGCGCCCCATGCCACCGAACTCATCTACGCCGCCGGCGCGGGCGGATATATCGTCGGCACCGTCCTCGGCAGCGATTATCCGGCCGCGGCGCGCGCGCTGCCCGTCATCGGCGACGGCACGCAGCCGGACGCCGAGCGCGTGGCCGCCGCCCGGCCCGATCTTCTTATCGCCTGGCAACCGTCCGCCGCCGAACCGCTGACGCGCGTGATGGACAAGCTGGGCGTGCCCGTCTTCTACAGCGATCCGCTGACGCTCGCCGCCATCCCCGGCGCCGTCGAGCGCATGGGCCAGCTGTTCGGCACCGAGCCCGTGGCGCAGGCCGCCGCGCAGGACATGCGCGCCCGGCTGGATGCCCTGAAGGCGCGCTATGCCGGCCGCCGCCCGGTGCGCGTCTTCGTCCAGGCCGGCCTGGACCCCATCTACACCCTGAACGACAGCAGCATCGTCAGCGACGCGCTGCGGCTGTGCGGCGGCGTCAACGTCTTCGGCCAGGCGCCCATCGTCGCCCCGCAGGTCACGCTGGAAGGCGTGCTGGCGGCCCGGCCCGAGGCCGTGCTGGCCGGCGTTTCGCGCCCGGAGGACACGGCCAGGAACCTGGCCGCCTGGCAGACGATGGGCCTGCCGGCGGCGCGCCAGGGCCACGTCTACGGCGTCGATGCCGACGCGCTGTACCGGCCCGGCCCCCGGCTGATCGACGCGGCCGAGACCCTCTGCGCCGACCTGGACCGGGTGCGCTGACGCGCGCGATCCGCAAATAGTGGAACGCGCGGGCCAGTGCCCGGCCCTGCCGTCCGGCGGACTGCTTTATCATTCGGCATCAGTCAGCCAGTCCCCCGCGGGCCTCGCATCGTGCGCGCCCGCCCTTTGAAGCACCGCCATGACCACACAAGACACTCTCACCATCGCCGGCCGCGCCTATTCGTCGCGCCTGCTCGTCGGAACCGGCAAGTACAAGGACTTCGAACAGACCCGCGCGGCCCTGGACGCCAGCGGCACGGAAATCGTCACCGTCGCCATCCGCCGCACCAACATCGGCCAGAACGCCGGCGAGCCGAACCTGCTGGACTACGTTCCCACCTCGAAATTCACGCTGCTGCCCAACACGGCCGGCTGCTACACCGCCGACGACGCCGTGCGCACGCTGCGCCTGGCCCGCGAACTGCTGGACGGCCACGACCTCGTGAAGCTCGAAGTGCTGGGCGACCCGCACACGCTGTTCCCCAACATGCCCGAAACCCTCAAGGCCACCAAGACGCTGGTCGATGAAGGCTTCAAGGTCATGGTCTATTGCACCGACGATCCCATCCAGTGCCGCATGCTGGAAGACATGGGCGCCGTGGCCGTCATGCCGCTGGCCTCGCTGATCGGCTCCGGCATGGGCATCCTGAATCCCTGGAACCTGCGCCTCATCATCGACCAGGCCCGCGTGCCGGTCGTGGTCGATGCCGGCGTGGGCACCGCGTCCGACGCCGCCATCGCCATGGAACTGGGCTGCGACGCCGTGCTGATGAACACCGCCATCGCCGGCGCGCGCGACCCCATCCTGATGGCCAGCGCCATGAAGAAGGGCGTGGAAAGCGGCCGCGAGGCCTTCCTGGCCGGCCGCATGCCCAAGAAGCTGTACAGCGGCGCGCCCAGCTCGCCCACCGAAGGCCTGATCACCGGCGGTCCCGCAAAATGAATTCCCGCCAGCCGGCCGCCAGCGGCCGTCCGATCCCCAACGCGCTGACCATCGCCGGCGTCGACCCGTCCGGCGGCGCCGGCATCCTGGCCGACGTCAAGGCCATGAGCGCGCTGGGCGCCTACGGCTGCGCCATCATCGCCGCGCTCACCGCGCAGAACACGCAGGGCGTGACCGGCATCTCGCCGGTGCCGCCCGCCTTCGTCGGCCTGCAGATCGACACCCTGTTCACCGACGTGCGCATCGACGCGGTCAAGATCGGCATGCTGGGCCAGCGCCCCGTCATCGAGGTCGTGGCCGAAAAGCTCGCCAAATGGACGCCCGCGCACATCGTGCTGGACCCGGTCATGGTCGCCAAGAGCGGCGACCTGCTGCTCGAGAACGATGCCGTCGGCGCCATGCGCGAAGCCATGCTGCCGCTGACCACCCTGCTCACGCCCAATCTTCCCGAAGCCGGCGTGCTGCTCGAAGAGCGCCCCGTCGAGACCGTCAAGGAAATGCGGCGCGTGGCCGAGCGCCTGCGCAACAAGCTGGCGCATTCCGGCGAACGCTGGGTGCTCGTCAAGGGCGGCCACCTGCCCGGCAGCGAAACCATCGACCTGCTGCATGACGGCGACCGCATGATCGAACTGCCCGGCCACCGCATCGACACCGCCAACACCCACGGCACCGGCTGCACGCTGTCGGCCGCGCTGGCGGCGCTGCTGCCACAAATCGGGGACGTACCGGAATCCGCCAAACGCGCCAAGGCCTACCTGACTGAAGCCATCCGCCACGCCGAGCGCCTGTCGGTCGGCTCGGGCCACGGCCCGGTCCACCATTTCCACGGCTGGTGGTAACGCCCCTTTCAGACTGAGCTCAACGGCGCCCCACGGGGCGCCGTCTGCTTTTGCGGGCTCCGCGCCGCGTCTGAAACATCTGCCGCACGGGCGCGCCGTCACAGGACGCTACGAATCGGTACAATGGCCCGTTGATTCCTCTGTTTTTTCTGACCGTCATGAACGCTTCGACCCTGCCCGACGTAGAACAAGCCCGCTTCAATATGGTGGAACAGCAGATCCGCCCGTGGGACGTCCTGGACGCCAACGTGCTGCAAGCGCTGTTCGATGTGCGCCGCGAACAATTCGTTCCGCCGGCCCTGCGTGGCCTGGCGTTTTCCGACCTGGAGCTCCCGCTCGAGATCAACGCGGTCAACACCCGCGAGAACATGCTCGCCCCCAAGGTCGAAGCCCGTCTCGCGCAGGAACTGCTGCTGACCAAGTCCGACTGCGTGCTCGAAATCGGCACCGGCTCCGGCTACCAGGCCGCCCTCCTGGGCTACCTGGCGCAACAGGTCACCTCCGTCGAAATCGACAGCCGCCTGGTGACCTTCGCGCAGCAGAACCTGCAGATGAACAACGTCACCAACGTCAAGGTCGAAACCGGCGACGCCCGCAATGGCTGGGGCTCCACCGAATACGACGCCATCCTGGTCACCGGTTCCGTGCCGGTCGTGCCGGACGCGCTGAAGTACCAGCTGCGCGTGGGCGGCCGCCTTGTCGTGGTGGTTGGCCAAGCCCCCATCATGACCGCCTGTCGCATCACCCGCACCACCGCCGCCAGCTTCGAAACCGTCAAGCTCTTCGAAACGGTCATCAAGCCGTTGCGCGGCGTCACGGTGTCGCAGTTCAAGTTCTAACTCCGCGACCTCGCCGCCTTTTGCCCGGCCCCCATGGGGCCGGCGTCACGTCCGGCGGCCCGGCGTATCGTTGAAAGATCATGCGCGTCCGCTCACTTACGGCTTTACTGGTTTTCACCTGCGCCGCAAGTGCCGGCCCGCTGACCGCGTCCGCCCAGAACCTGGTCCAGGTCTGGCAGGCCGCGCTGGGCAATGATCCCACCTACGCCGCCGCGCGCGCCAACTACCGCGCCGGCCTCGAAAAAGAACCCCAGGCCCGCGCCCTGCTGCTGCCCCTGATCACCGCCGAAGCCGGCGGCGCCTACCAGGAAACCCGCAGCACCCGCGGCCTGTCCTACGCCTACAGCGGCGGCCGCGGCGTGTGGGACCTTGCGCTTACCCAGCCGCTCTTCGACTGGGGCCGCTGGCAGAACTTCGAACAATCCAAGCTCATCGTCGCCGACGTCGAAGTGCAACTCCAGCAGGCATACCAAGACCTCTTGCTGCGCGTCGCCGACGCCTACTTCAACGTCCTGTACGCCCAGGACACCCTGACCGCCACCGAAGCCGAAAAAACCGCCGTCGCCGGCCAGCTTGAATCCGCCAAGCGCAACTTTGAACTCGGCAACGCCACCATCACCGACACCTACGAGGCCCAGTCGCGCTACGACCTCGTCGTCGCCCAGGAACTGCGCCTGCAGAACGACCTGGAAGTGCGCCGCGACGAACTCGCCAAGATCATCGGCACCCAGCCCGGCGCCCTGGCCGAACTACCCTACGGCGTGCAACTGCCCGCCCCCCAGCCCGCCCGCATCGCCGACTGGAGCAACCAGGCCGAAACCTCCAGCCTCGAAGTCCTGCGCGCGCAATTGCTGACCCGCATCGCCGGCCGCGAAATCCAGATCGCCAAGAGCGGCCACTACCCCACCCTGAACCTGCGCGCCACCAGCGGCAGCGCCAGCGACGCCGTCATGCGCAACGCCGCCCCCGGCAAGCCCATCGACAACACCATCGGCGTGGTCCTGTCCATCCCCCTGTACTCCGGCGGCGGCGTGTCCTCGCAGGTCACGGAAAAGGTCGAACTGGAACAGAAGGCGCGCTACGACTACGAAACCGCCCGCCGCCAGGCCGTCCAGGCCACCCGCCAGTACTACACCGGCGTCACCAGTGGCCTAGCCCGCATCCAGGCCCTGGAAGCCGGCGAAAAATCTAGCCGCGCCGCGGTGGAAGCCAACCGCACCGGCTACGAAGTCGGCGTCCGCATCAACCTGGACGTTCTGAACGCGCAGCAACAGCTCTACGCCACCCAACGCGACCTGGCCCTGGCCCGCTACAGCACAGTGCTCTCCAGCCTGCGCCTGAAGGCCACCAGCGGCATCCTGGCGGAATCGGACCTGGAAGCGATCAACCGGCTGCTGCGCGCTCCGCGCTGAGGGCGCAAGTGGCGACGGGTGACACCCGAGCACCGGTGACGCGCCAAGGTCGCGCCACCGGTGTCTCCACCAGCGCGCGAGCGCACACCGCCACGACGCCCACCGCCTCGATGCCGATTGCCGCCGCCCGGGCGGCAGCAATTCGGCGGCCCCGCAGATCCCCTGCCCCGTCCACAGGTCTTACAGCGCGCAAACCAAAGACCCTGGCAGCACGGCGTCGTGGTCACCGGGGAGGCGAGCGCCGTCGATGCGCCCGAGGGAATCTGAAGCTCAATAGTCGTCCTGCACGACACCCGTGACGAAGAAACTGTCTTCGTGGCCGCACTGTG
>NZ_JAKRML010000036.1:0-72993 GCF_022346505.1 Achromobacter sp. ACRQX
GTTCAAACCACCGCAGCCCGGTGTGGCGGCGGCCTGGGTGCGCGGGGCTACGATTGCGGTCCGGAGCCTTCGCTCCGGACTGCCCCTTCGTCATCGTCGTTGTCGCCTGCGGCGCCTGCCTTCCGATTCCCTCGGGCGCATCTACACGCCCCGCACACCCAGGCCGCCGCCACACCGGGCTGCGGTGGTTTGAACTTGATAGGACGCTGGCGTGGGTGGGGTTCTTGAGGTTCTTGCCGACGCTTTTCGTGAGTCCAAGCGTCTTGCGGGGCCCGCCCCACTGCGGCCGCGCGGGCGGCCTGGTGGGGCTTACGCGGTGTCTTGCGTCGGGGTGATGGCGCTGCGCGCTGGCGCGCGGGTGGTTTTTTGACGGTGCCGTGTCGGTTGGCGACGGCTCGGTGACGGCTAGGTGTCTGACACCCCTGGGACTTAACCGTAACGAGTGCAAGCCGGTCTACGCGGGGTGTCTGACACCGGGTTAGAAACGCTTCGCGTGTCAGACACCAAACTGGTTTGCGTTACTTCGTCGCGACCTTTTCCGGCGGGACCGGATTATCCCAGCCGCCGCCGATAGCGCGAATCAACCCCACCGTCGACCGGGCCTGTTCGGCAGTCAGTTGCACCGACACGCGTTGCTGCAAGAGCACGCTGCGGTCGGCTTCAATCACGTCCAGATAGCTGATCGAGCCTTCACGGTACTGCGTGTGCGAGAGCTTCGCGGCGCGGGCAGCCGCTTCCACCGCCTCGTTCTGGGCCTTGGTCTGGTCCGCGAGGATGCGCAGGTTCGCGAGGTTGTCTTCCACTTCGCGGAACGCGTTCAGGACGGTCTGGCGGTAGACGGCGACGTCTTCTTCGTAGACGGCGCGGGCGCGGTCCAGGCCGGCTTGGCGGCGGCCGCCGTCGAAGATGGGGATGGACAGGGCGGCGCCGACCAGGGGGCCCAGCAGGAACGTGCGGCTGGACCATTGGAAGAGGTTGCCCAGTTCCGAGGACTCGTAGCCGAAGGCGCCGGTGATGTCCAGGCGGGGGAAGAACGCGGACTTGGCGGCGCCGACGCGGGCGTTGGCGGCGGCCATGGCGCGTTCGGCGGCGGCGATGTCGGGGCGGCGTTCGAGCAGCGTGGAGGGCAGCCCGGCGGGGATGGTCAGCGCGATCTTTTCGATGGGCTGGGGCGGCATGGTGAATTCGGATGGGGCGCGGCCCAGCAGGACGGCCAGCGCGTGTTCGGCGGTGGCGCGGCGGCGGTCGATGCCCAGGGCCTCGGATTGCGCGGAGGCGAGTTCGGCCTTGGCGCGTGCGAGGTCGAGTTCACTGATGTCGCCGGCGTCGTAGCGGCGCTGGATCAGTTGCAGCGTGTCGGTGCGCAGCTTGACGGTCTGGTGGTACAGGCGCGATTCGGCGTCCTGTTCGCGAACCAGGAAGTAGGTGGTGGCGACGTCGGCTTGCAGGGCGAGCAGGACGGAGCGGTAGAGCGCTTCGCTTTGCTGGGCGTCGGCGGTGGCGGCGTCCACTGTCGATGCGACGCGGCCGAAGAGGTCGGCCTCGTATGACACCGTGCCTTGCGCGCGCCAGGTGGTGACGGGCGAAGTCGACGTGCCGTCGGGCAGGCCTTGCGAGACGGCCGAGGGGCGTTGGCGGTTGGGGCCGAAGCCGGCGTCCAGGCTGGGGAAGAAGCCGGAGCGCGCTTCGCGTTGCAGGGCGCGGGCCTGGGTGAGGCGGGCGGCAGCGGCTTGCAGGTCCTGGTTGGCGCGCTGGGCTTCTTCTTCAAGCTGGTTCAGGCCTTCGTCGTTGAAGACCTTCCACCAGGCGCCGCGCAGGGCGTCCTCAGAAGGTTCGGCGGGCTTCCAGGTGCCGGCTTCAGACGCGGGCAGGGCGGCTTCCTTGAAGGCGGCGGGCGTGTCGGCCGTGGGGCGCTGGTAGGTGGGACCCACCGCGCAGCCGGCCAGCACGAGCAGCATGGCGAGCAGGGCGGATCCTCGGGTCAGTCTTTTGATCATGATGACGTTTCTCTTTGGCGCGCGTCCCATGCGAATTCGGACGGGACGCGCTGGCTTCTCTTTTTTTTCTGTCGGCTTACGCGTGGTGTTGCGGCGCGGGCGGCGCGTTGGGGTCGATGTGCGGCACGCAGACGGGGGCTTCGTGCGGCGCGGCGGAGTGCAGCTTCTTGCCGCCGAGCGAGCGGAGCAGGACGTAGAACACCGGCGTGAGGAACAGGCCGAACAGGGTCACGCCGAGCATGCCGAAGAAGACGGCGACACCCATGGCGTGGCGCATTTCGGAACCGGCGCCAGAGGACAGCACCAGCGGCACCACGCCCATGATGAACGCGATGGACGTCATCAGGATGGGACGCAGGCGCAGGCGGCTGGCTTCGATGGCGGCTTCGAGCGGCGTGCGGCCGTTCATTTCGAGCTCCCGGGCGAATTCGACGATCAGGATCGCGTTCTTCGCAGACAGCCCCACCAGCACCATCAGGCCGATCTGCGTGAAGATGTTGTTGTCGTTGCCGGTGAGGTAGACGCCGGTCAGCGCGGCCAGGATGCTCATCGGCACGATAAGGATCACGGCGAGCGGCAGGGTCAGGCTTTCGTACAGCGCGGCCAGCACCAGGAAGACCAGCAGGACGCTGATGGGGAAGACCCACAGGCCGGCGTTGCCCGCGAGGATCTGCTGGTACGTGAGGTCGGTCCATTCGAACTTGACGCCACGCGGCAGGGTTTCGGCGGCGACGCGCTCGGCGGCGGCTTGCGCCTGGTCGGACGAGTAGCCGGGGGCCGGGCCGCCGTTGATGTCGGCGGCGGTGTAGCCGTTGTAGCGCACGACCATTTCGGGGCCGAAGGTCTGCTTGACGGTGACCAGCGAGGACAGCGGGACCATGTCGCCGGCGGCGTTGCGGGTCTTCAGTTGCAGGATGTCGTCGGCGTGCGCGCGGAAGGGCGCGTCAGCCTGAGCACGCACTTGGAACACGCGGCCGAACCGGTTGAAGTCGTTGACGTACATGGAGCCCAGATAGATCTGCATGGTGTCGAAGACTTCGGTCACCGGCACGCCAAGCTGCTTGGCCTTGACGCGGTCCAGGTCGACGTCGAGCTGCGGGACGTTAATCTCGTAGCTGGAGAATGTGGGGCCCAGTTCCGGCGTCTGGCGCGCCTTTTCCAGGAAGGCCTGCTTGGCCTTGTCCAGTTCGGCATAGCCGAGGGCCGCGCGGTCTTCGAGCTGGAGCTTGAAGCCGCCGAGCGTGCCCAGGCCCATGACGGGCGGGGGCGGGAACACGGCGATGAACGAGTCCTGGATGGCTGCGAACTTCTGGTTGAGCGACGCGGCGATGGCGTTGCCGGACAGTTCGGCGTTGTTGCGCTCGCCGAAAGGCTTGAGCGTGACAAACACGATGCCGGCGCTGGAGCTGTTGGTGAAGCCATTGATGGACAGGCCGGGGAAGGCGATGGCCGATTGCACACCGGGTTCCTTCAGGGCGATGTCGCTCATGCGGCGGATCACGTCTTCGGTGCGGTCCAGCGAGGCGCCGTTGGGCAGCTGCGTGAAGCCGATCAGGTATTGCTTGTCCTGCGCGGGTACGAAGCCGCCCGGCACCAGGTACGACACGCCAATGGTCGCGGCGACCAGCACGGCGTACACGCCCATCGCGCCGGCCTTGCGGCGGATGACGCTGGCCACGCCCGTGCCGTAGGACTCGGACGCGCGGCCGAACATGTTGTTGAACCAGTTGAAGAAGCGGCCGAAGACGCGGTTCATGCCACGGGTCAGCCAGTCGGGCTTGTCGTGGTGGCTCTTGAGCAGCAGGGCCGACAGTGCGGGCGACAGGGTCAGCGAGTTGAAGGCCGAGATCACCGTCGAGATGGCGATGGTCATGGCGAACTGTTTGTAGAACTGGCCGGTCAGGCCCGTCATGAAGGCAAGCGGCACGAACACGGCGCACAGCGTCAGCGCGATGGCGATGATGGGGCCGCTGACTTCGCGCATGGCGCGATAGGTCGCATCGCGTGGACTCAAGCCGGCCGCGATATTGCGCTCGACGTTTTCGACGACCACGATGGCGTCGTCCACCACGATCCCGATGGCCAGCACCATGCCGAACAGCGACAGCGCGTTGATGGAGTAGCCGAACATCAGCAGCAGCGCGAACGTGCCGACGATGGACACGGGCACCGCGAGCAGCGGGATGATGGACGCGCGCCAGGTCTGCAGGAACAGAATCACCACCAGCACGACCAGCGCGATGGCTTCGAGCAGGGTGTGCACGACGGCTTCGATACTGGAGCGCACGAATTGCGTGGGGTCGTATTCGATGCGGTATTCCACGCCCGGCGGGAAGTCCTGCGCCAGTTCGGCCATTGCGGCGCGCACCTGGCTGGAGACGTCCAGCGCGTTGGCGCCCGGCGACTGCATGATGCCCATGCCGACCGCCTGCTTGTTGTTCAGAAGCGAACGCAGGCCGTATTCCTGCGCATCCAGCTCCACGCGGGCGACGTCGGACAGGTGCGTCACGGCGCCGTCCGGCGAGGTCTTCAGGATGATGTCGCGGAATTCTTCTTCGGTCTGCAGGCGGCCGCGTGCGTTCACGTTCAATTGCAGCGGCACGTCGCCCTGCGTGGGCGAGGCGCCGATCACGCCGGCGGCCACCTGCACGTTCTGTTCGCGGATCGCGTTGACGACTTCGGATGCGGTCATGCCGCGCTGCGCGACCTTTTGCGGATCGAGCCACACGCGCATGGAGTAGTTGCCCGACCCCCACACCGTCACTTCGCCCACGCCCGTGATACGCGACAGGCGGTCCTTGACGTTCAGGATGGCGTAGTTGCGCAAGTAGGTGATGTCGTAGCGGTCATTGGGCGAGATCAGGTGCACGACCAGCGTCAACGTGGGCGAGCTCTTGGCCGTGGTCACGCCCAGACGCTGCACATCCGGCGGCAGACGCGGCAGCGCCTGCGACACGCGGTTCTGCACCAGCTGCTGCGCCTTGTCGGGGTCCACGCCCAGCTTGAAGTTGACCGTCAGCGTCAGGTTGCCGTCGCTGTTGGCCTGCGACTGCATGTACAGCATGTCTTCGACGCCGTTAATGGATTCTTCCAGCGGCGAGGCGACGGTTTCGGCGATGACCTTGGGGTTGGCGCCCGGGTATTGCGCGCGCACCACGACGGACGGCGGCACGACTTCCGGGTATTCGGAGATGGGCAGCTGGAACATGGCCAGCAGGCCTGCCAGCAGCACCAGGATCGACAGCACGCCGGCGAAGATCGGCCGGTCGATGAAGAATTTCGAGATATTCATAAACGTTCTCGTTCGACGCGTCGGCTCAGTTCTGCGCCGAGGCGGTCTTGACCGGGTTGCGCTTGGCGGCAACCATGGGGACAACGGTCGGGGTCACGGCGTCGCCGGGACGGATGCGCTGCAGGCCGTTGACGACGATGCGTTCGCCGGCAGTCAGGCCGGCGTCGACGACGCGCAGGCCTTCCTGATTGGCGCCCAGCTTCACCTGGCGGTAGACGGCGTGGTTCTTGTCGTCCAGCACCAGCACGAAGCGCTTGTCCTGGTCGGTGCCGATGGCGCGTTCGTCGATCAGCACGGCCTCGCGGGGTTCGCTGCCGCCCAGGCGGATGCGGGCGTAGAGGCCCGGCAGCAGCGTGCCGTCGGCGTTGTCGAACTCGGCGCGCACGCGGATGGTGCCGGAGGTGGCGTCCAGGCGGTTGTCCACCGACTGCACGGCGCCGGTGCGCGAGTAGCCGTCTTCATTGGCCAGGCCCAGTTCGACCGGCACCGCGCCATTGCGGCCGTTGCGGGCGGGGTTCACGTAGCGCAGGAACGTTTGTTCGTCCACGTCGAACGATGCGTACATCTTGGACACCGACACCAGCGTGGTCAGCGGCACCGATGCGGCGCCGGCGGCGACCACGTTGCCCACGGTGACCTCGGCGCGCGACACGCGGCCGTCCACGGGGGCCTCGATACGCGTGTAGCCCAGGTTGAGCTTGGCGTAGTCCAGCGCGGCCTGGGCGCCCTGCAGGTTGGCGGCGGCTTCGCGCGCGGCGTTCTGCTTTTCCTCGAAGTCGCGGCGGGCGATGGCGTTGTCGGTCAAGAGGCGCTGGCCACGGGCCAGTTCCGAGGCCGTGTAGGCGGCGCGCGCCTTGGCGGCGGTCAGCGCCGCGGCGGCGCGGTCCACTTCGGCCGCGTAGGGGCGCGGGTCGATGGTGAAGAGCACGTCGCCCTTCTTGACGATGCTGCCGTCCTTGAAATGGACGGCGGTCAGCGTGCCGGAGACCAGGGGGCGGATGTCCACGCGGTCGATGGCTTCCAGGCGGCCGGAATAGCGCTGCCAGTCGACGATCGTCTTGTTGAGGACTTCGGCCACCTCGACGGGCGGCGCGGCGGGGGCGCCCTGCGCCATCGCGACATTGCCGCCCGCGGGGCCGCGGGTGAGGGCATAGCCGCCGCCCGCCGCCAGCACGGCTGCAAATACGACGAGCACAGCAATACGTTTACGCGAAACCATGGTGTTTCCTTGAGTGGTCTTTTAGAGGCGGAAGCGCGCTTGCCCGGGATGCGGGGACGACGAGTCGGCGGGGCGGGGATGCCAGTCCTAAGAATCCGGCGTTATATGGATATGCTGCGGTGCAGCATCGACCGGGGTCGCTTATCCAGAGGCGGCGGGCGCCTGATCAGGGCGGGTCGCTGCGGGGGCGGAATCTGAGGATTGACATGCCCTTTTCTTGCGCCGGGCGGCAAGGGCACTTCAAGATGGTTTGCATTCTGAGTGTTTTGTCCAGGCGGATAAACCTGTCTATCCCGGCAACACTGTTCGTGGAGAATGACTAATCCAGGCCGAAATCGGGTTATGCTCCGTCCACCCCGACTTATTTGCCTAAGGACACCCTTGCCATGGACCGCTTTCAGGCTATGCAGGTGTTTGTGCGCGTCGTGGACGCCAATAGCTTCACCCGGGCGGCCGACAGCCTATCGCTTCCGCGCACCACCGTCACCACCATCATTCAGAATCTGGAACGCCTTCTAGGCGTTCGCCTGTTGAACCGCACCACGCGCCGCATCGGCCTGACGCCCGACGGCGCAGGCTATTACCAGCACTGCGTGCGCATCCTGGCCGACGTGGAAGAGACCGAGGCCTGCTTCCAGGAAGCGGCCCTGCGGCTCAAGGGCCGGCTGCGCATCGATGTGCCGACCTGCATCGGCCGGTTGATCCTGATTCCCTCATTGTGTGATTTCCACGACAAATACCCCGACGTCGAGCTGGTGCTGGGCCTGGGCGACCGTCCGGTCGACATGGTCCAGGAAGCCGTGGACTGCGTGATCCGCGCCGGCGATCTCGAAGATTCCAGCCTGGTCGCCCGCCGCATCGGCACGCTGCAGACCGTGACCTGCGCGTCGCCGACCTACGTGGCGCGCCACGGCATGCCGCAGACGATCGAATCGTTGCGCGACCACCACGCGGTGCATTATTTCTCCAGCCGCACCGGCCGCAACTGTGCCTGGGACTTCAAGGTGGACGGCAAGCACCAGGAAGTGGACATGAAGGGCACGGTGGCCGTGAACGAAGCGGGCGCCTACCTGGATTGCGGGCTGAAGGGCTTTGGGCTGATCCAGACCGCGCGCTACATGGCGCTGCCGTATCTGCAATCGGGCGAGCTGATCGAGATACTGCCGCAGTGGAAGCCCAGCTCCACGGCAATTTCGGTGCTGTATCCGCAGAGCCGGCAGTTGTCGCCCAAGGTGCGGGCCTTTACCGACTGGGTGGCCGAACTGTTCGCCGGGTGTCCGCTGCTCAGCGGCCGCGACGAGACCGATCCGGCCGCCGCGTCCTGCGCGGTGTACCAGCGCAATCAGGGACAGACCGCTCCGGCGCAACCGCCCGTGCCCGCTATCCCGGCGCTGGCCGACATGGCCCCGCGTCGCCGCACCGCCCGCGAGGAAGCTGCGGAGTACGTGCTGTAAAACCGCGTAGGCTGGACGACGACATGGCGGACCCTCGGGTCCGCCATCTGCGTTAAGCACGGGAAACCCCGTAGTAAATACAGCCCTTACGTCCCTCGTATTGCATGAAACGTCTGTATAGTCCGACAGTCAAAGCCTACAACGCCCTTACAGTCGATCCGCTATGCAGCCTGTTCTACCCGCCTACCTGATCGCCCGTTGGCTGTTGCTGCTTGTGCTGTTGGCGGGGGTTTACTTTCTTAGCGGATTCCTGGTTCCGGCCCTGGCGGCGCTGATCATCGGCCTGGCCAGCTGGCCCCTGTACCAACGCCTCGTCGTCCGTTGCGGCGGCCGCACGGCGGTTGCCGCGTCGCTGGCGCTGCTGGTCGTCGTCGTGGTGCTGATCGTCCCGTTGTCGCTGGCCCTGTCCTATGCCATCAAGGAAGCCAGCGCGTTTGTCGCCTGGGCCATCGCGGCCAACCGCCACGGCGTGGACGTGCCCGCGTGGATTTCGTCTCTGCCGGTGGTGGGCGATCGCCTGGGACAGTACTGGCAATCCTATATCGGCCAGCCTCACGCGCTGGGCGCGCTGGTCGAAGCCGTCAGCGGCGAACACCTGGGCAACATCTACCGCATGGCGCTGGCCGCCACGGGCAACGTGTTCCAGTTGCTGCTGACCGTTCTCTTCATGCTGATTACGCTGTTCTTCGTCTACAAGGACGGCATCCGCATGGTCGCGCAGCTGGACGTGCTGGGCGAGCGCATTCTGCCCGCCCGCTGGCAGCGCTTTTCGCGCGTGGTCCCGGCCACCATCAATTCCACCGTCACCGGCATGGGCCTGATCGCGCTGGGCGAAGGCGTGGTGCTGGGCATCGCCTACTGGGTCGCGGGTGTGCCGTCGCCCGTGCTGCTGGGCGTGGTCACCGGGTTCATGGCGCTGATTCCCGGTGGCGCGCCGTTGTCGTTCACGCTGGTGTCTTTGTATCTGGTGGGCTCGGGCCATGTGGTCGCAGGCATTGCGCTGATGGTCTGGGGCAGCGTCGAACTCTTCATCGTCGACAAGACCCTGCGCCCGCGTCTGGTGGGCGGTCCCGTCAAGCTGCCGTTCCTGCCGACCTTCTTTGGCCTGGTGGGTGGCGTGAAGACCATGGGTATCGTGGGATTGTTCGTGGGTCCGGTGCTGATGGCGCTGCTGGTGGCCGTCTGGCGCGAATGGGTGCACCACGAGGTCCAGGAGCGCGACGCCGCCCGGCTGACGCCGCCGCCGGTCCGCCCCGAGAAGACGCCAGCGGGCTGAGGACGCGGGAGCCGCCCGGCGGCCTTGCCATTTGGTAATCTAGCCATCCCGCGTGACCGGCGCCTTGCCCGGTGCGCGCCTGCCCGCCCGCAGACGCGCCGCCTACGCCGCGGGCTGTGAGGATCAAGATGTCCGGGTTATTGCCTGATGATCAGATAGCCGTCCTGCGCGAGCAGGGCTTCGTGGTGGCGCGCCAGTTCGCCAACCCGGAGCAGCTTGCCGCGCTGCGTGCGCTGGCTGAACGCCATTTGCGCGATCACGTCGCACCCATCGAATACGAAGCCGACCTGCGCTATCCCGGCGCGCCGCAATCGCGCAGCGCTGAGGGCGGCCTGACAGTGCGCCGCCTGCTCAACGCCTACGCGCGCGACCCCCTGTTTGCCCAATGGGCCACCGATCCGCGCATTGGGCAGTGGTTGAAGCGCTATTTCAACGAGACGCCGGTGCTGTCCACCGTGCACCACAACTGCGTGATGACCAAGCACCCGGCGTACGGCAGCCTGACGGGCTGGCATCAGGACATCCGCTATTGGTCGTTCTCGGATACGGATCTGGTGTCCTGTTGGCTGGCCCTGGGGCCGGAGACGCGCGCCAATGGCGGGCTGTCGTTCATTCCGGGCTCGCACGCGGCGGCATTTACGCCGGACCAGTTCGACGACAAGAAATTCTTCCGCGAAGACGTGCCGCAGAACGCCGACTGGATCGCGCGCGCCGTCTGTCCGGAACTGCAAGCGGGCGATGTGGTGTTCTTTCACTGCCGCACCTTGCACGCCGCGCAGGGCAACAGCAGCGACCGCGTGAAGCTGTCGGTGGTTCATACCTACCACCCCGAGTCCTGCCATCCGCTGCCGGGCACCCGGTCGTCGTCGCAGGCGGGCGTGCCGCTGGCGGGGGCGTGATGCCCCGGAAAGCCCGTAGACTGTGGCATCAATGATCCGCGCGCCGGTAATGCACCCATGCCGGTCCGGTCCGCAATCCCTACTTCGGAACTGAAGCAACATGCGTGAAAAAATTGTCTTCATCGGCGGCGGCAATATGGCCTCCGCCATCATCGACGGACTGATCGGCCAGGGCCGGGCGTTGACCGATTTTCTGGTGATCGAACCCTACGCGCCGACCCGCGAGGCGCTGGTCGCACGCGGCTTGCCTTGCCAGGAAAGCGTCAGTGCCGACATCGGCGACGCCGCCTTGTGTGTGCTGGCCACCAAACCGCAAGTGCTGCGCGAAGCCTGCGGCCAGGTCCGGCAGCATCTGCCGGCCGAGGCCACCGTGGTCAGCATCGCGGCGGGCGTCGAGCTGGCTGCGTTGTCGGAATGGCTGGGCGGACACGCGCGCATCGTTCGCGCCATGCCCAACACGCCGGCCAAGGTGGGCCTGGGCATGACCGGCCTCTTCGCCACGCCGGCTTGCGAGCAGGCCCAGCGCGATCAGGTCGACGCGCTGTTCGCGGCGGTCGGCGAACGCATCTGGACCGAATCCGAAGCCATGATCGACGCCGTCACTGCGGTGACGGGCAGCGGCCCCGGTTACGTGTTCCATTTCATGGCGGCCTTGGAAAAGGGCGCCGTCGAATTGGGCTTTGCGCCCGCCGATGCGCGCCGGCTGGCTGTCGCCGCCTTCCGCGGTGCGTCGGAACTGGCCGCCAGCGAAGACGTGCCGTTGACCGAATTGCAGGACCGCGTCACTTCCAAGGGCGGCACCACCTACGCCGCCCTGTCGCACATGCAGCAGGCGGGCGTGGCCCAGGCCATCACCGAGGCTGTGCACAAGGCGCAGCAGCGCGCCCGCGAGTTGTCCGCGGGATAAAGGCCCCGGCGCGGCAACGGGCCGTCAGCGATGACGGCCCAGCCGCCACAGCAAGACGGCCGCCACCAGAACGGCTGCGACATTGAACTGCATGGCCGACGCAAACGCCTGCGCATGGCGCTCGGCCGCGCTGGCTTCCGCGTAAGCCTCCAACGCACCGCCATACAGCATGCCTGCAGCCGACACGCCCAACGCGGCGCCCACCTGTTGCAAGGTCGACACCACGCCCGCCGCCATGCCGGCCTGGCGGTCGTCGACCAGCCCCATCGCCAGGTTGACCAGCGGCGTGTTGACCGCGCCTTGCGCCGCGCCCAGCCACACCAGCGCAGGCAGCAGCGTCCACGGCGACAGGCTGGCGCCGGCGATGCCGGTTTGCATCATCAGCGCCGCCGTCGCCCCGCCGTACAACAGCGCGGCCAGCGCGATCGCGCGCGTGCCGTACCGGGCGACCAGTCTTGGCGCCACCATCGATCCCGCCACGAATCCGACGCTGGCCGGCGCGAAGATCATGCCGGCCGTCAACGCATCCAGGCCAAAGCCCGTCTGCACCAGCAAGGCGTAGCAAAGAAACATGGCGCTGGCGGTGGAGAACACCAGCATCACGACGAGGCACCCCGCCGCAAAGCGCGGCTGCGCCAGCAAGTCCATGTCCACCAGCGGCACGCCGCCGCGCGCGGCGACCCGGCGCTGCAGCCGCACGAAGGCTGCCAGCGCAACCACCGATGCCCCGCCGCAGGCGAGCGTCCAGGCGGGCCATTGCTGGGCGGGGCCTTCGATCAACGCCAGCAGCAGCAACGCCAACCCCAGGCCCACGAGCGCGGCGCCGGGCCAGTCCATCGCCGCGCCCGAGGGCTCGGCGGATTCGGGGATGTGCCGGGCAAGCCAGCACGCCAGCAGCCCCAGCGGCAGATTGATCAGAAAGATGGCACGCCACGCCAACCCGAACAGATCCGCATGGACGATCCAACCGCCGAGCACCTGCCCGGCGATGGCGGCCAGGCCCAGCGTCATGCCCAGCAGCCCGAACGCCCGGCGCCGCGCATGCCCCTCGAAGCTGACGCGGATCAGCGCATACACCTGCGGAAACAGCAGGGCCGCGGCGGCGCCCTGCAGGATGCGCGCGGCGATCAGCGTGTCCGGCGTGGGCGCCAGGCCGCACAGCGCGGACGCCACCGCAAAGCCCGCCATGCCCAGCATGAACAGCCGTCGCCTGCCATGGCGGTCGCCCAACCGGCTGCCCGCGATGAGCAGCACGCCATACGCCAGTTCATAGGCGGCGATGATGAAGTTGATCTGCGCGAAGCTGGCCGACAGCGTGGCCTGCATGCTGGGGATGGCCACGTTCACGACGAACAGGTCGAAGATCGTGATGAAGCCGCCGGATAGCAGCACCGCCAGGCCGAGCTTGCCGAGTCGTGGCGAAGCGGGGTCGGCAGGGGCGGCCGACGGCGTGGCGGGAAGGGTCGTGGTCGACATGAAAGCGTCCAAAAAGTCAGGATCGGCGCTATTCTGGGCGGACCTTTAGCCTTATACAATTTAGCTGTTTATGCTATTACTCCGTGCAACCCCGTCATGACCGAACCCGCCATTTCACGCCGTCTGGACCGCACCCGGGCCGACCTGTCCGAATTCCTGCGCCTGCGCCGGGAACGGCTCACTCCCGCTGACCTGGGGCTTCCGCCCGGCCGCCGCCGCCGCACGCCGGGGTTGCGCCGCGAGGAAGTGGCGGCGCTGGCCGGCGTCGGACTGGCCTGGTACACGTGGTTTGAACAGGGGCGCAACATCAGTGTGTCGGCCACCTTTCTCGAAAACCTGGCGCGCGTGCTGCGGTTGGACGACGCCGAGCGCCGCCACCTGTATCTGCTGGCGCACCAGCGCCCGCCGGCCGAGACCGGCCGCACGTGGTGCACCGTGCCCGCGCAAGTTCGCCGCTTGATGGATGACCTGCCCGCGCGGCCCGCCTACATCCTGAACCTGCGTTGGGACGTCGTCGTGTGGAACGCCGCCGCGGACAAGGTGTTCAATTTTTCCGGGCAGGCGCCGGGCCGGCGCAACCTCCTCTGGATGCTGTTCGTGGACCCCGCGATGCGTGAACGCTTTGTGGACTGGACGGCGCAGGCGCCCCGCATGCTGTCCTCGTTCCGGCGCGATTTCGCCAGCGCGACCGGCGTGTCCGATATCGCTGAACTGGTTGATGAATTGGAACGTGTGTCGCCCGAATTCCAGTCGTGGTGGCGCGAGCACGACGTGCATGGCACGTGCATGGGACTGCGCACGCTGCATGTGGATGCGTTGGGCGATATCGCGTTCGAGCATGCCACCTTGAGTGTCGATGAAAGCCGGCACTTGCGATTGGTGGTCTATGCGCCCGCGCCGGATGAACCCCGTGCCGCCGACTTCGCGCGATGGGTGCAGGCGGGTCCAGCTGTGTCGCTGGCGCCCTCGGAGTAGGATTTTTAGGGGACGCCAGCACAAGACATTGGCAGGGGATTTGACGCGACGGACAACGCGGGTATATCGTACGAGCTATCGTAAGACATATCGTAAGAGCTACCTATGCGCCAAACGGCTTTCCGCGAACACCCGCACCATGGGCGTCCCCACCATGGCCACCACCACCCCAGTCACCGCCACCCGCGTCACGCCAGCGCGGGTGGCGACTGGTTTTCCGGTTCCTCCGACGGCCGCGGCGATGCGGACGGGTTCGGCGGCGACGGACGCGGCTTCACTCGCAGCCGCAAAGTATCCAGCGACGACCTGCAACTGATGCTGCTCGGACTGCTGGAACAGAACCCCAGCCACGGCTACGAACTCATCAAGGCATTGGGCGCGCTCAGCAACGGTTTCTATACGCCCAGCCCCGGCATGGTCTACCCCGCGCTGACGTATCTGGAAGAACTGGGCTACGCCACCGTCGAGCAAGAGGGCGCCAAGAAGCGCTATCACCTGGCGGAACCGGGCAAGGCGTATCTGGACGCCAACCGCGAACGCCTGACGCTGATGTTCAACAAGCTCAAGCATGTCGCGCGCAAGATGGACTACATGCGCCAGGCCTGGAGCGGCCAGCCGCGCGCCACCGGCCCGGAAGGCGAGGACGCCCGCACCGGCTGGCTGCCGGAGTTCGTGGAGGCGCGCCAGGCGCTCAAGCGCGCGCTTCTGGACCGTACCGACGCCTCGCCTGCAGAACAACGACGCATCGCGGCCATCCTGGCGCGTGCGACCGACGAGATCACCGGCAAATCCGGCGCGTGATCCCGTCTCACCCTACTGGAGTTTCCATGACTCAAAGCGACCTGACCGTGGCGCGTGTGCGCCACACCCTCAAGATGCGCACGCTGACCGTGGCGCGCGTCGAACGCATTGCCGGCCTGCTGGCGCGCGTCACCTTCACCGGCGAAGACCTGCAGGATTTCGTGTCCGCTTCATTTGATGACCACGTGAAGATCTTCTTTCCCGCCGATCCCTCGCAGCCGCCCGTGCTGCCCACGGCCGGGCCCGACGGCATCAAGTTTCCCGATGGCGTGGCCCGGCCCGCGGCGCGCGACTACACGCCGCGCCGCTTCGATACGGCGCGCCAGGAACTGGAAATCGAATTCGTGCTGCACGGCGACGGCCCTGCGTCGACGTGGGCCGAACAAGCCGCGCCTGGCCAGCAACTGGGCATCGGCGGCCCGCGCGGTTCGTTTGTGGTGCCGACGGCGTTCGACTGGCATGTGCTGATCGGCGACGAGACCGCATTGCCGGCCATCGCACGGCGGCTGGAAGAACTGCCGGCCTCGGCGCAGGCGCTGGTGCTGATCGAAGTGCCGGGAGCAAACAACGAAATCCCGCTGCAAACGGCCGCGAAGGCATCGGTGCGCTGGCTGCATCGCAACGGAACGGCGCCCGGCTACAGCACGCTGCTGCTGGAAGCGGCGCGCGAACTAGCGCTGCCGTCAGGCGAAGGCTATGTGTGGGTGGCGGCGGAATCGGCCACGGCAAAAGCCGTGCGCGAAATCATGGTGGCGCAGCACGGCATCGACAAGAGCCGCATTCGCGCGGCCAGCTACTGGAAGCGCGGCGCGGTTGCCGTCCACGAATCGCACGACGATTGAGCGTCAGGACTTGCGGGCGGTCCGCGCCAGCGCCAGCAGATTCGCTGCCCGTCCACCCGCCGTGTCGCGCAAAGCCAACCCCAGCACCGCGCGCGGCCATTCCAGCGCGAACGGCCGATACACCACGCCATCCGGCCGCAGGTGACGCAGCGACGCCGGCACGATGGCCACGCCCATGCCTGCCGCCACCAGGTTCACCGCCGACGACAACTGTGGCGCTTGTTGCCCGATGCGCGGACTCAGCCCGTGCTGCCGGCACGCCGCCATGATGTCCGCGCTGAGTCCATAGCCCGATTTGCGCGAATACAGAATGAAGGTCTCGTGCTGCAGGTCGGCTGGGGCGAGGCGCTTGCGGCGCGCCAGCGCATGACCCAGCGGCAGCGCCACCACCAGCGGCTCCTCGACCAACTGCGTGAACGCCAACCCGCCATCAAGCGCGAAAGGCGGACGCACGAACGCGGCGTCGATCGTACCGTCGCGCAACTGCGCCACCAGCGTTTCACTATCCCCCTGAGACAGCGTCATCTCGACCTCGGGATAGCGCTCGCGATATTGCCGGATCAGCTCGGTCACCACGCCATTGAAGGACGCCGATTCGGTAAACCCCAATGTCAGTTCACCGACCTCGCCGCGCGCGGCGCGCTGCGCCGTGCGCACTGCGGCGTCCGCGCGTTGCAGGATGTCCTGGGCGCACGCCAGGAATGCGCGTCCCGCGTCGTTAAGCGCCACGCCGCGGCCCATGCGGTCAAACAGCGGTGTGCCGACTTCCTGTTCAAGCTGGCGGATCTGCTGGCTGAGCGGCGGCTGCGCCATGTTCAGCAGTTCGGCCGCGCGCGTGAAATGCTGGGCTTCGGCAGTGACGACGAAATAGCGCAAATGGCGCAGTTCCATTTTGATATCCAAAAAGTACTGATGAACAATTTTCAATATATTGGACATTCTAATGGCGCGCGCCGATCATGCAGGCATCAGATCCCCGAATGAAGGAACGCCCATCATGACTGCCAATCCGTCCCCTGGCGCGCGACTGCGCCAACACCTTGCCGACAGTATCGTGGTGGCGCCCGGCGCATACGACGGCCTATCGGCCCGCCTGGTCGCCGCGGCCGGGTTTCCAGCGGTGTACGCCAGCGGCGGCGCCATTGCGCGCGCCGCCGGCTATCCGGACATCGGACTGCTCAGCTTTACCGAAGTCATGGACCGCGTGGAAAAGATCGTCGAGGCCAGCGGCCTGCCGGTGGTCGCGGATGCGGACACCGGATTCGGCGGCTCGGCCAATGTTGAGCGCACGGTGCGCACGATGGAACGCGCGGGCGTGGCGGCGTTCCATATCGAAGACCAGTCCTTTCCCAAGCGCTGCGGCCATCTGGACGACAAGAGCCTGGTGGACGCTGCCGAGATGGCCCGCAAGGTCCACATCGCGCGCCAGACGCTTGCCGACGCGGACACGCTGGTCATCGCGCGCACGGACGCCATTGCGGTCGAAGGCTTTGACGCCGCCATCGCGCGCGCCGAGCTGTACCTGAAGGCCGGCGCCGACATGATCTTTGTCGAGGCGCCCGAGACGCTGGCGCAGATCCGCGCCATTGCTGAGCGGTTGCCGGGCCTGAAACTCATCAACATGTTCTACGGCGGCAAGACGCCGCTGGTGCCGCTGCCGGATCTGGCCGCCATGGGCTATCGCCTGGCGATCATCCCGTCGGACCTGCAGCGCGCGGCGATCCATGCGATGCAGGCCACGCTCCAGGCCATCCGGCAGACGGGCGACAGCAGCGCGCTGGCGGATCGCCTGACCAGCTTCGC
Organism: Achromobacter sp. ACRQX; assembly: GCF_022346505.1. Taxonomy (NCBI): domain Bacteria; kingdom Pseudomonadati; phylum Pseudomonadota; class Betaproteobacteria; order Burkholderiales; family Alcaligenaceae; genus Achromobacter; species Achromobacter sp. ACRQX. Next base: position 16,942 of record NZ_JAKRML010000036.1, read on the forward strand.
GGAGCGCGAAGAAATCGTGCAGACCCGCCGCTATCTGGCGCTGGACGCTCAGTAGGCGCGAGACGCCGCCGTGCGGTTGCAGCCATGCGGCATGCGCAGCGGCCACAGCCGTTGGCCGGCCGCACCGTACAGCGTGCGGATGCCGCATTGCATCTTCACCTGCGCCAGCAACTGGCCGGCGTGGTCGATGATGCGCGAATCGTCTTCCGTGGACACCACCGCGCGTTGGTCCGTAAAGCCCGACAAGGCCCGGAACTCGGCTGGAATGGCGAACTGGCCCTGGCCGTTCACGTAGCCGTAGCTGCGGTCTTCGCTCGCGGGCGCCAGGCCTTCGCGCATCGGACCCAGCGCGTCGAAAGCCGGTCCCGTCAGCGCACCCTTGGCATCCACCCAACGCGCACCGCCGCCGGACAGCTGCGTCACGGCGCGTCCCTCCGAAAACGCGGACGCAAAGCCTTCGACCGTCACCCGGGTTTTGCCCGAAAGGTCGGTGTAGTCCGTCATGGTGCCGCGGTCCGCCGAGTAATGGCGGATCAGCAGGTCGGAACGCGACGGCCAGCTCCATTCGCCCTTGGGCAGGGTCGCGAGGATCTTGCCGCTGGCGTCCATCACGTGCGTGCCCGCCGCGTCCGCCGCCAGCGCGCGCGCCGGCGCGCCCTGGAACGCGGTGCCGATACGGGACGACGGCGCGATCTGCCAGGCGCCCTTCGCGTTCAGGTAACCCTGACGGTCGGCGCGGCGGATCTCCATCCAGTCACCCAGACGGACGTAGTCGGCGTCCTTCATGTCCAGCGCGTCCTCGCCGTCCGGCGAGATGATCCAGCGGCGCTCGCTATTGCCCGCGCTGACCGAGCCGTCTCCAAAATCGCCCACCTGCAACCCGCGCATGAACGCGGTCAGCGCCTTGCCCTTGGTGTTGAAGACCGCGGCGGGACGTTCGTATTCATTCTCTTGCTTACCCGGCTGCGTCACGCGCCACAGCGTGTCGTTCACGCGTTCCGCGCCTTGATGGCTGGCCGGCAGGATCCACTGCCCCTGCAGGTCGATGACGCCGACGCGCCCCGTGCCCAGCGAAGCGACGGCCTGGCCATTCTGGAACTCGCCGATGCTGCGGAACGCCGGCGCGGCCAGCTCCTTGCCGGCGACGAAGTCGTACAGGCCCCACGGCGCGCCATCGGCCGCCGTCTTCAAATAGCGCACCACGCCCGGGGCGACGACCTGCGTATCGAAGTTCTCGGGCAGTTCGAACGTCTTGCCGGCACGGTCGATCATGCGTACCACGCCGTCGCCATACACCTGCGCGTAGCCCTGGCGGAACATACCGATGTGCTGCTGCGCGGGCAGGTCCAGGGGCTTGCCGCGTGCATCCAGCAGCACCATGCCGTCGGCCGTCTCGGCCGCATAGCGCAAGTGGTCCGCCGTGAGATCGGCGCCGTCGCCGGCGTCGTCCAGCGGCGTCACGGCGGTCCACGACGGATCGGTGACCGTGCTGCCGTCGGCCAGCAGCAGTCCCACCTGGACATCGTCGCAGTGGCAGTGGCTTTGACCCAGCAGGCCCAGCGGCGCGCCAGGCACGCCGGCCGGCAGTGACTGAAGCTGCTGGTTCTGAAGCGTCTTCACTATCTCGGGCTTGAGGAGCGCCTCGCCGTTCTTGTCCAGCACGTTGAGCAGCGCGCCTTGCGCGTCGGACAGCCACAGATTGCCTTCCCGCGTCTCCATGCGGCGGGCGTCCGCCAGCCACGCGGGCGCCGCGTCGCCGTGCACCCACGCGCCCGTGGGCGTCAGTACGCCCGCGGTGCGGCTGGCGCCGTCCACGAACATCACATAGCCTTCGCTTTCGTCGCCGGCCGACAGGCCCTTGCCCAGCGTCAGGGGCTGCGGGCGCCCCGGCACCAGCGCCACGAGGTTTTCGCCGGACGGGTACACGATGGTGTCGGCAAAGCGTTGGGATGCGTGGCCTTCCGCGTCCGTCAGCGTCGCAATCACCGCGCCGTCGCGGTCCAGCACCGCAAACCCCGCCCGGCGCGGCAGCGCTGCGCTGTAGAAAGCCTTGCCCACGGGGTTCATGCTTTCGTATTGCTGGTCCGCGCCGATCAGTTTGCCGTCCGCCGTCACCAGCACCGAACCGTCAGGGCCATAGCCGGTGGCCAGGTTGCCGCTGTCCTGCGCGTAGATGTCGTCCAGCACCGGTTCCACGACCCAGTTCCAGTCCTTGTCCACCACGCCGTACTTGGACTCGCCGTTGGTGGCGATGTACAGGCCCTTGTCGCCCAGCGGCCGCGTGATCACGACGCCGGTTCCGCCGTAGCGCCGCTCGCCCTTGGCCGAGCGGTATTCCTCCTTGTACTGGACCGTGGCGCGCGCGGGCACGCCGTCGTACAGGCGCACCGCGCGCACCACGTCCTCGAACGGTTCGCCCGCAGGATTGCCGTGGCGATCGATCAGCAGCGGCTTGCCGTCCAGCGTCACAACTGCCAGTCCGATCTCGACAAAATCCTGCACCGCGTCAAAGCGCGGCGGAACGGCCATGCGGCCATTGCGGTCGATGTATCCCCACTTGCCTTGCCAACGCACCGCGGCCAGCCCGTGGCGGAAGTCGCCAACCGCCTCGAAGATCGGCTCGATCGCGACGCGGCCGTTCTGGTCCAGAAAACCCCAGGCGTGGCGGCGCAGCGAGTTGTCGCGCGGTACGCGGTCGATGTTCTCGATGGCGGACGGCAGCAGCACCGCGGCGCGGCCGTCGTGCAGGTCCCGGATGCAGCCGTTGCCGAAGGGGTTGCGCGAGGAAATGTCGTCGGCTGCCGGATAGGCCTGGTACTCCGCATCGCTCATGCAATACAGGTGCATCGACTGTATATAGCCGTTCTGCGCCTGGGCGGACAGGGATACGCCTAGCGCGGCCAGGGCGCAGGCAAGGCGGGTGGTTCGTAGCACGCGTGACGTCATGATCATTCTGCGTTGGCGTTGGCGGTCTCGGCGACGGGCGGTTTGACGCCGGTGGCCTCGGGGCAGGTGAGCTTCTGGGGCGGCCAGCTCTGCTGGTCCTTCGCATCCACGATCACCATCGTGTCGCACAGCACGCCGAACAGCGCGGTCGTGTTGCCCTTGGTGTCGATGTACTCGATCAGCCGATTTCGGCGGACCAGCGCGCGGCCTTCGTGAAAGTTGTCGGCCCACGTGAACGCCGGCGCAATCGCATAGCGTCCGGTCAGGTCGACGTACCCGAACAGCTTGCCGGTGCGTTCCAGGCGGCGGGCCCGCGCCAGGCCGTCCTTCAAGGGGCCAAGCTGATTGAAGTGCGCGCCCACGACGCGCTTGCCGTTTGCGTCGATGAAGCCGTACTTGTTGTCGCCGTCGCTGTAAGGCACGACGCCTTCGCTGGCTTTGTCATAGTCGACGGCGTGGCGGCCCGGCAGGCGCGCGATCTCGCGTCCTTGCAGGTCCACCAGGATGCTGGACGAGCCCTCGTCGTCGTTGAATACGACGCGCTGCATCGAAGCCAGGGGCATGCCATCGCCCCATTTTTCCAGCATCGTCTTGCCGGTCTGGTCAATCACGCGATAGCCCGCGCCGCTATTGGCGCGCGCCAGGCCTTCGGGCTGGGTGAAGAAAGGATTGAATTCTCCATAGCGCGCCGGCACCTTCATGTTGCCGCGCGCGTCGATGGCGCCTTCGCGCTCGTCGAACTTGATGTAAAGCCAGTCGCCGTACTGCTGCTTGTCTTCGGGACGGCCGTCGGAGACACGAATCGCGCCGCCTTGCGCGTCGAACAACACGGCGCTCGCGTCGGCCAGTTCGCCCAGAAAGCGACCATCCTTCAGCTTCTGCGGCTTGCCTACTACCGGCTCGCTTGCCTTGCCGGTGCGCAGGTTGATGACGCGATAGGCGCGTTCGGTGTAGCCGCCGCGCTTGCGCGTGTCTTCGGGCGCTTCGGCCAGCATCATGCCGTTACCCAGGTATTCCAGGTCGTAGGCGCCGTTATAGCGGGCAGGCACTACCCACTGCCCCTCGCGGTTGACCACGCCCCAGCGATTCTTGTCCCGCACCTTGGCCCAGTCGTCCTCGAACTCCTGGACTTCATCGAAGGCCGGCTTGAGCACGGGCGCACCCTTGCGCACGTTCCACAGGCCCATGCGGCGCTGGCGGTTTTCGTTCACCGCGCGGTATTGCAGCAGTTCGCCGTCGAGGCGCGATGTGTCTTCCAGCACGTTCGCGGGAACGGCCACCGTCTGGCCGCGGGTGTCGATGAGCAGCGCATCGCCGCGCAGCATGTCCTTCGTGCGGGCCCAGGTGTAGGGGCCTTTGAAGGGGCGCATTTCGCTGTACTGGGGCTCGATGGCCCACGTGCCGTCCGCGCCGATCGCGCCGACCGCGCCGGCCCGATCGGCCTTTGAACGCGCCACGATCGGCAGCGTGACGTCGTAGGTGTCGATGTTTGCCCAGTCTGGATTCGTGACGATATCGCCCGCCGCCGTCAGGATGCCGAGCGGCTGGTCATATTCGCTGGGTCGCAGGAGGGCCAGCGGCGCAGCGGCATCGGCGGCCGACTTGCGTGCGTAGTGGAACTCGCTGATGTCGTAGCCGCGCAGCTTGGCGACGGTGGTTTCGTCAAGGATGCCCAGGCCGTCGGGGTTGTAGATTTGATGCAGCGTCTCGTCGTCCGCGACGGCGTTGACGCTGCTTTGCACGGCGGCTGCGGCTGCGGCTGCGGTGGCGGTGTCGCTGGCGGCGTCCATTGCCGCGTCCATGGCAGCGTCTGCGGTCGCTTCTGACGGCGTTGCGGGGGGGCGGGCTGCGTCCGCGTAGGTCGCCTCCTGCGCGGCGTCCGCGGCGTCCGCGGCGTCAGCTGCGACCGGCGGATCCTGGAACGCGGCTGCGGTCTCCGCTTGCGACGCGGCCTGCACGGCTGCACCCGCCGCAGCCGCAGCGGCCTCGTCTTCCGCGCTCATGTCGTCACGGGCGGCGTCCATGCCGGCGCCGGTAGCGCCTGCCGAAGAGACAGGCACGCCATACACCCACGCGCGTCCCTGATGAATCTTGACGTCGCCGTTGCGCAGGGCGAGCAGCTGCACGCTGCCTGCGGGATCGATCAGCAGCGTCATGCCGGGTTCGGCGGCAAAGCCCCAGCCGTCGCGGCGCTGCACGCCCAGATAGTCGCTCTTGAACGCGTGCAGGGTTTCAAGCTTGCTGTCCAACAGCACCGAACCGCCCTTGGCGTGCCGCGCCAGCCAGACGCCCGGCGCCAGCAATTCCACGCGTTCGTAGCGCTGTTCAGACAGCGGTTCGCCGCGCGCATCCACGAATTCCCAAGCGCGTTCGCGGTTCACAGCCAGCACGTCGCCATCGCGCAGCGGCGGGGCGAGCGAGCGCAGCACCTGCGGACTGATCGCCCATGCGCCGCTTTGGTCCAGCAGTCCCCACCAGCCGCCGTAGCGCGAGTCGCGCGATTGCGCCGGCAGATAGTCGCCCGTCGGTTCGGCCAGCGCCATCACGCCGTCGGGCAGCGTGGCCGGTTTGCCGGTTGCGGTGTTGAATAGGCGCGGCGGGGTAGGGATCTCCATCGCCGCGAGCTTTTGGCCGGGCTGGAACCCGCCCGTGCGCGTGCCCAGCGGAAAGGTATTCACGACCTTGCCCTGGCGGTCGATCAGCACGTCCCGGCCGTCTTCCTCGGCCAGCGCCGTGCCTTCGGCATTGAAGCCGGTGGCTTCCGAAAAGCGCGGCTCGATGACCCAGCGTCCACGCTTGTCGATGTAACCCCAGCGTTCGTCCTGACTGACGGCGGCCAGCCCATTCTGGAAGGAACGGGCGTCCGAATACGCAGGCGTAATCGACATCACGCCCTGCTTGTCGATGTAGCCCCACGCCGCGGATTCGCCATCGGCGGTGCCCACGAGCACCGCCGCCAGGCCTTCCTGGTAAGGCTGGTGGCACATGGTCCCCGCGCCTTCGCCATAGCTGCTGTAGGAGCACTGCTGCGTCCAGTCAGGCCGCGCCTGCGCGTTGCCAGGCGCCAGCAGCGTCATCCCGGCCAGCGCCACGACCAGCGCCAAGGGCTTGAAGAAGGGCGCCGCCGTCATGGCTTGCAGGCGCGGCGCAAGACCGCGGAAATGAAAGAGCCAGACCGGGCGTGCCACATGATTCGATGCCTGCCGAATGATTGGGAAGGCAGCACTGTAACCAGGGGTACCCGGGGACGGATCGACAGATGTAACTATTGCGGACGAAGCGTTAACACCTCTGGCTCTTTGATCTGAAATGTGGCTAATTTCGGCTAATGGTTCGCAAGTCAGGCATATTTAGATGTCACTTGCTGTGAAGAGACATTTTCCCTTCAAGCGTCGTCGCTTCAGGTCCGGAGGGCTTGACTCTCGCCAATACACATTCCTCCCGCGCATGCAGCGGACAAAAATTAATCGGTTGAATCGCCCGCGCGTCAGTTCTGTAATACATCCACTGCCCGCCCGGACGGGGGCGACGTTCCCTGCGAGAGGTTCGCCATGTCCACCCCCCAAAAACCTTCATTGGACGCATCCCAGCTTTGGCTGCTGGTCCTCGCCGGCGGCGTCGTCATGGGGCTTGCCCTGGGCGTGCGCCATGTGCAGGGCTTGTTTCTCCTGCCCGTCACGATGGACAGGGGCTGGAGCCGCGAGACCTTCGCCATTGCCCTGGCCGTGCAGAACCTGACGTGGGGCATCGTGCAGCCCTTCACTGGCATGATTGCCGACCGCTATGGCTCGGCCAAGGTGATTGCCGGCGGGTTGGTGTTCTACGCGCTGGGCCTTGCCGGCATGGCGCATGCCACGACGCCCGCCGCCTTCATGTGGACGGCGGGCGTGTGCATCGGGATCGCGCTGTCCGGCACGGCGTTCGCGGCCATCTACGGCGCGCTCAGCCGTCTTGTGCCGCCGGAGCGCCGCAGCTCGGCGCTGGGCGTGGCGGGGGCGGTCGGCGGGCTGGGACAGTTCACGATGGTGCCAGCCGCGCAATGGCTGATCGGCGATTGGGGCTGGGTTGCGGCCTTGCTGGTGTTCGCGGTGGTGTTGATGATCTTGCTGCCGCTGGCGTTTCCGCTGCGCGAGCCCGCGAACCGGGTGCGCGATGCGGCCGCGCCCGATGCGAACCTGTCGCTGACAGATGCCATCCGCGAGGCCTTCACACGCCCCGGTTTCTGGCTGCTGAATCTGGGATTTCTGGCGTGCGGTTTCCAGCTTGCGTTCATCGGCACGCACCTGCCCGCCTACCTGATGGACAAGGGCCTGCGCGCGTCGGACGCGGTGGCGGCGCTGGCCATTATTGCGCTCACCAACGTCATGGGCACGTACGTCTGCGGCATCCTTGGCGCGCATCATCGGCGCAAGTATCTGCTCGCGGGCATCTACCTGGTGCGGACCGCGGCGATTGCACTCTTCGTGCTCGTGCCGCTATCCACGTGGTCGGTCTATGCTTTCGCTGCCGTGATGGGGTTTGTGTGGCTGGGCACGGTGCCGCTCACCAATGGGCTCATCTCGCAGGTGTTCGGCGTGCGCTATATCACGACGCTCTTCGGCTTCGTGTTCTTTGGCCATCAGGTCGGCTCGTTCCTGGGGGTGTGGCTGGGCGGCGTGGTGTTCGAGGCCACACGATCCTACGACCTGATCTGGCTGGGCGCGATGGCGCTGGGCGTGCTGTCGGCCGCCTTGCATTGGCCGATCGACGACCGCGAGATCCAGCGCGCGCGGCCAGCGGGCGCGGCGGGATAACCAAGCGGGGACGCGGCTACGCCAGCCGGTGCTGCGTGCCCGCGCCCATGGTGATGTGCAGCATGCGGCAAGGCTCCATGACCTTGACCGTATGCCATGCCCCTTTGGGGATGACGTAGGCGTCGCCGGCCAGCATCTTCACCACCTGGATGCCGGTGGGCCATTCCAGGTGCAGCTCGGCCGCGCCGGCCATCAGGCGCACGATCTCGTCGGCGCCGGGGTGCATCTCCCATTGCGGCCAGTCCGCGGTGAACTCGTATTCGGACACCAGCCAGCCGCGCCCGTATTGTTCGAGGTCTACCGGGGATTGGGACCAGAACTCGTCGCCGCCCGTCACGGTGGCGGCGGCGCCGGAGGCGTCCAGGTACACATAGTGCGACGTCAGGTCGATAGCCATGTTGCGGGTCCTCGGGTGTGGGGATCAGGGCAGTGTATGTCAGCGCGCAGCCTGTCACATCGTTGCGTTTATCATGTCTGCCATCGGCAACAGGGAGAGCATGCGATGAGCAAGGGATTCGAAGGGGTGCGCCCCGCGTCCGAATCGTCCATCGAGATCGGGTTCTTCCACGACGGCCGGCATTGTGTCGAGCGTATCCGGGTCAAGCCCACCGCCGCCAACCTCAAGCGCGCTGCCGACCGGCGCGTTGCCATCCTGGAGGCCATAGCGCGCGGGGACTTCGACTACGACGCCGAATTCCCCAAACGCGGCGCTAAGCCATCACAGGGTCCCGCATGACGAGCAACACGCAGCTTGAAATCCACGATCTGTCGCCTGATGCCTTCAACGCCTACGGGTGGATGCTGGGCAAGCCTATGCCGGACGGCAACGGCGTTCCGTTGTACACGCACCCGGCCACCGACTTCTGGCACGAACACCAGTTCAACACCGGCGCGGGCGGCGATGCCGAACTGCTGTGGGTCAATTACCGCAGCCAATCGCTTGAGGTCGCCAGCCTTGAAAAGCATCTGCTGACGCAGCAGGCGATCGTTCCGCTGACCGGCAGCATCATCCAGATCGTGGCGCGCAGCGCCGCCGACGGCACGCCTGACCTGTCCACGCTGGCGGCCTTTCATGTGGCGCAGGGGCAGGGCGTGTGCATGCGGCCGGGTTGCTGGCACGCCACCCGTGTGGCGGGCGACGAGGTGACCTGCATGATGCTGACGCGTCGATCCACGACGGTTGATCTGATCCAGCATCTGACCACGGACGCCAACGCCACCGAAAGCGCCATCACCGCCATTCCCGCGCGTCAGCTGGAAGTGCCTCAGGATCTGCTGCAAAGCGCCTGAAAAGGGTTATTCCGCTTCGCTGCATTCGTAGCCCAGGCGCGCGAACAGGGGCCACTTGTTGCGGTAGCTGTCCGTCCAGCACATGCCGAAGAAGGCGGCAAACGGTGCATCGATCCGTTGCGCGGATACCCGCGCTGCCGCGTCGGCATCCCGAGGGCAGAAGGGCTGGCCGGGCGTCGGGTACAGCGCGCCGTCCCAGACCGGCTGCTCGCAATGCTCGCAAAAGTTGGACCATTCGCCGGATCGTGCCGGGTTTTCGCGGTAGAACGGCGCAATCGTGCGCAGGGTCTGCGCCACCTCGGGAGCGAGCGCCCGGGTCGACGAGATCATCGCCGGGCCGGGCATCGCCTGCCATTGCGCCGGCCCGAACAGCCAGTCCCGAAACGCCTGCGGATCCAGGCCGGGGCTGTCGGCGTCGTCTTCATCCAGCTCCAGTTCACCCTCGGTGCTTTCATGACCGGGCGGCACGGCCAGCGCCGCCACACGCGTCAGTTTGCTGCAGGCCGCGCAGGGGTGCTCGGCCTGCAGCACGAAGTACGACGACGCGCGAATGTTGAAAGCCTCTCCGTCCGGGCCGGTCATGCTGGGGTCTTGCGCTGCCATGCTGCTGTGTCTTTCCTGTTGCGTCGGCAAGGTGCGCCGATTCTTTGATATGCGGGGGAAATATGCCAGAATCCCCCGGAATTCGAGCCTGGCGCATTACACGCCGCCGTCACCGGGCGCCCGCGCCATCCCGTCATGCCGGAGCCCTGAATGCGCCACCGCCAGATTAGCACCGCATTTCGCCGCGCCACCTGCCGTCCGTTCATCGGTCTCGTTGCCGCCATCGCATTGGCGGGCGCCATGGCCGGCTGCACCTTCAGGTCACCCGACGCCGCTTCCGGCTCGCAGTGGGTCGGCATTGAAGGCGTCTCGGCACAACAGGCGCGCACCATCGCCCGCGAATCCTACCTGTACGGCGCGCCCATGGTCGCCAGTTACCAGGCCATGTATGCATACAGCATCGACAAGAACGGCGCGCAATACAAAGGGCCGCTGAACACCATCAACCCGATGGGCACTGCCGCCGCTGCGGCGGCCGGGCTGGATCCCGCCTATCTGTATTCGTACGCGGCCCTGGACTTGCGCGCTGAACCCGTCGTCGTCACCGTGCCTCGCGTGGAAAAGCAGCGCGACGCCTCGTTGCAGGTGATGGATCTGTATATGCACCACATCGGCGACCTGGGTTCGCGTGGCCTGGGCGGCGGCGTGTTCCTGGTGGCGGGTCCTTCCTGGAAGGGCAAGACACCCGCGGGCATCACCAAGGTGATTCGCGCCGAGACGGAGCTTGCCACGCTGGTCGCCCGCTCGCAGCGCTTCAATCCCGCCGACCAGGACAACGCCAAGCGCATCCAGTCTCGCTTCAAGGTCCAGCCCCTGTCGGCGTTCCGCAACCGCTCCGCGCCTGCGGCGCCCGCCAAAGTTGAATGGATGGCGCCCGTACCGCGCGCGCAGATGTATTCGTCGCTCGAGTTCTACGACGAGCTGGCCTTCCTGCTGCGGTTCGCGCCCGCGCACAAGTCCGAGACGATGCTGCGCGAGCGCATGGCCAGCCTGGGCCTGCGGCCTGGCGATGCCTACGACACGGCGTCGTTGAACCCAGCCTTGCGGCGCGCGCTGCAAGAAGGCATGCACGACGGACAGAACGACATCGACAAGAACCGCGCGGCGCAGGGCGCCAACACCGATGCACTGTTCGGCGGCAGGGAGGCACTCAAGAACAACTACCTGACGCGGGCGACCGGCGCGCAGATGGGGCTGTTTGCGTTTGGCGGCATGAGTGCGGCCAAAACGCCACCCAAAGCGCCACCCAAAGCGCCACCCAAAGCCCAGCCTTCAACGCGTTAGGCGCGCACCGCATGAAGCGCAACTTCAACATCCACGATCTGCGGATTTTCTATGCCGTGGTCATGACCGGCTCGACGCGGCAGGCGGCGTTGGCCATGCACCTGACGCAGCCGGCGATCAGCCACGCGATCTCGCGCCTGGAAAGCGCGACTGGCGTCCAGCTATTCGACAGATCGCACAAGACCCTGCGTCCCACGGAGGCGGGGCAGTATCTCTACAGCGAGGCCAAGTTCGTGCTGGACGAACTGGTGCGTATCGACGAGGCCCTGCACAGCATCGAACAATTCGGCGGGCGCGGCTTGCGCATCGCTTCTTCGCCCGCGTTGGCGCTGGGTTACGCGCCCGACGCCGTGCGCCGCTATCTGGACATCAACGGTACGCGGCCGTTTTCCATCGACGTGGAATCGTCGATGCAGGTCATCAGCGCGGTGGAAACGATGCGCGCCGACTTCGGCCTGGGCGCCGTGGGCCGCGACAGCACGCGGCTGACCTTCACCCCGTTTCTGCGTGCGGACGTCATGGCGATCGCGCATCGGGAACACCCGCTGGCCGGACGCGAGACCATTTCGGTGCTGGATATTCCGCCGGACACCTACGTCAAGCCGTTGTGGTCCGACTACGTGGTGGCGCAGGGCGACATCGCCGACTCGCTGCTGCTGCGGTCCGGCATGCAGGCGCACATGTCGCTGCTGCCGGGCACGGTGCGCGCGGTCAAGGGCATCAGCCTGGTGAACGCGCTGTCCGCGTCCGATATCGTCGCGTCGTTTCCAGATCTGGTGGCGGTGCCGCTCGCCTCACGCCAGTGGTTCGACTTCCTGCTCATCACGCGCGCCGAGTCTCGCAACAACGAGCTGACCGGGCGGCTGCTGGATGCGTTGAGGTCCACGGCGCAGGCGCGGCGGCAGGGCGTTTACGCGGAGACGATCGCGCTGCTGTAGCGGCGATCGCCACGCCGTCATTGCGCCGGCGGCTGCCACGGCAGCGATTGCAGATCGCCGTCGATGCTGATTGCCTGGCCGCTGACCATGGCCCCGAACGGACTGGCCAGAAACAACGCCATGTTGGCGATATCCGCCGCGCGAACAAACTGCCGCAGGCTGACGCCCGACAGCTCCAGTCGGGTCTGTTCCTCCACCGACAAGCCCATATTCTTCGCCCGAGCCGCAATCACGCGTTCGATGCGTGGTCCGGCGACCAGTCCCGGCAGCAGCGCATTGACTCGGATGTTCAGCGGCCCCAGCTCCATCGCCAGCGAGCGGGTCAGCCCCACCACGCCCCATTTGGTGGCGGCATACGGCGTGCGCATGGGCAGGCCCATCCGGCCTGCCACCGAACTGATGTTGATGATGCTGCCACCGCCCGCCTCGCGCAGCGCCGGCAGCGCATGCCGCACCGTGTGGAATTGCGAGGCCAGATTGATGTCCAGCGTGGCGTCCAGCTCCGCTTCCGTGATGTCGGCGATGCCCGCCGTCGGCCCCGCGATGCCGGCGTTGTTCACGAGCACGTCCAGCCCGCCCAGATGCGACAGCGCGGTCTGCATGTAGCGGTCGATCTCGTCTCGGCTGCCCACATCTGCGCGCGCCCAGGGATGGCGGCACGCGGCCAGGGCTTGTTCATCCACGTCGCACAGATGCACGCGCGCGCCGCGCTCCGCAAACGCGTCGGCCAGCGCGGCGCCGATGCCGGACGCGCCGGCCGTGACGATGACGCGCTTTCCGGACAGGTCGACGGGCAGGGCGGTGATCGCGGCGGGCGTATGCATAGGGGTTTCCGGTCGGTTCATGGTCAGGGCTTCATCAAGCGGCAGGTCGATTCCGCAGGCGACGTATACACCTGGTCGCCCGGCACCCGCGCCACCAGCTTGTAGTAATCCCACGGCGCCTTCGATTCCGCCGGCGTCTTCACCTGCATCAGGTACATGTCGTGCACCATCAGCCCGTCCGCACGGATCTTGCCGTCCTTCACGAAGAAGTCGTTCACCGGATTGGCCTTCAGCCACTTCATGATGGTGTCGCCGTCGGTGCTCTTGGTGGCTTCCACCGCCTTCAGATAGGTCGTTGCCGCGGAATAGTCGCCGGCCTGCAGCATGGAAGGCTTTTTCTTCATCACGGACTCGAAACGCGACGCCCATTTACGCGATGCGTCGTCCTGATCCCAATACCACGCCGTGGTCAGGTACATGTTCTGCGCCGCTTGCAGGCCCAGGGCATGCACGTCGGTGATCAGCACCAGCAGGCCGGCGATCTTCATCTTGGGCGTCAGGCCGAACTCGTTGGCCGCCTTGACCGCATTGCTGGTGTCGCTGGCGGAATTGGCCAGGCCCAGCACCTGCGCGCCGGAGGCCTGCGCCTGCAGAATGAACGACGAGAAATCGGCTGTGTTCAACGGGTGTCGCACCCGGCCCTTGGCGTTGCCGCCATCGTCCTGCACCACCTTCGATGCGTCCCGCTCCAGCGCGTGACCAAACGCGTGGTCTACCGTCAGAAAGAACCAGTCCTTGTTGCCTTCCTTCATCATCGCGCGCGCCGTGCCGCGCGCCAGCGACACCGTGTCGTACACGTAATGCACGGTATAGGGCGTGCACTGCGAGTTCGTCAGCTCGGATGCTCCCGCGCTCACCACGAAGAACGGCGTCTTCTTTTCCTCGGCCACCTTCGCCATCGCCAGCGCCGCCGCAGAGTTTGCGCCTGCGATCAGCATGTTCACGCCGCGCTGATCCAGCCATTCCCGGGCGCGTGACGACGCGATATCCGCCCGGTTCTGATGGTCTGCGACCAGCACCTCCACCTTCTTGCCCGCCACGGTGCCGCCCAGGTCCGCGATCGCCATCTTGATTGCCTCGGCGCCGCCCGGCCCATCGGCGTCGGCCGACAGCCCCGACATATCCGTGATGAATCCGATTCGGATGACCCCGTCATCGGCCTGGGCCGCGCCCGCTATGCCCAACAGCGCGGCCAATGCCGTCGCACGCAACGTTTTCTTCATGTCTCGTCTCCCCACTGGGTGGATGTGTGTTTTCAGAACGCGACGTTGCCGCGTCCCTTCAGTTGCAGGGTCTCGCGTGCGTCGTCGGGTGTGGCGACCTGCAAGGACAGGTTTTCCAGAATCCGCCGGATGCGGCGTACCTGGTCTGCGTTGGACTGCGCCAATTCGCCGGGGCCGTCCCACAACGAATCTTCCAGGCCCACGCGCACGTTCCCGCCCATCGTGGCCGCCATCGTCGCCAGCGGCGTCTGCTTGCGCCCCGCGGCCAGCACCGACCAGATGTAGTCATCGCCAAACAACCGGTCCGCCGTGCGCTTCATCATCATGACGTCTTCCGGGTGCGTGCCGATGCCGCCGCGGATGCCGAACACAGACTGGATCAGGAACGGCGGCTTGAGCAGCTTGCGGTCCACGAAATGCGCGGCCGTGTACAGGTGGCCGATGTCGTAGCACTCGATCTCGAAGCGCGTGCCGTTGTCACTGCAGGAAGTCAGGATGTGCTCGATGTCCTTGAACGTGTTGCGAAAGATCAGGTCGTTGCTGCCCTCCAGATAGGGCCGTTCCCAGGCGTGTTTGAACTCCTTGAAGCGCTCCAGTAGTTCGTACATCCCGAAGTTCATCGACCCCATGTTCAGCGACGCGACTTCGGGCTTGAACTGCAGGGCCGGCGCCATGCGCTCGGCAATGGGCAACACTGGCGATCCACCCGTCGTGATGTTGACCACGACGTCCGACTCCTCCTTGATACGCGGCAGAAACTGCCCATACAGCACTGGATCCTGCGTAGGCTGGCCGGTGTCCGGCTGACGCGCGTGCAGATGCACGATGGCCGCGCCCGCCTCGGCGGCATCCAGCGCAGACTGCGCGATCTGATCGGGCGTGACGGGCAGATAGGGCGACATCGACGGCGTATGGACCGAACCGGTGATGGCGCAGGTGATGATGACCTTCCTGGACTTTTTCATGGGCCTCTGGCGCCGTGTGATTGCGCTGTAGATTCTTGTGGCCCCGGCTGTCTCCTCCGGGTGTAGGCCATTCTGTCGCAGGCCTTCGGGTCCTGTCACCTGAACAGAAATTATCAATTGATAGGGAATCCGGTGCTGCGGTGCAGCGTGGGTGGCGCTGGCGCCAGGCGAAAAAAAACCGCCGCCAGGATCGCTCCGGGCGGCGGCTTTCTGAGCCAATTGGCTGCGAGGACTTAGTCCTTGCGGCTGGTCACTTCAACCAGGTGGTAGCCGAACTGGGTCTTCACCGGACCTTGCACTTCGCCGACCGGGGCGCTGAACACGACGGTGTCGAATTCCTTGACCATCTGGCCCGGGCCGAAGGTGCCCAGGTTGCCACCGTCGCGGCTCGACGGGCAGCTCGAGTTTTCCTTGGCGAGCTGGGCGAAGTCAGCGCCGTTTTCGATGGCGGTCTTGAGTTCGTTGGCCTTCGCTTCGGTGGAAACGAGGATGTGACGGGCGGAGGCTTGTGCCATGAGGGAACTCCTTGCAGACTGATTTGGGGAGGGGAGAATAACGCATTCGCGTGAACTCGCTACGTTGGCAATGATAAACGGGGATTGATCCGGCCCCGGATCAGGCTTGGTATGCGCATGTGACCAGCATCCGCACTTCCCCTAATACCTGCCCATATCCTTATACGATTATCGTATTTTCAACGCGCCCGTCCCGGGACGCGTCCACAGCCGAGGCAACGCGGGCTGGCAATGAGATGCACGTTTTCGGACGAGACTTCCTATGCCTGATTCAGCTTCCCGAGTACTGTTGAAAAGAGAGTCGGTCCCGCCGTTCTCGTCAGAGCCCAATCTGACGGACCGCGTCACCGAGATGCTGCTGGACGAGATTACCAGCGGCGATTACCAAGTCGGCGAGGTCCTGCCCCCAGAGCAGACCATCGCCACCCGGCTTGGCGTTTCGCGCACCGTGCTGCGCGAAGCGGTTTCCCGCCTGAAGGGCGACGGCATTGTGCAAAGCAAGCAGGGCCGCGGGCTGACCGTCATGCAGACGGCGCGGCCGTCGGTGCTGCGGATGCAGGCGGCGGACATTGGCGACGCGGATCAGGTGCTGCGCATCGTGGAATTGCGCCGGGGCTTCGAGATCGAAGCGGCGCCGCTGGCGGCGGCTCGGCGGGACGAGGACGATCTGGCCGCGATGCGGCTGGCGCTGCGCAAGATGGCCGATGCGATCGCGTCCGGCGACGTGGCAGTTGGCGTGGATGCCGACATGGAGTTCCACCGCTGTGTGGCGCGCGCCACGCGCAATGAACACTATCTGAATTTCTTCGATTTCCTGGCGGTCCTGCTCAAGAAGAACCTGCGCGTGTCGCGCTCGCGGTCGGCCAAGATCGCGGGCCGCGGGGCGCAGGCGCAGAAGGAGCATGAAGCGCTGTTTGCCGCCATCGAGAAGGGCGACGTGGAGCTTGCGCGGCAGTACGCGCGCACGCACGTCGACAACACGGAAGCACGTCTGCGTACAGCGGCGGCCACGGCTGAGAAGCCGTAGGCGCCCAATAAGGGCATCCTCCAAGGGGAAGTGGTGATGGGTCAGAAGACGATCGATGAGTTGGTGCGCGCCGAGGAAGGACTGGTCAGCCGGTCCATCTTCGTGGACGAAGAGATCTTTCAGCAGGAGCTGAAGCAGATCTTCTCGCGCGCGTGGCTGTTTGTGGGGCACGAAAGCCTGGTGCCCAAGCCGGACGATTACTTCGTCTCGCGCATGGGCACGGAGTCCGTGATCCTGACCCGCGACCGGCAGGGACAGATCCAGGTCATGCTCAATAGCTGTGCGCATCGCGGCATGAAGCTGTGCCGTTATGACCACGGCAACAACCGGACCTTCACCTGTCCGTACCATGGCTGGAGCTTTTCCACCGACGGCAAACTGGTGGAACGGCCCGGCGAGCTGGTCGGGGTGCCCGGCCACGCGACGCACTACAAGGGCGAGCTCGACAAGAAGCAGTGGGGCCTGAAGACGGTGGCGCAGGTGGTGAACTACAAGGGCGCCATCTGGGCAACGTGGGATCCGAACGCGCCGCCGTTCCTGGACTACATCGGCAACATGCGCCTGTACCTGGATGCGGCGCTGGATCACCGCAACGGCAGTCCGGGCGGCTCGGAGGTGATCGGCGGCGTGCAGAAGTGGCGCGTGAAGTGCAACTGGAAGTTCGCGCCCGAAAACTTCATTGGCGATCTGTACCACGACATCAGCCACCGCTCGGTGGACATCGTGGGCATCGGGCCGGGCGGCGGAAAAGGGCGGCGCGATGCGTCGGCCACGCGGTCGGCGATCTGTTTTCCGGAACTGGGCCACGGCCTGCTGGGCCGCTTGCCGTTCTACGAAGAAGGCCCCTACGCGCCGCAATACGGCCGTTACCCGGAGGTGGAAGCCTACTACCGCGAAATCCATGAGCAGCGCGAACGCACGCTGGGTTCGGCGATGCGGGTGCAGACCAGCGTTGGCACCATCTTTCCGAACATGTCGTTCCACGGACGCCAGCCGCGCACGCTGGCAGTGTTTCATCCGATCAGCTCGACCGAGATGGAAATGTGGCGCATGTATCTGGTGGACAAGGATGCGCCGGAGGCGGTCAAGGAGGCGGCTCGCCATTATTTCCTGCGCTATTCCGGACCGGGCGGCATGACGGAATCGGACGACATGGAAAACTGGACGGGCGCCACCGAGGCCAGCATGGGCGCGATGTCGCGCGAACTCTTCTTCAATTACCAGATGGGCGTGGGCCACCGCCAGGACGTACCCGAGATTCCCGGCTGTGCGGTCAACGGCGAATACACCGAGGAAAACGCCCGGATCTACTACCGGCGCTGGGCGCAGTTCATGAACGGCATGTCCTGGGACCAACTGATGGCGGGCGCGGTGCGCCTTGAGGAGGCGGCATGAACGCACCCATCGAGAACGGGCCGACCGTGGCGCAGGACGACAGCGTGGACGACATGCTGCTGTGGTGGGAAGCGCACCGCTTCCTGCACTACGAGGCCGATCTGCTGGACCACCGCGAGTTCGACAAGTGGCTCACCCTCCTGGACGAAGCCATCACGTATCGCATGCCGCTGACGCGCAACGTTCGCCGCGACGCGATGGCGCAGGAATACTCCGGCAAGCAGGATGCCGCCTGGTTCGACGAAGGCATCGACACGCTGCGCCAGCGCGTCGCGCAGATCAAGACCGGCATTCACTGGGCCGAAGAGCCGGCCTCGCGTGTGTCCCATCTGGTGACCAACATCCGCGTGCTGGACGTGACGCCCGACGAAGGCGGCGGCGACCTGGTGCGGGTGCGGTCGCGCTTTCTGATCTACCAAAACCGCCTGCAATCCGAAGTGAATCTGTTCGTGGGCAAGCGCGAGGACGTGCTGCGCAGGCGGGACGGCCGCTTCACGATTCTGTCGCGCGAGATCCACCTGGACCAGAACGTTCTCTTATCGAAGGCGCTGACGATCTTCTTCTAGCGCGCTGATGCCGGACCCGGCCCGTCTGCCGGGATTCGATGGTTTTCCTTCCACTCGGGGCCTGACCGCCGACAGGACGCGCTCGCCCATACCTGGAGTTGCAGCATGCAAAGACGTACTGTACTGAAGGCCATTGCCGGCGCAGCCGCGATGACGGCGACGGGAATCTCGTGGGGCGCCGACGCGGCGTATCCCAGCAAGCCGATCCGCCTGATCGTGCCGTATCCGCCGGGCGGCGTCACGGACGTGGCGGGTCGCCTGGCCGGCGAGATCCTCACCCGCAAGTTCGGCCAACCGGTGGTGGTGGAAAATCGGCCGGGTGCAAACGGCATGATCGGCAGCCAGCAGGTGGCTTCGGCGCCGCCGGACGGCTACACGTTGCTGCTCAACGGCCTGGGCGGCATGGTGTTGCCGATGGCCACCGTGACCGGACTGCCGCTGGACACGGCGCGCGCCTTCACGCCGATTGCGCAGATGGCCGAATTCATCAACGTGCTGATCGTGCGGGCGGATTCGCCGATCCGCAGCGTCGACGACCTGATCGCCACGGCGCGCAAGCGCAGCAAGGATGGCCTGAACTATGGGTCCAACGGCATCGGCTCGTCGGTGCACCTGACCACCGCATTCTTCGCGCAGCACACGGGCACCAACCTGCTGCACGTGCCGTACAAGGGGAGCGGCGAGATGCTGGTGGACGTGGTCAATGGCAATCTGGACTTCAGCTTCAGCAACCTGCCGCCGGTGATGGGCCTGATCCGCAAGGGATCGATTCGCCCGATTGCGGTGACCAGCAGCTATCGCAGCAAGCAGTTGCCGGATGTGCCGACGATGGCCGAGCAGGGCGTGGCGGACTTCGACGTGACGAGCTGGCTGGGCGTGTACGGCCCCGCCGGCATGCCGCCCGACATCGTGCAGAAGCTCAGCGCGGCTTTGCAGGAAGGCATGGCGCAACCGCAGTCGGTGGAAACCTTGACCGCCGCGGGCTTTGAGCCCAAGCCGCGAGGGGCCGACGCCTTTGCGGAGCTGAACCGGGCTGAGCTGGCGCGCTGGAAGCAGGTGGCCACCAAAGCCAGCATTTCCCTGAAATTCGGAGCCTGAGCATCATGGAAACCTCATCAGCCCCGCAGCGTGTCCACACAGCCATCATCGGCGCGGGGCATGCGGGTGTCGAATGCGCGTGGGCCTTGCGCGCCGCGGGCGTTGAAGGCGATATCGCGCTGTTCGGCGCGGAAACGCATGCTCCCTATGAACGGCCGCCGCTGTCCAAGGCCCTGCTGACCGGCTCGACCAGCGCCGAGCGCATCGCGTTGCGCGCGGGCGCCGCCTACGAGAAGTCGCGTGTGATCGTGGTGGCGGGCGATCCGGTGGCCGCCATCGATACCGCGGCGCGCACGCTGCGCACGGCGTCGGGCCGCGAGGTGGCCTATGAACACTGCGTGCTTGCCACCGGCGCCAGCGCGCGTGGCATTGCTGAGGTGGCAGGCGAGCAGGTGTTTTCGGTGCGCGGCCTGGACGACGCGCACCGGCTGCGCGAGGCGCTGCGGCCGGGCATCCGGCTGCTCGTCGTGGGCGCGGGTTATCTGGGGCTGGAGGCGGCCTGCTCGGCGCGCAAGCTGGGCGCCGAGGTGCTGGTGTTGGAGCAAGGCGGCAACGTGATGGCGGGCAAGGTGTCCGAATCCACTGCCACGCGCATCGGCGACCTGCACCGCGAAGCCGGCATCGAGATCCGCCACGGCGCGGCGGTGCGGCGCTGGGAACGCACGGCGACGGGTTGGCGCGCCCATCTGGCCAGCGGAGAGCTCATCGACGCTGAACTTGTGCTGGTGTCCATCGGCGCGGTTGCCGAGACGGCGCTTGCCGAAGCCGCAGGCCTGATCTGCCTGGACGGCGTGGTCGTGGATGAATGTTGCCGGACCTCGGCGCCCGGCGTCTACGCCATTGGCGATTGCGCAAGCGCCTTTCGCGGAGAGCTGCAGCGTTATGCCCGCATCGAAAGCGTGCAGAACGCGCTGGCGCAGGCGCGCATGGCGGCGGCAACCATTGCCGGCAAGGCCCCGCCAGCGGCGCGTCCGCCCACCTTCTGGTCCGAACAGCAGGGCCGCCGTCTGCAGATGGCCGGCCTCGTCGACCCGGCGGCGCCTTGCCGTGACGTCCTGCTGCCCACCGCCAAGGGCTGGCTGGTCGAACGCTATCAGCACGGCCGACTGGCCGCGATCGAAGCGGTCGACAGTCCCGTGGAATTCATCAAGGGCGTGCCACGCATCGGCGCGCCCGAAGCGGTTGCGGCCGCTGTGTAAACGAACCCTGGAGACAACATGCCCGTTGCGATATTTGAATTGCCCGATGGCGCCGAACAGGTGCTGGACGTGCCCGACGACTGGTCGCTGATGGAAGCCGCGCGGCGCGATGGCCTGGAAGGAATCGTCGCCGAATGCGGGGGCGGCGCCATCTGCGGCACCTGCCACGTGCAGGTGGACGCGGATTGGCACGCGCGGCTGGAGCCGCCCGGCATGGCCGAGGAGGCGCTGCTGGAAGTCGTGCCCGAGCGCTGTCCGACCAGCCGACTGTCCTGTCAGGTCATCATGACGCCCGAGCTGGACGGCATTCGCGTACGCGTGCCTTCGTCGCAGCTTGAACTGTAGCCGCGGCGCCTGACTCGCAAGACGCGAACCGAAGGAGCAATCGCATGGCCGACAACAAATCCATCAACCTCGTCGATCTGCAACCCGGCGTGCGCGTGCGCATGGCGGGCGGCGCATTGGCCGAGATCGTCGAGAACCCGCAAGACGGCTTCTGGCTGATCGTCCGTTACCTGGACCATCCCGCCGAGCCCGCGCTGGTCGACGCCGGAGAGCAACAGGTGTTTGCCACCGACGTCGAAGCAATCGAACCCTGACCCCACTGGAGCCCCCAATGAATCAAAAGCCCAAAGTCATCGTCTCCGCACCCGTGCCGCCAGACCTGCGCGAGCGCCTCGCTGAGCGCTGCGACATCGTCGAAGTGCCCACCGGACAGAATCCGGCCGAGGTGCTGGGCGCGGACGAGCGTGCGCAGATCAAAGGCATGGTGTGCACCGTGCGCACCAAGGTCGATCAGGCGCTGCTGGATGCATTGCCCGCGCTGAAGGTCAGCTCGAACTTCGCAGTTGGGTTCGACAACGTCGACCTGGCGGCCGCCACGCGGCGCAAGGTGCTGATCTGCAATACGCCGGGCGTGCTGGATGGCGCGGTGGCTGATGTGACCATCGGCCTGATGCTCTGCCTGTCGCGCAACCTGGTGGCGGGCGACGCCTTCGTGCGCAGCGGCGCGTGGACCAAGGGCGCCTTTCCGCTGACGCGAGACATCCGCGGCAAGACGCTGGGCCTCTTGGGCATGGGCCGCATCGGCCGTGTCGTGGCGCGCGCGGCGCAGGCCTTCGATATGAAGGTGGTCTATCACAACCGCCGCGAGGACCCGCAGGTCGAAGGCCTGGCCACCTATGTGGACCGCGATGAACTTTTCAAGACGTCGGACGTGCTGAGCGTGCATATCCCGCTGTCGGCGGAAACGCGCCATTCCATCGGCAAGCGCGAATTGGAACTGATGAAACCCACGGCGTATCTGATCAACACCGCGCGTGGCCCCGTGATCGACGAGGCCGCGCTGATCGAAGCGCTGCGCGCCGGCACCATCGCGGGCGCGGGGCTGGACGTGATGGAGCAGGAACCGCTGCCGGCCGACAGCCCGCTGTGCGCCTTGCCGAACGTGGTGCTGCAGGCCCACGTAGGCAGCGCCACGGACGAAACGCGGCGCGCGATGATCGATCTGGCAGTGGCCAATCTGATGGATGCGCTGGGAGGCCAGAAGCCTCAGGCCATGGTCAATGCCGAGGTGTGGCAGGCGCGCGTCTGACGGCACTGCGCCGATAGACGCGGCCCCGCCAAGATGGGGCTGACGGGCGGGACCCGCGCATGCAGCCGGTCCCGCCTTTTCCTATTTCCCGCCGTAATCCACCACGATTCCCGCCTGCTGCGCGACCTCGCTCCAACGCTTGAACTCCGCCTTGGAGAACGCCTGGAACTGCGCGGCGTCGCGCAACTTGGGTTCAAACCCGGCGTTGATGATGCGGTTCTGGTATTCCGGCGCGGCCAGCCCGGTGACGATGGTGTTGGACAGTTGGGCGATGATCGCCGGGTCCACCTGCGCGGGCGCATACATGCCCAGCCAGCTCGTCACGTCGAAGTCCTTCATGCCCTGTTCCTGCATCGTCGGCACATTGGGCAACTGCCGCGCGCGGTAGGCGCTGGTCACCGCCAGCGCCTTCAGGCGCTTGCCGTCCACCATGGGCAGCGTTGGCGGCAGGTTCATGAAACAGAGGTCCAGGTCGCCGTTGGCCGTGCCCACCAGCGCCTCGCTGGCGCCTTTGTACGGCACATGATCGAACTTCAGCCCCGTGCGCATGGCAAAGAGTTCGGCCGTCATCTGCGACGAACTGCCGACGCCGTTGCTGCCGTACAGTGGTTTGCGCTTCGTGGCGCGCAGGTATTCGATCAGCTCCGGCACCGTATTGGCCGGATGGTCCACGCGCACGACGAGCGCGTTGACGAACTCGGCCACCTGGGCGATGGGAAGCAGTGCGGTGGGGATGTCGATGGGCAGCCCGCGCAGCGTGGCGGGGGGCAGCACGTTGTGGCCAAGACCCCCGGTGGTGAGGGTGTAGCCGTCAGGCTTGGAGGCGGCGGCGGCCTGCATGCCGATGACGCCACCGGCGCCGGCGCGGTTTTCGATGACCACGCTCTGGCCGTACTTGGCATAGAGCAGGTCGCCGACCAACCGTCCCGCAAGATCGGTGGCGCTGCCTGGGGTGGATGAGACGATGATCTTGATGACGCGGGACGGATACGCCCCGTTCTGTGCCCAGCTTGCGCCGGTCAGGTGCAGGCCGGCGGCGGCCCCCATCAGCTTCAACGCACTGCGACGTTTCATGACGACTTCCCCTTGGGTTATAGACCTACTGCTTCACGTGCTGCTCCAAAAATGTGATCCGGACTTTGTACGATAAACATATTTCTCGTACGGTACGGGGCACACAAGCGCACGCAAATTGCGGCTAACCCTAGGGGAGTCGTTGCGGGCCTTGCGGCCCGTTTTTTAGCGCACCGGCCAGCCGTACATCAGGCCGCCGTTGCGGTACGAGGCGTTAAGCCCGCGTTCCAGTTTCAGCGGGCTGTTGGGGCCCAGGTTCTTCTCGAAGCTCTCGCCGTAATTGCCGACGGTCTTGATGATGTTGTAGGCCCACTTGTCGTCCACGCCCAGGTTCTTGCCCATGCCCGGCGTCACGCCCAGCAGGCGCTGGATGTTCGGGTTGGTGCTTTTCAGCATCTCGTCCACGTTCTTGGACGTGACGCCGTATTCCTCGGCTTCCAGCATGGCGTTCATGGTCCAGCGGACCAGGTTGAACCACTGCTCGTCGCCTTGGCGGACCATGGGGCCGAGCGGTTCCTTCGAAAAGTTCTCCGGCAGGATGTCGTACTTTTCCGGGTTCTCAAGGTTGCTGCGCGCCGCGGCAAGCTGCGACTTGTCGCCGGTGAACGCATCGCAACGGCCCACGGCGAAGGCGCGGATGATCTCGTCCAGGCGCTCGACGACGACCGGCTTGAAGTTCACGTTCTGCGAGCGGAACCAGTCGGCCAGGTTCAGTTCGGTGGTGGTGCCCGGCTGCACGCAGACGGTGGCGCCTTCCAGTTCCTTGGCGCTTTTCACGCCCAGGGACTTGTTCACCATGATGCCCTGGCTGTCGTAGTAGTTGACGCCCACGCCGATCAGGCCCAGCGTCGTGTCGCGCGTCAGCGTCAGGGTGGTGTTGCGGGTCAGCACGTCGACTTCGCCGGATTGCAGGGCAGTGAAGCGCTGCACGGCGCTGATCGCCTGGATCTTGGCCTTGGACGCGTCGCCGAACAGGGCGATGGCCAGCGCGCGGCACAGGTCCACGTCCAGGCCGATCCAGCCGCCCTTGCTGTCGTTCACGGAAAAGCCCGCGACGCCCGTGGATACGCCGCAATGGACAAAACCCTTGCTTTTGACCGCGTCGAAGGTCGCGCCGGCATGGGCGGTCCAGGACGAGATGAACAAGGCGGTTCCTGCCGCAGCCAGTTTGAGTGCTTTCATGGTGTCTCCGCGCAGCGTTGCGCATGTTTATCGCTCAGCCGAAGGCTGAAGTGCGGCGCATAGTACCAGTGGGTCCGGGAGGGAGAATCGGGGAATTCCCCTTAAATCCGCAAGACGGAATTTGATGAGGAATAGAATCGGGCATGCGCGGCTCGTCGCGCCGCGCTTGCCCGCGGCGGCCGGCGGGCCGAATACGCCAGACCGCACCCACGCCAGCCTATGAAACGACACGACGATCCCGCAGGGCCGGACGACCGCCCGAGGCGCCCCTTCGCCTTCGTCAAGGACCAGCTGCACGGCACCTGGACCGAGCTGACCCGGGTCAACGCCAGCGACCGCCCGTGGGAAATGCCCCTGGCCGCCGCGCTGTCGTCGGGCCTGCCGCTGATGGTGGGCGCGTATTTCGGGCGCATGGACTACGGGCTGATGTCCAGCCTGGGCGGCATGGTGTTCCTGAGCCTGCCCAATGCCTCGCTGCAGATCCGCATGATGATGCTGCTGGCCGCGTCGTTCGGCATGGTCGCCTGCTACGCACTGGGCGCGCTGACGCAGTTCTGGCCAACCGCCACCATCGCGGCGCTGACGCTGATTGCCATGGTGGTGAACATGGTGTGCCGCTGCTATCGCCTGGGACCGCCGGGCAGCCTGTTCTTCATCATGGCCACGGCGATTGCCGCGTACACGCCCGGCACCGTCCACGACGTGCCGCTACGCGTGGGCATGGTGGCGCTGGGCTGCCTGGTCGCCTGCCTGGTGGCCTTTGCGTATTCACTGCACATGACGCGCGTCGCGCCGCCGCCCGCGCCCATCGAGCTGCCCAAGCCGACCTTCGATTTCGTGGTCTACGACTCGGTGATCATCGGTCTTTTCGTCGGTATCTCTTTGCTGGCGGCCGAACTGCTGCAGCTTCAACGGCCCTATTGGGTGCCGGTGAGCTGCCTGGCAATCATTCAGGGCGCCAGCCTGCGCGCGGCATGGAGCCGGCAGATGCACCGCATCCTGGGCACGGCGGTCGGTCTGTGCGTGGCGTGGGCGCTGCTCAGCCTGCCGCTCAACGTCTGGACGCTGAGCCTGGTGATGATGGCGCTGTCCTTCGGCATCGAGACGCTGGTGGTGCGGCACTACGCCAGCGCGGTCGTGCTGATCACGCCCTTGACCATCTTCCTGGCCGAGGCGCCGCATCTGGGGCAGGGCTATCCCATCGACGTCATCGAGGCGCGCTTTGTGGACACGGTGCTGGGCGCCTTTATCGGCGTGCTGGGCGCGGTGCTGCTGCACAACCAGCGCATCCGTCCCGTGCTGTCGCGATGGATGCGGGCGGTGCTGCCCCGCCGGGTGAATTGACGCCGCCGCGCCAACGCGGCAGCATGGGCTTTCCGAAACCCTGGAGGCACTTATGGATTGTTCTGTCGAAGGAAAGGTCGCGTTCGCCGACGGCCAGTCGTATCACTTCGCGACCGTGGACGCGGCGCTCGCATTCGCCGAATGCGTCAAAAGCACCCAGAATCCGGCGCAGTGCGCCGCCACGCACGGCAGCACCAGTCAGGTCAAGCTTGAAGACGTGGCCGCGCAGGAAGACGCGGAGCGGCGCGAGCAGGATCCGGGGGCGGGTGTGTGAATCGCGTGGCGCGGGGAAGGACACCGCGCCATCGCTCAGGGATCAGTCCGCCGCCCCGTCAGTCCCTTCGCCCGCCAGATACGCCTGCACCAATGCGATGATCCGTTCCGCGGTAGGCGACAAGCTGCGGCGGGCGCGGTGGATGACGCTATAGGTCAGCGGGCCGGAGGCCGGATAGGGCAGGGGCAACGGCACGAGCGCCCCTTGCGCCAGCTCGGCGACGATGGCCTCGCGTGTGCAGAACAGCACCACGTCGCTCCCCACGGCCACGTCGCGCAGCGCGCTGACGCTATCGCACTCGAAGGCAATCGGCAGTTCATCCACGCCGGCCACTTGATACAGCTTTGCCAGATACTCTCGCGCGCGCTGCGGCAGGTCGGTGGCAGCCAGCCGATATTGCGCCAACGCGGCACGTAACTTTGGCTTTCGGACCGATTGCAGCGGATGCCCGGCCCGCACGAAAAGGCCGCCGTGCTGCGGTGGCAGCGCACGCACGATGAAGTCCGCCGGCGGCGGCAGGCTGTGCGTCACCGCCACGGCAAAGTCCAGCTTGTCCTGCAACAGCTTGTCCAACAGCCGCTGCCAGCTTTCGATTTCTACATGCACGCTCAGGCCCGGGTGATCGCGTGCCAGGCGGACCAGCAGCGGCGACAGAAACCCCGCCGCCGGAAAGGCCCCGACCCCGAAGCTGACGCGTCCCGTGTCGTGGCCCCTCATCAATTCGGCTTCGCGCCGAAGGGCGAGAACATCGCCCAGGATGCGGCGCGAACGATCGAGCACCATTTTTCCTGCCTGCGTCGGCGTCACGCCGATCGACGCGCGATCCACCAGCACCAGGCCCAGCGTCTCTTCAAGGGACTGGATGCTGCGCGTCAGCGCCGACTGCGTCAGATGCAGCCGCTGGGCCGCCCGAGAGAAGTGCCGCTCTTCGGCAAGGACGGAAAAGTGCTGGAGCGAACGTATCGTCAGGCCCATGTATTTTTCTCATCGGAATTGCGCCAAATATGCAATTGATTCGGGTCAGTTGCAAGACTAAAACAGCTTGACCACGGGCCGGCAGCAAATGTTGCCAGCACCCGGGAAAACACCATACAGAGCGATGCGCGGCCCCGCGACACGCCAACCTCGCAGGAGGAGACAACATGAACCGCAAGCCGATATTCCATCTGGCGGGCTGGAGCGCAGCCGCTGCGCTGAGCATGCTGGCCTGTACGGCGGCCGTCGCGGCGCCATCCCCGCAACCCGACGCCTGGCCTGCCTCGGGCAAGCCGATACGCATGGTCGTGCCGTTTCCGGCGGGGTCAGGCTCGGATTCGCTGGCGCGCATGTTGGCGGCCAAGGTGTCGCAGCAGACCGGCGCCTCCGTCATCATCGACAACAAGCCGGGCGCGGGCACGATGATCGGCGCGCAGGACGTGGCGCGCGCCAAGCCGGACGGCTATACGCTGCTGTACACCATCGTCGTCACGCACACGCAGAATCCGCATCTGTACAAAAAGCTGCCGTACGACCCGGTCAAGGACTTCACGCCGGTCCTGCAGGCGGTCAGGTCGGCCACCGTGCTGGTCGCCAACAACAACGCGCCGTTCTCTACAACCGCAGAGCTGATTGCCTACGCCAAGGCGAACCCCGGAAAACTGAACTACGCCTCGTACAGCGCCGGGTCGACCTCGCACCTGAATGGCGAGATTCTCAAGATGAAAACGGGCACCGACATCGTCCACGTGCCTTACAAGGGCACTGCCGACGCCAGCCGCGCGCTGTTGGCGGGCGATGTGCAGGTCTACTTCGACGGCACCGCTACGGCGGTCGAAAACGCCCGCGCCGGCAAGGTCAAGCTGCTGGGCCCGGCGACGGACCGGCGCCTGAGCGTGCTGCCTGAATTGCCGACGCTGGAGGAGCAGGGGATCGAGGGTCTGAACATCGTGGGCTGGCAAGGCATCTTCGGTCCGGGCGACATGCCGCCCGCACTGGCCGAACGCGTGGCCCAGGTGTTCCGCGCCGCGCTGGAAACCCCTGAAATCACCCAGACCATCCTGTCGCAAGGCAATGAGGTCAGCGGCGCCGGGCCGAAGGAATTCTCGGCCATCGTGCAGCGCGACAGCGCGCGGTGGGGCGACGTGATCCGCCGGATCGGGCTGGTATTGGAATAAGGCTGACGGGCCCCCGGGCCCCAGGAGACAACAATGCACGATGTAGTGATACGCGGCGGCACGCTGGTGGACGGTTCAGGCGCCAGCGCCCGGGTGGGCGACCTTGCCATCGACGGCGGCCGGATCGTACAGGCCGGCGGCAAGGCAGGCGCCGCGCGGCGAGAGATCGACGCGGCGGGCGCGCTGGTGACGCCGGGCTGGGTCGACATCCACACCCATTACGACGGCCAGGCGACGTGGGACCCCTACCTCAGCCCGTCGACATGGCATGGCGTCACCACCGCCATCATGGGCAACTGCGGCGTGGGCTTTGCGCCGGTCAAGCCCGACAGGCGCGAATGGCTGATCAAGGTGATGGAGGGCGTCGAGGACATTCCGGGCTCGGTGCTGTCGGAAGGCATCGAATGGGACTGGGAAACCTTTCCCGAGTATCTGGATGCGCTGGATCGGCGGCCCAAGGCGCTGGACATCGGGGCGCAGATTCCGCACAGCGCGGTGCGCGCGTACGTGATGGGCGACCGCGCCATTCATCACGACGAGGCCTCGCCCGCCGACCTGCTGGCCATGCGCGAGGTCGTGCGCGCAGCATTGCAGGCGGGGGCGGTCGGCTTTTCGACGTCGCGGACGTTCCTGCACAAGTACGACGAGCGCAAATACCCGCCGGGCACGTTCGCCACCGGCGAAGAGATCAGCGCGCTGGGCTCCGTCATGGGCGAAGTCGGCCACGGCGTGTTCCAGATGACGGCCAACCATCCCGCGATGGAGGGCGAGATTCCCTGGCTGGAACAGCTTGCCCGCCACAATCGTCTGCCGGTGCTGTTCAACCTTCAGCAGACTGACGGCGCGCCTGACGTCTGGAAGCAGATCGTACGCACGCTGGACAAGGCGCGCGATGAAGGCGTGCCGCTCATGGCCGGCATCAGCGGCCGGCCGCTGGGCATCCTGTTCTCCTGGCAGAGCTCGTTGCATCCCTTCATTGCCCATCCGACCTATCAGGCGCTGCACGCGCTGCCCCT
Source organism: Achromobacter sp. ACRQX (assembly GCF_022346505.1). Classification (NCBI taxonomy): domain Bacteria; kingdom Pseudomonadati; phylum Pseudomonadota; class Betaproteobacteria; order Burkholderiales; family Alcaligenaceae; genus Achromobacter; species Achromobacter sp. ACRQX. The sequence continues at coordinate 46,245 of NZ_JAKRML010000036.1, forward strand.
GCCAGAAAAGCTCGCGCAGCTGCGCGATCCGCAGGTCCGCCAGAAAATCATGAGCGAGCAGCGCGGCCTGCTGGACCGCCGGGCCGAGACCTTGTTCAGCAGCTTTCACAAGATCTACCGGCTGGGCCAGGACCCCGACTACGAGCCGCTGCCGGAAGACAGCGTGGCGGCCATGGCGGCGCGCACCGGGCGCCCGCCGTTGGAACTGGTGTATGACCTGATGCTGGAGAACGAGGGCCGGGCGATTCTCTACTATCCCTCCTTCAACTACTCATACGAAAACCTCGATCACCTGCACCAGCTGATGCAGCACGCCAACACGGTGAACAGCCTGTCCGACGGCGGCGCGCATTGCGGCTACATCTGCGATGTCAGCATGCCGACCTTCATGCTCAGCCACTGGACGCGAGACCGCCGCCGAGGTCCGCTCTTGCCGCTTGAACACGTGGTGCGCCGGCAGACCCGCGATACCGCGCTGGTGTATGGCTTGCACGATCGCGGGCTATTGCAGCCGGGATACAAGGCCGACATCAACGTCGTCGACCCGGACGCGCTGAAAGTGCATTGCCCGGAAATGGTGTTCGACCTGCCGGGTGGCGGGCGCAGGCTGGTGCAGCGTGCCGATGGCTACGCGGCCACGTTGGTCAACGGCCTGCCGATCTTCGAGCGCGGCGAGGCAACGGGAGAGCTGCCGGGGAAGTTGTTGCGGGGTGCCGGACCGCAACCGGGATGAACATTGGGGCGTTCCTGTCAGACCCCGGAAGGCGGCGCCTTTTTGGTTCTTCTGCCCAGCACCTTCACCCCCGCTGGCACCGGCTTGTCGTGGATGACGTCCCGGATGTGCTGCAGGAACAGCTCGGAACTTGCCGACAGCGACCGCAAGCGTCGCGTGATCAGACAGACCTCGCGCGACAACCGGGGCGAACTCAGTTCCCGGAACACGAACGGCCCCGGCTCGCTCCCTAGCGTCTGCGGCGGCGCGATGGAGCTGGCCGCAAGCGCCGGCAGGATCGAATATCGCCCGCCGCCACGCAGCACGGCGTGCAGCGACGACGTGCGCGACACCTCATCGTGCTGCTGCTCGAAGAACCCCGGCTTGCCGGCGTGTGCGCGCAGGAACGCGCCGATGCCGGTGTCTTCGGTAAACCCCACGTATTGCGCCGGGTCCAGGTCGGCCCACTTCAAGGGCTTTACGCCTTGCGCGTACGGATACGACGCGGCGCAGATCACGCCGTAGCGGTCCTCGAACAGCGGCGTATAAACCAACTCTTCCAAACCATGATGCGAGGTCGAAATCGCAAAGTCGATGTCGCCGTTGGCGATCATTTTCTCGACGAGCTCCGAGCCGGCGTCGTGCAGTGAAAACGTGATCTTGGGATAGGCCTGGCGAAAGGCCGCGATGGCGTCGCCCAGAAAGTAGTTGGTGACCGATGCCACCACCGCGATCCGCACGTGTCCCTGGCGGCCCTGCGACAACGCCTCCAGGTCGCTCAGCGCGCCGTCGAACTGGCTGAGGATGCGCTCGGCCTCCGCCTTGAAGCGGGCGGCCTCCGGCGTCATCGCCACGCGGCGCGTACTGCGGTCGAACAGTTTGACGCCCACGGCGTCTTCAAACTGCTGGATGGTCGCGGTCAGCGAAGACTGCGTCAGAAAGAGCTGCGACGCCGCCACGGTGAACGAGCCGGTGTTGGCCACCGCCACGAAACTGCGGAAGTGCCGCAGGGTGATGCTGCGCTTGGTCGACATGCTTCGCCACCGCTCTATATATTGGCAAAAACGAATAATAAGTAAAAACCAACAATTTGTAGTGAAGAAAAGCGCGCTCTAGAATTTTCCTCGACTCGGCGTCCCGTGCCGCCGTCATCGCGTGCAAGAGGGAGCAATCCGAGATGAGCAGTGCAGATGTATCGCAGACCGCATCATGGTTTTCGCGCGTGGGCTGCCGCCCATGACCAGACCACAACAACCGCTGCGGATTCTCATGTCCGAACCGACGCTAAGCCGCATCGGCAGCGAGATCGCGCAGGCGTTGGATGGACGCGCGTTCGAACCCGTCATCGCGGCGCGGACGCAGGGCAACGCGCCCGCCGGTGTCGACGTCGCTTTCATCTCGCGTGATGTGACCGGCCTGTCGACCAAGCATCGCGTGCTGGAGCCGCTTGAAGCCTTCTACGTCTCGCTGCGTCAATCGCCGAAGCTGGCCTGGGTGCACGTGCACTCGGCGGGCGCGGACCGGCCGATCTTTGGCGAACTGAAATCCCGCGGCGTGCGTGTCACCACCTCGTCCGGCGCCAACGCGCAGGTGGTGGCGCAGACCGCGCTGGCCGGGATTCTGGCGCTGGCGCGCGAGTTTCCGCGCCTGTTCGACGCCCAGCGTGCCCAAACCTGGACGCCGCTGATCGGTGACCGGATGCCGCGCGATCTGCCTGGGCAGACCGCCGTGATCGTGGGATGGGGCCCGATCGGCCGCGCGCTGGGCGGGTATCTGCGGATGCTGGGACTGAACGTCATCGCCGTGCGCAGCGCGGCCGCGCCGCCCGCGGACGGCGTGGAGACCTACGGCTTTGAAGACCTGCCGCACATTGCGGGCCGCGCCGACTGGCTGGTGCTGGCGTGCCCCTTGAGCGACCGCACGCGCGGCCTGGTGAACGCCCGCGTGCTGGCCGCCATGGCGCCGCACGCCCGGCTCGTCAACGTCGCGCGGGGCGAAGTCGTTGCCGAAGCCGACCTGATCGAGGCACTGCGCACCAACGCGCTGGCTGGCGCCTTTCTGGATGTCTTCGAACACGAGCCGCTGGACGCCGCGTCGCCGCTCTGGACGCTGCCAAACGTGATCGCCACGCCGCATTCGGCTGGGCACTCCGACGGCAACGAGGCGCGCGTGGACCGCATCTTCCTCGATTACCTGCGCGGCTGGCGGCAATGATGCCGCCCGCGATGCCCGCGACTTTCGGGAACCTTCATGCTCCAGACCGCCGCGCGCATCCAGCGCGGACTGTCTACGCGGCCGCCACGCAATACGGGCAATCGGTCGCGCACGCTTGTCCGTTGGCAGGTTTACCAAGATCCGGCTTTCCTGGCGCCTGCCCCGCCGGGTCCGTGCCGCCGCCATGAAAGCACTCATGCGCCAGCCACTGGCTCAGCCGCTCGTAGCTTTCCATGTTGCTGCGCCAGTTCGGCGCGCAAAGATAATAGCCAAGCGGGCTTTCAAAGGTGCGATCGAATATGTCGACCAGCTGCCCCGTGGCCAATTCCTTTTCGATCAGGCAGTGCGGCATCAGCGCCACGCCAAAGCCGGACGACGCGGCCTGGATAATCATTGAAAAAAGATTGAAGCCGGGGCCAAAACGGGCGCGGTCATAATCGCCCAGGTACGTCGAAAACCAGTATTCCCAGGACAGCGGAATCTCGATGTGCTGCAGCAGCGTGCATTGCTTGATATCTTCCAGGCTGCTGATCGGATGCTGATCCAGGTATTCCCGCGAGCACACCAGGCGGGTTTCGCGGCCCGTCAGATACTTGGCGGCGCCGTCGTGCCAGTCGCCGTAGCCGTACTGAATGGAGGCATCGAAATCCAGCTCGGTGCTTTTGTAATCCGCGACGCTGTAACGCACGAAATTGATGGAGATGTCCGGATTGACCTCGCGGAACGTCTTCAGACGCGGAAACAGCCATTGCGCCGCAAACGTGGGCGCGGCCGAGACATTCAGGGATTTTGCCGACTGCTGCGTCGCCATGACCTGCGACGTGGCGCTTTCCAGCGTATGCAACGCCGGCCGGATCAGGCTGAGGTAGGTGGCGCCCATGCGCGTGAGCTGCAACCCGTTCGTGCCCCGAATGAACAGCGCGTGGCCAAGATAGCTTTCCAGCGTGGCGATATGCCGGCTGATGGCGCTTTGCGTGACGAACAGTTCCTTGCCCGCCTTCGAGAAAGACAGATGCCGTGCGGCCGCGGAAAACGCGTTCAATTCGGACAGGGTGGGGCAGCGGCGTCTCATAGGGGGGTATGAGTAAAGCTCATAAGGCTCTTCAAATTTGTGTCGAACGCATAGGGGGAGACCCGGTATCGGACCTCGGAATTGTACCGGTAGAGTTCGGCATGCCGCGATTTCCCGGCGTTTTGAACTGTTTACGTGGTTGATTTATGAATCCGGTTGTCATCAAGAATTGCAGGATCCTCAATACCCGAACCTTGGCCCTCGAAGCCGCTTCGACCGTGCTGGTCGAGGACGGGGTCATCACCCGCATCGCCGCCGACGCAACGGCGCCGGCGGATGCGCAGGTGGTGGACGCCAAGGGCATGACCTTGATGCCCGGCATGATCGACTGCCACGTGCACGTGGTGGCGTCATCGTTCAACCTGGGCCGCGTCGCGGCCCTGCCCAACGCGCTGGCGCTGCTGCGCGCGCTGCCCATCATGCAGGGCATGCTGGACCGCGGCTTCACCTCGGTGCGTGACGCCGGCGGCGCGGATTGGGCGCTGGCGCAGGCCGTGCTGGACGGCACCATCGACGGCCCGCGTCTCTTCTGCTCGGGCAAGGCCCTGTCGCAGACCGGCGGCCACGGCGACTTCCGCCAGCGTAACGACGAGCTGGATCCGTGCCCGTGCTCGGTCAAGATCGGCAACATCGGCCGCGTGGTCGACGGCGTCGACAACTGCCGCCTGGCCGTGCGCGAGGAAATCCTCAAGGGCGCCACGCAGATCAAGGTCATGGCGTCCGGCGGCGTGGCTTCGCCCAACGACCCCATCCAGAACCTGGGCTTCTCCGAAGCCGAGCTGATCGCCATTGTGGAAGAGGCCAGCAACGCCAACACCTACGTGATGGCCCACGCCTACACCCCGCGCGCCATCACGCGTGCCGTGCGCTGCGGCGTGCGCACCATCGAGCACGGCAACCTCGTTGACCGCGAGGCCGCCGAGGTCATGAAGGAACACGGCGCCTACATGGTGCCCACGCTGATCACCTACGAAGGCCTGGCCAACGACGGCGAGCGCTTCGGCTTGCCGCTGGACTCGGTCAAGAAGATCGCCACCGTGCGCACGCAAGGCCTGACCGCGCTGGAGATCCTGGACGACGTCGGCGTGAAGATGGGCTACGGCAGCGACCTGCTGGGCGAAACCCACTACATGCAATCCGACGAACTGGTGCTGCGCAGCCGCGTGCTGGGCAACGCCAAGGTCATCCAGCAAGCCACGCTGATCGGCGCCGAGATCCTGAACCAGGAAGGCCTGCTGGGCGAAGTGTGCGAAGGCGCCTACGCCGACCTGCTGTTGATCGACGGCAATCCGCTGGACGACATCGAACTACTGACCAAGCCGGATTCGATCAAGCTCATCATGAACCGCGGCCTGCTGCACAAGAACGCCTGCTGACGTTCGCCCGCTTCGTACCCCTCTTCTTTACTCCGGAATTTCCCCCATCATGTTTTCCGTATCCGACCGCCTGGAGCGGTTGCCCTTCAGCAGCTTTCATTTCCGGCTGCTGATGATCGGCGGCCTCGGCCTGGCCTTTGAAGCTTTGGACGCCGGCATCATCGCGTTCATCATTCCCTCGCTGCGCACGCAGTGGGGTCTGACCACCGGCCAGATCGGCTGGATCGCCAGCAGCACCTATGTCGGCTTCCTGGTCGGGGCGCTGTTCTCCGGCATCCTGGGCGACCGCTACGGCCGCAAGAAGATCATGATGTGGGCGCTGCTGCTGTTCTGCGTCGCCACGTTCTTCAACGCCTTTGCCCGCAACTATCACGAGTTCTACATCCTGCGCATGATTGCCGGCATCGGCATGGGCGCTGAAGGCGCCATCATCGCGCCGTACCTGGCCGAATTCGTCAGCAGCAAGTATCGCGGCCGCTTCACCGGCGCGCTGGCCGGCTTCTTCTCGTTCGGATTCGTGATGTCCGCGTTGCTCGGCTACTTCATCGTGCCGATGAGCGACGACGGCTGGCGCTGGATCATGATCATCGCTTCTGTTCCCGTCGTGTTCCTGTTGTGGTGGCGCAAGTCGCTGTTTGAATCGCCGCGCTGGCTTGAACACACCGGCCAGACCGCGGAAGCCAACCGCATCTGCGAGGCGATTGAAGCCGAAGTCCTGAAGAGCACCGGCCGCCCGCTGCCCACGCCCGTTGCCACGCGCAAGGCCACGGCCACCAGCGCGCCGCAGCAGACCGCGATGGCCAAGCTGGCGCAGCTGTTCTCGAAGGAGTACCTGGGCACGACCGTGCTGGTGTGGGTGTTCTGGATCACGGTGCTGTTCTGCTACTACGCCTTCCTGGTGTGGATCCCCAGCCTGCTGGTCGAGCGCGGCTTCACCATCACCAAGAGCTTCTCGTACACCATCCTGATCTACCTCTCGCAGATCCCCGGCTACTTCTCGGCCGCGTACTTCAACGACAAGATCGGCCGCAAGTACACCATCCTGGCCTATATGCTGCTGTCGTGCCTGTCCGCGCTGGGCCTGGCGCTGGCCAGCGGCGAGCAACAGATCATCATGCTGAGCATGCTGCTGTCCTTCGGCATGAACGGCGTGATCGCCGGCCAGTACACGTACACCGCCGAGATCTATCCCACGTCAATCCGTGCGACCGGCATGGGCGCGGCCTCGGCCTTTGCCCGCATCGGGTCCATCGCATCGCCGACCATCGTCGGCGTCGCGTACCCGGTCCTGGGCTTTGCCGGCGTGTTCGCCATGATGACCGCCATCCTGCTGGTCGGCGGCCTGGGCATCCTGTTCTACGGCAAGAACACGCGTGGCGTCGTGCTTGAGGAGATCAACGCATGACGAAGGCCTCCGCATTCCGGCCGCTGGCCGGGCACGCGCGCGATCTGGCGCTGGCGGCGGACCGGCAGGCGCAGTGGAGCGTGATCTCCAACCTGCTTCACGCCTGCTTTGGCCACAAGCTGTTCACTGCGTTGCTGTACCTGCAGGACCACCGGCTGATGAAGCGTCTGCATACGTCGGACGAATCGATCAGCCCGCTCGGTGGCTTCAAAGCCACCGGCAACGGTCCTTGGTCGCGGCTGGTGCTGGAAGAAGGGCGGCTGTATGTCGCCAGCAATGAAGACGATGTGCGCACCGTGTTCTCCGAGGCGCCGATGCTGATCGAACGCGGGCTGCAGTCGGCCTTCAACATTCCGGTGCGGCATGAGGGGCGTGTGATCGGCTCGCTGAACATGCTGGCCGGGCGCCATGCCTATGACGACATCGATCCGGACCTCGCGGCAGTTGTCGCCGGGCTGTGCGCGCCGGTCTTCATCGAAGAGATGAAGGACGCGGCGTCCGCGGCGGCGAGCGTGGACCGGTCTGCGCTGGATAGCGTGTGATGGTTTGAATTTGAGTATCCGTCCCGGTGCGGGACTGGGTTTGCGGGCTGCTTGCCGGAGCGGCCCGTTTTTTTTGGGATTGCCTCGCGTGGCAATCCCTTTTTTTGTGCATTGTTGCGGGTATTGGTCCGAATTGTTGCGTGGCACTGCATTTTTGCAAGGGGTGGAATCGGTTTTAGAAATCTTTCGATGTGCGGGGTTGCGCAGCGTCAAGAGAATGGTCGCTTTTTTTCGTGGCGGTTCGGCGTTGCTGCACTTGGCTGGCATCTGGCTTTTTGGCATCTCCGAGGCCGCGCACGGGTTACGGAGCTTGCGATGCATTTCCCCCTTTCCCCGGTTGTCGCGGCGATTCTCGCCGCCACGATCCCGGCCTTTCCCTTGATGGCGTTGGCGGGGCCGATGCCGCCGATTCTCATTGACGACCCGGAAGGCAACACGTCGATGGAGGTGTTCCCCGGAGCCAGCATCACCGTCAGCACCGGAGACGCAATCCGCGTCAACAACCAGGGCAACAGCGTCTTCGTAAACGGCATCACTGTCACCGCAGAGGCAGACGCCCGAGGTGCGCATGCCCAAGGCGGTGGCTCGATCACGATCACGGACAGTACGATCCAGACGCAGGCCGGGGCTGCATTGTCCGCGTCCCAGGAAAATAGTTTTGTCCACGCCGACATCTCCCTGCTCTCTTCAGAGGCAACGGCCGTGCTTGCGACCGATGGGGGCCGCATCAATCTGCTTGGCGGAACCGTCTCGGGATCGGGCGGTTTCCAGGGAACCGTCCGGGCTTCCGATGGGGGCGTCATCACGGCAAGCGACCTGGAGATCAAGAGCATTGATCGCAATGGCGTCAACAACTATGGCGTGCGCGTCCAGTTTGGCGGGCGCGTCGAACTGTCCAACGTCATCGTGTCCAGCGTGGATGACATGGGCGTGGCGACGGGGGCGGACCTGTCGGTGCAGGACGGCACGCTGTTGCTGACCGATAGCCACGTCAAGGCGGGCGGCACGGAAAATGCCACGGCGGCATCCATGCATATCTCGCAAAATGCCATCGTCACCGTTCAAGGAAGCACCATTGAAGGCCAGATATCCGTTATCGATGGTTCCAGCCTGACCATGACGGATACGGTGGTTGCCGGTCCGCATTCGGTGGACTTCGGCGTTCTTTTGTATAACGAGTCGACGCAAACCGGTGCGTCGTCGGCGTCTTTGACTAACGTGACAATCGGCAGCGAAGCCGTCGCGTTCAACGAGGGCGTCACGGTGATGAACAACCATGCGATGACGGGACAGAACCTCGACATCCGTGCGAACTTGTATGCGATCCGAAGCCGCAATGGGGCGGTACAGATTGAAGGCGGGACCTTGCGCGGAAGACGGGCCGGCCTGTATGCGCACTCGACCGATAACACGGCGACAACAACGATCGATGCCGTGGGAACGCATATCCTGGCCGAAGTCATGAACGGGGTAGGCGTGAGTGCCAACCATCGTGGCACGCAAGTGACATTGGACGGCGTTACCGTGGACGTGTCCGGCATCGCGGGCGCAGCGCTTCGGGCAACCGACGAGGCACGCATCGACGCTGTCAATTCACAGTTGAACGGGCAATCCACAGGCTCGATCGGCGTGCAGATGCTTGGAAACATCGGCGCCGGCGACACGGCGGTTTCTCTGAGCGACACGCAAGTCATCATGACCGGTCAGAACGCAAACGGCGTGCAGAGCGTGCGCTACGAGCCGCAGGGCGCCAACTCGCTCGTATTGTCGGACGGCAGCAACCTTCAGACCCACGATGGGGTGGGGTTTCTCGTCAGGGGCGGAGACCACGACATCACCGTTCAGAACGCCACCGTGGTGGCCCGAGCCGGTGGCGACGAAGCCAGCGGCATCCTGCTTAGAACGCAGGCGACGCCCAGCGCGGGAATCGTCCCCGGGCAACCGTACCAGACGCAAGGCGTCACCCTGAACGCCACAGGCGCGCTCATGACAGGCGACGTGTTGACCGCCGACAGCGGCCGCGTCGACATCGGCCTGGCGAGCGGCAGTGAGTGGACCGGCGCGGTGCGCGCGGGGCAGGGTTCGGTGGAGAGCGTCAAGTTAGACGCCAGCAGCGTCTGGAATGTGCGCGGCGATTCGGCCATCAAGACCCTGACCAACGCGGGTGTCGTGCGGTTCGTGTCTCCCGGTGCGCAATCTGGATTCAAGACGCTGACCGTCTCCGACTACATCGGCGGCGGCACCTTGGTCATGAATACCCACCTGGGCGACGATACGTCTCTGACCGACCGGCTCGTCGTGGACGGCGGCACGGTCACGGGCACGACCGGGTTGCGTGTCTTGAACGCCGGCGGCGCAGGCGCGTTGACCACGCAAGGCATCCGGCTCGTGCAGGCCAGCAACGGGGCGACGATTTCAGGCAATGCGTTTTATCTGGACGCGAATTCGACTGGCTATCGGCCCTCAACCATTAGCCTGGCGCTCAATGGCTACGATTATTTCCTGGTTCAGGGCGGCACGGGCGGCGTGGCGTCCGATTGGTATCTGACGTCAACGACGCCGCCGGAAGAAGGCGGCGCCACGGACCCGGGCGGTCAGACGCCGCCCGGAAGTGGCGTTGAGACACCTCCTGGCGGCGGCATTGAAACGCCTCCCGGCAGCGGCATTGAAACGCCGCCCGGCAGCGGCACTGAAACGCCGCCGGGCAGCGGCACTGAAACTCCTCCCGGCAGCGGCACCGAAACGCCGCCAGGCAGTGGGGGGACGACACCTCCCGGTAGTGGCGGTGGCGTCACCGGTCCTGCCCCGGGCACGCCGCAGAACGTCTCCCCGGAAAGCGGTGTGCACATCGGCAACCAGTTCGCAGCCACCCGCATGTTCGTACATCGCCTGGCGGATCGCAGCGTGGCGCAAACGTCGGCCGGCCAGTCTGCACCCGCCAGTGCGGCATCCCGGCAGTTGTGGGCACGTACCGAGGGCGCGCGCCATACCGGAATGGAACTTCAGCAAGGCCGGGTAAACATCGATACCGACACCGCCATGCTGCAGATGGGCGCGGACCTGTTGAGCACGCGCCTGGGTCAGCAAGGCGTCCTTAAGGCAGGCGTCATGGCCGGCGCGGGCGATGCACGCACGAACGCCACTTCCCAGCTCATCCACCCCGGTACCGGCATGGCGATGCGCGTTGACGCCCGCGGCAAGGTAACCGGGTATTCGGTGGGCATCTATGCAACGGCATACGCCGACGATGCCACCCGCCTGGGCGCGTACGCCGACTCGTGGTTGCAGTTCGGCCGCTACTCCAACGAAATCAATAGCGAACTGGGCTCGGCCCGCTACCGTTCAAGCACCTGGACCGCATCGGTGGAAACCGGCTACGCCTTCAAGCCCTTCGCTGCCGATTCGGCATTGGGTTCGATGGTGGTGGTGCCGCAGGCACAACTGGCCTATACGCGTTACAACGCCCAGGACGCCGTCCTGCCCAGCATGACGCTGAAAAACTCGCCCGCCAGTTCGGTCACTTCGCGCGTGGGTGTCCGGGCGTACCCGCTTGGCAACGACGCCGCCACGTCGCCGGTGCGGCCTTACGTCGAGGCCAATTGGCTGCATAACTCGGGCAGCGCGAAAGCCAACGTGGGCGTCTCGACGTTCCAGGCCACGCCGATGCGCGACGCGGCGGAACTGCGAATCGGCGTGGCAGGCAATGTCCGCGAGTCGTGGCAGGTTGGCGGCGAGCTGTTCGGCCAGGCTGGAAACGGCGGTCAGCGGGGCTACGGCGGCATGCTGAACGTTGGGTATCGCTGGTAACCCTGCACGCTGAAGGGCAGACTGCAATGCGGGCCGTTGATGGCCGCGGTGGTCTGCCCTTCATGGCGATGGCCGAGGCGATTCAAGCCACGCGCTTGTTGAGAATCACCAGCGACACGCCCGCCAGCACGAGCGCGGACGCGGACACCATCAGAACCGTCAGCGGCTCATCGAGAAACAGTGTCCCGCCCAACGCCGCCAGCACCGGGACACTGAGCTGCACGGTGGCGGCGCGCGTCACGTTCAACTGTTTCAGCGCGGCGTACCAGAGGATGTACCCCAGGCCCGACGTCACCGCGCCAGACGCCACGGCATAGGCGGCGCCGGCGGCGTCGAGCCGAACGTGCGACATGACGAACTGCGCAAGCAACAACGCCAGCGCAACCGGCGCGGCGCGGATGAAATTCCCCGCGGTTGCCGCCACCGGATTCCGTGCGCTCCGGCCCAGCAGCGAATAAATGCTCCACGCCACGCCGGACAGGATCATCAGGAATCCGTAGAACACGGGTGGCGCGTCCGTACCGGGCAGCATCAACGCGACAAGCCCGGCAATCGCAAACGCCATGCCAACGCATTGCAGCGGCGCCAATCGTTCGCCAATCGCCAGGCCGTACAGGATCATGCTGATCTGGATCGCCCCAAACAGCAGCAGGGCGCCCGTGCCGGCGGGAATATGCGTGTACGCAAAGGAGAACGCCAGTGCATACGCCAGCAGTGCCAACGCACCCGCCCAGGACCCTTCCAGACGTTCGGACTGCCGTCGCAGTGCCAGCACCAGCCATAGCATCAGCGCACCCGACATAACGCGGATGACGACGAAGGTGGTGGGATCGATCGCCGTCTGTTTGAGCGCGAGGCGGCAAAGCAGGGAATTGCCGGCAAAGGCCAGCATGGCGGAAAGGGTGAGCGCGAAGAGGCGGAGGGTCATGGCGGGGGCCTTTGAATCACCATTGCGATCCGCGGCCTCTGCCGTCTACTGCACGGCCGAAGCGGTCTCGCGGAACCGCTGCACCAGCGGAGAGCCGTCTTCCGAACGATACGCCAGCAGCACCTGGCTTTGGGCGTCTGGCGTATCCAGTTCGCGATAGGCCACGCCGGGAATGCCCGTTTTCATGTAGGTGTCGGGGAGGATGGAAATGCCCATCCCCGCCGCGACCAGACCGATGATGGTTGCACCTTCGCGCGCCTCCTGGCCGACTTGCGGGGCGAAGCCCGCCCGGTTGGCCAGCACGCTCACGTGGTCGAACAGGCCGCAGCCCAGGCCACGCGGGAACAGGATGAAGGATTCGTCCGCCAGGTCCGTCATTGACAGCGGCGTGTCACGGCGCGCCAGCGGATGCGATTGCGGCAGGGCGGCCATCAGCCGGTCGGTCCACAGCGGCAGCGTCGCGATGTTGGGCGGCGGCACGAACAGGATGGATGGCCGCAGAAATCCCACGTCGATGTCTTTGGAAGCCAGCGCCCGCAATTGCTGGCCCGTCGACTGATGGCTCAGGTCCACCCCCACGCCGGGAAAGTCCGTGCGAAAGGCATGCACGATGCGGGGAAAGGCGTCGAACATCGGCACCGACGCCGTGAATGCCACGCGGATCTCGCCGGTTTCTCCCAGCGCCGACTGCCGCACGACCTCGCCGGCGCGTTCCAGGTGGGACAGCGCGCGGCGCGCCTGTTCCAAGAACAGCGCGCCCGCCTGCGTCAGTTCCACGCTGCGGCTCGTGCGGGTCAGGAGCGGCGCCCCGAGTTCTTCTTCCAGCGCCTTGATCTGCAGGCTGAGGGGCGGCTGGCTGACGTGCAGCCGGCGCGCGGCCTGGCTGAAGCTCAGTTCCTCGGCGACGGCGACGAAGTAACGCAGTTGGCGGAAATCCATATTGATTTGGAAAGCAAATAGATGATCGTGAAAAACGGTATTGGACGGTATGAGTGTACGCCGCGCATCATTCGGCCATACCAACACGTATAACGACACAGGAGACAACCATGAAGGCTTTCCAGCCCTCCCGGTCCCGCCGCACGTTTGCCGCCGCCGCAGGCGTGGGCGCACTGATCGCCGCCATGCTGGCGCCGCTGCCGGCTGCCGCGCAGACCAATTTCCCCGACAAGCCGATCCGTATTGTGGTGCCGTACGCCGCTGGCGGCGGCGTGGACATCGTCACCCGCCTCGTCAGCCAGAAAATGGGTGATGCGCTGAAGCAGACGATCATCGTCGAAAACAAACCTGGCGCGGCCACCAATATCGGCATGGACACCGTGGCGCGCGCCCCGGCGGACGGCTATACGCTGCTGACCGCGTCGAATACGCTGGCCGCCAACGGTGCGCTGTTCTCCAAGCTGACCTTCGATCCCGCGCGCGACTTCACCCCCGTGGGCGCCATCGGTTACGCGCCGCTGGCCGTGGTGGTGCCGGTCGAGTCGTCGTTCAAGACCTTCAAGGACCTGACGGACTATGGCCGCGCGCATCCCGACAAGCTGACCTACGCCTCGGCCGGCAACGGCAGCTCCGGCCATTTGGCTAGCGAACTGCTCAAGCGCGAGAGCGGCATGAAGGCGCTGCATGTGCCGTACAAGGGCGGTTCGCCCGCGGTCACCGACCTGTTGGGGCAGCGGATTTCCTTCATGTCCATCAACCCGCTGGAAGTCGTCTCGCACGTTAAGGCGGGCAAGCTGCGCGCATTGGCCGTGCTGGACGACGAGCCGGCAAGCATGCTGCCCGAGGTGCCCACGGTGGTGTCGCAAGGCCTGCCGGGCGCGATGGCCACGGTGTGGTGGGGCTTGATCGGCCCCAAGGATTTGCCGCCCGAGGTCACTGCAAAGTTGAATGCCGCGCTGCAATCCGCATTGAAGGACCCCGCCGTAAAGCAGCGCTTCGGCGAAATGGGCGCGGTCGTCACGCCCGGTACGGACAAGCAGTTCGGCCAATTCGTGGCAGCGGAGACCACCAAGTGGACCAAGGTCATCAAGGACGCGGGCATCAAGGCTGATTGACCGCGTTTGAGCTGGTACGGGTCCGCAGGGCGGGTCCGGCCGGCAACCATGCATAGAGGAACTGAAATGGAACGGCAAAAGAACGGGCTGGTGGTCAGCGCGCACTCCGCGGACTTCGTCTGGCGCGCGGGCGGCGCCATCGCCCTGTACGCCAAACGCGGCTGGAAAATGACCGTGGTCTGCCTGTCGTTCGGCGAACGCGGCGAATCCGCCAAGCTGTGGAAGCAGCCGGGCATGACGCTGGAACGCGTCAAGGCCGACCGCCGCGACGAAGCCCGTCTGGCGGCCGACATCCTGGGCGCGGACATCCGGTTCATGGACTGCGGCGACTATCCGCTGCGCGTCTCGGACGAGGCGCTGTTTGAACTGGTGGATGTGTATCGCGAACTGCAGCCGGAATTCGTGCTGACGCATTCGCAGAAAGACCCCTACAACTTCGACCATCCGCTTGCCACGCACGTCGCTCAGGAAGCCCGCGTGATTGCGCAGGCGCACGGGCACCATCCCGAGCAGGCGGTGCTGGGCGCGCCGCCCGTGTTTCTGTTCGAGCCGCACCAGCCCGAGCAGTGCGAGTGGAAGCCCGAAGTGCTGCTCGATATCTCCGAAGTCTGGGACCAGAAGCGCCGCGCCTTCGAAACCATGGCCGCGCAGGAGCACCTGTGGGAGTACTACACCCGCGTCGCCTTGCAGCGCGGCGTGCAGGCATCGCGCAACTCGAACCTGAAGATCAAGTACGCCGAAGGCTATCAGCGCGTGTTCCCGCAAGTCACCGGGGAGCTTGCATGAGCATCGCCGTCAGGAACATCGACCGCGCCGACGGCAGGGTCATCGCACGCCTGGCGTCGGCAGGCGTGGCCACCGCACACGAGGCGCAGCATCGCACCGGCCTGTTGCAACCCTACCTGCGGCCCGTGTACGCAGGCGCATCCATCGCAGGCAGCGCCGTGACGGTGCTGGCGCAGCCGGGCGACAACTGGATGCTGCACGTTGCAATCGAACTCTGCCGGCCGGGCGATATTGTCGTCGTGGCCTGCGCGTCGTCGAGCGAGGACGGCATGTTCGGAGAACTGCTTGCCACCTCGATGCGCGCACGCGGCGTACAGGGGCTTGTCATCGACGCGGGCTGCCGTGATGTCGCGGCGCTGAAGGACATGCAGTTTCCCGTGTGGTCCAAGTGCGTCTCTGCCAAGGGCACGGTCAAGGCGACGCCCGGGTCGGTGAACGTACCGGTCGTGTGCGCGGGAGCGCTCGTGCAGCCCGGCGATGTCGTCATCGCCGACGATGACGGCGTGTGCATCGTGCCGCGCGAGCGTGCGGCGCAGGTTGCCGACGCCTGCGAGGCGCGGCTGATCAACGAGACGGCCAAACGCAAGCGGTTGGCCGCCGGGGAACTGGGGCTGGATATCTACGGCATGCGGGAAAAGCTGGCCGCGGCGGGGCTGGCGTACGTGGACCGTAATCCCGGGGCGTGAAACGCCGGCGCAGAAGCTTGGGGCGACCGCCTCAAGCGATGGATGACGCCATCTGGATGACTTTTAGGGCCGCCGGCACAGAAGGCACGATTGATGCGCCGATGCCACATCAAGATAACCCCCATAGCGACAACGAATAAGAATGCTTATCATGCGCGTTTTATATAAAAGAACGCATGGGGTGGGGCTGTGGGTAAAGCATCGAAAGGCCGTCAAGGCAGGCAGAAGGGCGTCGCCCTGGCAGTGAAGCAGGCATTGGCGGGCAGCGCCGCGCTCTATGCCGCGTCGGTTTCCGCGCAGACGCAGGCCCCGGCTTCCGCCGCGATCACCGTCCTGCCCACCGTCACCGTGACCAGTGCGCCGATCGCCCTGGGCGAGGCGCCTGCGCCCATCGCAGGCGGCTTGATCGGCGGCGGCGCCCGCATGGGCATCCTGGGTAACACGTCCGTCATGGACACGCCGTTCAGCGTCACCAGCTATACCGCCCAGACTATCGAGAACGAGCAGGCGCGTTCCGTGGCCGACGTTGCTACCATGGACCCGTCCGTGCGCATGAGCAGCGCGCGGTCCAATATCAACGAAGACCTGACCATACGCGGCTTCAATGTCCCGACCGCGGACTTCGCGTTCAACGGCATGTTCGGGCTGACGCCATATTGGCGCGCACCGGTCGAGACCCTGGAACGCGTGGAGATCATCAAGGGCCCGTCCGCGGCGCTTTTCGGCATGACGCCGGGCGGCAGCGTGGGCGGCGTGGTCAACCTGGTGCCCAAGCGCGCGACCGATGAGCCCATCACCCGGCTCACGGGCTCGGTCATGTCGGACTCCGTCTTTGGCGTGCATGCCGACGTCGGCCGCCGCTTCGGCGAAGGGAACGCGTTCGGCATCCGCGTGAACGGGATGCTGCGCGACGGCGACACGCCGATCAAGGACCAGTCCACGCGCGAAGCGCTCGGCTCGGTTGCACTGGACTATCGCGGTGAAAGACTGCGGTCGTCCCTGGACCTGATCTGGCAGAAGGAACGCATCGACAATGTCGTGCGCCAGTTCCAGCTTGGCGACGACCTGACCTCGATTCCCGAGGCGCCCAGCAACAAGAATCCGTATCCCGGTCTGGGCTGGAGCGATGGCCGCAACACCGCTGGCGTCTTCAAGATCGAATACGACATCACGGACTACCTGACTGCCTATGCGGGCTACGGCCAGCGCAAGCTGGACTGGGACGCCTTTGCCGCCAACCCCGTGCTGCAGAATTCGCAGGGCGATTACTCATTTTTCGGCGGCTGGCAGCGGATGACGGTGGACAGCAAGTCCACCGAAGCCGGCCTGCGCAGCAATTTCAAGACCGGCCCCGTGAGCCACAAGGTCGCCTTCAGCTACACGCTGCTGGACCAGGACTCCGACCTGGGCTTCAACACCGGTTTCCCGCCCGGCAATTCCAACATCTACGCCGGCAACACCTTCGACACGCCGTCCATCTCGGGTGTCAGCAATCCGCTGAACCGTTACCAGAGCGTCAAGCTGACCAGCTATGCGCTGGCCGACACCCTGGGCTTCATGGACGACCGCCTGCAGTTGACGCTTGGCGTGCGCCGCCAGAACGTGCAGGGCCAGAACTACAACTTCACCAACGGCGAGCCCAGCGGCCCGCGCTACGACAAGAGCGCGACCACGCCGCTGGCCGGCGTCGTCTTCAAGGTACGGCCGGACCTGTCGGTCTATGCCAGCTACGTCGAAGGCCTGTCCCAGGGCGACACCGCGCCGACCAGCGCGGCCATCACCAACCCGGGCGAGACGCTGTCGCCGTTCAAGTCCAAGCAGAAGGAAATCGGCGTCAAGTACAACCTGAACGACAACATGCTGGCCACTGTCGCCCTGTTTGAGCTGACGCGGCCCAGCTCCGGCATCTCTGGCAACACCTTCGGCGAGTTCGGCGAACAGCGCAACCGCGGCGTGGAAGCCAGCTTCGCCGGCGAAGTCACCAAGGGCGTGCGTCTGTTGGGCGGCATCAGCTATATCGACGCCGTCATCAACAAGGCCACCACGCCCGACCTTCAGGGCAACAAGGCCATCGGCGTACCCGACTGGCAATTCAACCTGGGCGCCGAGTGGGATACCCCCTCCGTCCCGGGCTTGACGCTGTTGGGCCGCGTCATCTACACCGACAGAACGTATGCCAACGCCGACAACAGCCTGTCGGTGCCAAGCTGGACCCGCGTCGACGCCGGCGCCCGCTACGAAACCAAGATCAGCGGCACCCCCGTCACCTTCCGCTTCAACGTCGAGAACCTGTTCAACCGGAACTACTGGGGAACCGCCACCGCCGGTTATCTGTTCGTAGGCTCGCCGCGCACCTACACGTTCTCGACCAGCATCGCCTTCTAAGGAGGCACATATGTCCACGCAAGCCTGGTCCTGGATACACAAGTGGAGCAGTCTGATCTGCACGGTCTTCATGCTGCTGCTGTGTCTGACCGGGCTGCCCCTGATCTTTCACGAAGAGATCGAGCACCTGTCAGGCGTGGTCGAAGCGCCGCCCATGCCCGCCGGCACACCCAACGCCAGCATGGACCAGATCGCCCAGACCGCGCTGGAACGGCGCCCGGGCGAAGTCATCCGCTACATGTTCTGGGATCAGGACGAGCATCCCGACATTACGTATGTCTCGATGGCCAGCGCCGTCGACGCCCCGCCCGAGGAGAACAACGCGGTTGTCATCGATTCGCGCACGGCCAAGGTTCTGGACGAGCCGGCCACCGACGAAGGCTTCATGTACGTCATGCTCAAGCTGCATACGGATATGTTCGCCGGCCTGCCGGGCATGCTGTTTCTGGGCGCAATGGGCCTCTTGATGGTGGTCGCCATCGTGTCCGGGGTGGTGCTGTATTACCCGTTCATGCGACGTCTGAAGTTCGGCGCGCTGCGCATCCAGCGCAGCTCCCGCGTCAAATGGCTGGACTGGCACAACCTGCTGGGCATCGTCACCGTCATCTGGCTGCTGGTCGTCGGCATCACCGGCAGCATCAACACCTTGAATCGCGTCGTGTTGAGCCTATGGCAGATGGACCAGATGGCGGAAATGACCGCGCCGTTCCGCGGCCTGCCGCCGGTTACGCAACCCGCACACCTGGAAGACTCCATCCGCACCGCGCGAGCCGCGGTGCCCGACATGGCGGTGAGCCTGGTGGCGTTTCCCGGGACGATGTTCTCCAGCCCGCACCATTACACGTTCTTCATGAAGGGCAATACGCCCGTGACTTCGCGCCTGCTCAAGCCGGCGCTGGTGGACGCGACGAATGGGGAACTGACCGACACGCGCGAAATGCCGTGGTACGTGAAGACCTTGTTCCTGTCGCAGCCGCTGCATTTTGGGGATTACGGCGGCTTGCCGTTGAAGATCCTCTGGGCGGTGTTGGATCTGTTTGCGATCGTGGTGCTGGGTAGCGGGTTGTACTTGTGGCTGCGCAAGCCCAAGGCTGCGACGGCTGCCAAGCCCTTAACCGATGATGCTGCCGAAGCCGCCAATGCGCTGCGTCAGAGCGATAGTCAGGAGGCCGCGCAATGAACAGGATGAGCGAGGCGCGCGGCGCACGCACCGAGCACCTGCAGTCGGCTGGCGAGGTGTTCCGCGCGCCCATCTGGCTGGGCGTGGCCTCGGTGGTGGGGCTGGTGTCGGCGCTGCTGGGAGATGGGGTGTGGGATGGCGTGTCGTGGTTGGCGATCTTTGCGCCGATCGGGGCGGTGTGGTGGGCGTGGCGGAGGCGGGGCGGGTGAAGTCTCCTTCATCTCGCCGCCGGCCGCTCGTCAGTGGCGCGCGGCCATCAGCGTAAGCACGTCGCTTAGCGATTGAACGGAGTCCGCTGACTTTGACGTGGCCGCGTGCCGGTCAAGGTGATAGCCGTGAATGCCGAATTTTCGTGGCCCAATCATGTCGGCCTCGATGGTGTCGCCGATCATCAGCACTTCATCGGGCCAGCACGCAATGCCATCACAAAGGTATTGGTAGATCTCGGCTTGCGGCTTCACGGCGCCGGCTTCGTACGACCAGGCGCAGAAGTCCGGCCGAATGGGCAGCAAGTCCAGCACCGGCGGACCATACGGCGCGGCCAGGTTGGAGCAAAGCGCGACCTTGATGCCGCGTTCCCGCAATGCAAGCAACGTCGGCGTGGCATCCGCGAAAAGCGAGATGGATTGAATCTCTTCACGCAATTCGGCTTCAAGCGCGTTCAGGTCTGCATCGCTGACCACTCCGCCAAACAGGCTGGCGGCCTGTCGCAGGTCGATCGGATTGCTCATCGCGCGGACCCCGTCATCGCGCTGGCGCGGACGACCCGCTTCATGCAGCAGCCGGACCAGCTTGCGGAACGGTCGGGTCGGCCGTTCGATGTGGACCAAGGTTCCGAATACGTCGAATGCCACGGCCTTGATTGCCATTGAACCTCCTGCGCCAATGAGGCTTTCCGGTGATTGGCCGGACCGTGATGTCCAACCTGTCTGCGACGGATTCTAGCGGCAAAACTTCCGGCGGCTTGCTGGATCCCTTGGTCTTCGGATGAGCAGGGACGCAGGAGCATCGGGTGAGGGGCTACTCGTCGCGAGCGACCGTGACGAATATGCCGTCGGCTTCGTTCAAGCGGGGGCCCGCCGGCAGGATCATTACCGACACGTCATCAGGCAGGTGAGACGCCAGCGCTTTCAGGCGTTCGCTGACGATGCTGTCCAACGAATCGAGGCGCGACTCTGCTGACACCGCAAGGCTTACCCCAACCTTGTTCCAGCTTTCCCAGGATTCCGGCGCTTGCCGGTATGCCACTGTCGTCCATTCCGATGGGTTGATGATGGTGCCGTCCGCCAACCGTGGGGGCGCATCGCTCCAGGCTTCCAACTTCTCACGTGTCGCGCCGGAGTAGATCCACGCAGGGGGCGGGCGGATTCCCTGGCTGGGCTGGGCGGAAATATCCAGTTTGGCGGCCAGCGCCTCCAATGCCTGATCCGTGGACAGCTTGGCTTCCTTAAGCCGGGCGGGATCGATCGACAGCCACAGCTGGATGGGTTCCGGCGTATTGCTCCAGATCTGGGTGATGGTTTGGTTATCGCCAATCCCACGGCCGATCTTGTCGGCGACCAATTGTTGCAGCTCCGGCTTGCTGAGACGCGGGCTGGCTACCAGCAGGTAGAGATCCGCGCTCGGGACGGCGCCCCACACGAGGGCCGGCGGCTGGATGGCGTCCGATGGCGTTGCCTGCGTGGCATTTGCGGGCAGGTAGACGCAGAGGGCCAATGCGGCAAGCCAGCTGCAGCGCGCGGGCCAAAAGCGGTGAATCCAGGTCATCAGAGGCATAGGTTTTTAGTTGTTCAAATGCTGTTAAATCCCGCACGCGATGGTCACGAGCGGGGAGTTGATGGACATGATCATTGTTTCGACCGTTCCACCGAAGCGCCATGTCGCGCTCCTGACGGACCTGACGGTTGAGGTCCGGGATTATCCCAGACGGCAAAAACCCGCAGAGCGCGAGCTGGTGCGGGTTTGAGGTACTACCTGGATATCAGTCCAGACAAGTGCCTGGTGCCCGGCGCCCAAAATCGAATCGGCACGCCTGTCTTGCGCCCGGATTACTCGCTTTTCTCTGCGCGAACAAAATGATCGAGGCGAGAATGATGATGAGCGTAAACGAGCCGACGTCGATATCTAACGCGCTCACTCGCTCACTCGCTCACTCGCTCACTCGCTCACTCACGCGCCGCGGCAAAGGCCGGCCGCGGCGCGTGCGCCTATCAGCGCCGACGCGCGGTCAGCCAGTCGATCGGCTGTAGCGCCTGACCGACGATACGGATCTCGCCGACGCTGCCAAAGAACCCATCAGCCCGCGCGCCATCCCACGAACCGGCGCCGACGATCCACGGCATGTTGGCCGCCAACGTCGCCAGGCCGCGAGCGCCTGAGGCGTTGCGCAGAACCGGCGCGCCTTCCACGTACAGAATGGTTTCGTGCGTGGTGTCATCGTTCACCACGGCAACGTGCATCCACTTGTCGGGGATGATCTCGCCAGACCAGTTTGCCTTGGGACTACGCGATCCCGTGTCGTCCGGCACCACTTCCCACTGGATCTCGCGCAGGCTCGACACGGCAAACAGCAGCGGCGGGGATTCGGGATCTCCGCCCGAAAAGCCCGCCAGATCGCCGCGCTTGCCGTCGCGCGTCATGATGTTCATCCACGCGTGCTTGGACGCGACCCAGTCGCGGTCGATCTTGATGAAGGCTTCCACCGTGTAGCCGTCGGTCGCGGTTTCACCGTTGATGATGGCCGCGGCGTCCGTCGTGAAGTAGCTCATGCGAGCCGTGTTCTTGTCGGTGTTCAGGAAGCGCACGGAGCCGGGCGCGGCCGACAGGTAATGGTGATCGTCGGACCAGACCACATCGCCCACCTGCGCACCGGCCACGCCGTCGATATTCAGCGGCGCGCGCCGCATCGGATTCAGACCTGCGCGGTCCGCGATCACTTCGCCCACCGGAACCGGCTGTCCGTTGGTGCCGCCAAAGAAGCGCCAGTGCGCCAGCGTGCCTTGCACCTGCGGATAATCATCCGGATCGGCGGCGGGCTTCTGCTCGGCGGCGACGGGATCCGTGTAGTTCGCCAAAATCAATGCGCGCGCCTGGTCGATCAGCGCAGTGTGCGACGGCGTAGCCGCCTTGAATTCCTTATTGAAGCCGCCAAAGCGCTTCGCAAAATCCATCTTGATGGTGAACTGCTCGTTCGCGCCGGTCAGAATGGCCTGGTCAAACGTGTTGAGCGTGTTCTTCGGCTTCTGCGGCACCCACGGCGAGAACGACAGGACCCGGATCTCGTTGTTGCTGAGGTCGAACTCATACAGACGCATCAGGCCGTTGCCGCCCTGATAGGCCATCTGATAATCCACCACCATTTCCTCGACCGAATTGCCGAACGCATTGGTCTTGGTCAGATGCGCGGCGCCGTGATAGTGGCCGTTCAGCGTCATGAAGATCTGATCGTTGTCGCGGATCAGCTTGTCCCAAAGCATCAGCCCGTAGGGCACTTCCAGCGGCGTGACGCCGTCCTTGTCGATGTTCAGCAACTGGTGATTGACCAGGATCACCGGCAGTGTCGGGTTCGCGCGAATGACCTGGTTGGCCCAGGTCAACGCGTCATCGGAGATGCGCCACGACAGCGACAGCACCATGAACTTCTGGCCCTCGGCTTCGAACACGTGATATTCGTGGAACCCGCTAGGATCGCGGCCGCCAAACGTGGCCTGGTTCTTGGCGCGATCGGCGCTGAAGGTTTTCAAATAGGGCTCGTTAGCCAGATTGCGCTGCGCGTCCGTGGCGCTGGCCTGGCTGCTGGCGTCGACGTAGTCGCGGTCCAGGATCACGTCGTGGTTGCCGGCCAGAATCGAGTACGGGACCTTGGCTTCTTCCAGAATCGCCATGGCGGCATCTGCCACTTTCCATTGATCCGGTTTGACTTGTTGATCGACGACGTCGCCTAAGTGGATCAGAAACGGAATCCCCAGCGACTTCGAATGATCGGCCACCCACTGCGTCTGCGCCTTGAACGGCTCGCTGCCGTACTTGCGCATGAACTGCTGGTTTTCGGCGTCGGTTGCGTAGCGCGAATAGAACTGCGTGTCCGGCAGTACTGCTACTGCGAAGCTGGAGATGTTGACGGGTTGGGGTTGCGGCTCGGGTTGGGGCTGCGGTTGTGGTTGCGTACCGGGGGTTTCGGGCGACGTGGTGGCATCGTCATCGTCGTCGCTGGAGCAGGCAGACAGCAGCAGCGATCCGCCAACCGGCAGGAACGTGGCGCCGAAACCAGCCTTGAGCAGACTGCGACGGCGCGGATCGGCGTCGGTCGGCAGTGCCGCGAGTTTGTTGGCAACCTCAAGTTTGCCGTCGTGCTTGTCGTTCGCCATCTGTGCTGCCCTTCAGAAAAAGCGGGAAGCTTAGGTAGGGCGGATGACGGGATGATGAATGATGGTGGCTGATTTTTTTGTCAGGTTTAGGGGGGGGGGATTGTGGTCGACGCCACTGTTCAGAGTCTTACGCGCGGCTGAAAATGGATCATGTTGATCTGGACTACGCTGGCGGAGGTCGTTTCGAGTAGCCGCGCTTGACGTCGCTAAGTAGTCTGCTGCGCAAGCAGCGAACCTGCCTGTGCAAACGCCTCGCGCGGTAGCGTGGACATGCCGTGGTCGAAACCCATCGCATAACGGTCGCAACCAGGAAGTTGTGGCCACGCATCAATCAGCGCTGCAACTTGGTCGAGCCACTGGGAGCTGGGACCGATCTGCTTGATCAAAAACCAGATCACAGCGATAAGGCCGAAAAGACGTCCACGCGCGTGGTCGGTCAGTGTTAGCGCATTGAAATAGGGGTGGGGTAGGTGCGCGAGAGCGTTGCTGGATGACTGGTTCCAAACTCGAGCGTGATGCGCACATCGATTTCGCAATGTGTTGATCTGCTGCAACCAGTCCTTCAGAACCAGACTGTTCGCAACCCCCAGTCGATTGGAAATTCGCTGTCGGTGCTTCCCGCGAAGCATCTCGAAGTACTTGGATAGGAGACCAAAGTCCCAGGCTTCGACCGCGACCCAGAACGGAATCGCTCTCCTATTGTCGCGATGCCATACGATGCAGTCTTCCCGGGATTGGTTGAGTTGCGCGCGCTGGCGTTGAGACCATTCTCGCCATTGGTTGCGCACCTTACCCTTGTGAACATAATCGGCACAGGCACGGGGCATGATGAAGCGATCCTGTTCGTACGCCATTGGATCGTGGAAACCGACCTCGTGGGCGACCACTGACCGAAGATGTACTTCGATCCGCTCGATTGCGTCGAGCGCGAGAAGTCTAAGACGCTTATCAAAAAGGTATAGGTCGAAGACATCACGGAAAGCCGTGCCTGGCACAAAATGATCTGCGCGTAACGGTCTGCCTGCGTCCCCGGTCATTTGTCGCCCGTGTTCGTTCATGCACGGAATCCGGCAGGGATACCAGTATCCGCTCAGCCGGTAATAGCCGACCTGGGAGAGCTTGCGCTGAGTGCGGCCTGCGTCACCGATGTCCATGCCGCGCTCGGCGAGCACGCTCGCGAGTTCGACGTATGTCTTATGCGGTTTTGGCGGCGCCGTCTGAACCAAGGCAATGTCTCAGAAATGAGAAGGCCCAAACATGCAGCCGGACAAGCCGACTACAGAGGTTTGGGCGCGATTGCAGTGATTGTTGTCTCTATCGTCGGGAGGGGTCAAGCGTTCGCCCGGCCCTCCGTAGGGTAGGTTGCCAAAACAAGACGAGTCCGACGAAAAATTGGGGCGCCGCCTCTTCTCTGCCTCGCACAGAGTTCAAGTCGGAATCTCGGCACCGTCATCGGACGCGCCACATCGACTCGGCGATATACGCGGGGGAGACTCTGTTATGCAGGCACAGACCGAAAGCGGACTGAGTTTTCAGCAAGAAGGCCCTGCAGGGGGAAATCGCGATTTTGAGGGGGGCGCAGAGATTAGCGCTTTTAACGCGTCACCACGCATGGAATTCTGGTGCCCGGGGCCGGAATCGAACCGGCACGCCTTGCGGCGGGGGATTTTGAGTCCCCTGCGTCTACCAATTTCACCACCCGGGCTAGGGGGTCGCGAGCGCGTCCAGGTGACGGCTGCGGGAGATGCGAAGACCGCGATTATATGCGGTCTTTTTCATCTTGTCAGGCGATGGCTAGGCGAGCCTGCCGTCCAAGGGGAAGGCCAGGGCTGCTAAACCCCGACCGCACCCCCACAATCCTCACTTCTTCTCAGGCAAGAACCAGTTCATCACCAGTGCGCAAATCCCGCCGGTGGCGACGCCCGATTCCAGCACGCTCTTCACCGAGTGCGGCAGGTGCGACAGGATTTCCGGCACTTGCGACACACCCAAGCCCAGCGCCAAAGACACGGCGATGATGAGCAACGCCCGGCGGTCCAGCTGAATGCCCGCCAGGATGTTGATCCCAGACGCGGCCACCGCGCCGAACATTACCATGGCTGCGCCGCCCAGGACGGGTTCGGGCACGGCTTGCAGGACGCCCGCGACAACCGGGAACAGACCCAGCAGAATCAGCATGCCCGCAATCCACACGCCGACGTGGCGGCTGGCGATGCCGGTCAGCTGGATGACGCCATTGTTCTGCGCAAATACCGAGCTGGGAAACGTATTGAACACGCCTGCCAGCAGCGAGTTCGCGCCGTTGACCAGCACGCCGCCCTTGATGCGCTGCATCCAGAGCGGACCTTCAACCGGCTGCTTGGAAACCTTGCTGGTGGCAGTGACGTCGCCAATCGCTTCCAGGGACGTGACTAGATAAATGATCAGCATCGGTACGAACAAGGCCCAAGAGAACCCCAGGCCAAAGTGCAGCGGCACCGGAACCTGGAAGACGGCGGCTTCGCGGGCGCCGGTGAAATCCAGACGGCCCATATAGGCGGCGGCGATGTAGCCGACGGCCAGTGCCAGCACTAGCGCAGTGCTGCGAATCCACACCACCGGCACGCGGTTGAGCAGGATGATGGTGGCCAGGACGAGGCCGGACAGGGTCAGGTTCTCGGCGCTGGCGAAGGTGCCGTTGGCCATGGCGCCGAAGCCGCCGCCCATGCTGATGAGGCCGACCTTGATGAGCGTCAGGCCGATCAGCAGCACGACGATGCCGGTGACGAGCGGGGTGATGAGGCGTTTGACGAAGGGCAGGATGCGGCTGATGCCCATCTCGACAAAGGACCCGGCGATGACGACGCCGAAGATGGCGGCCATGACGGCTTCGACCGGCGTGCCTTGCTTGACCATGACCGAGCCGCCGGCGATCAGCGGGCCGACGAAGTTGAAGCTCGTGCCCTGCACGATGAGCAGACCCGCGCCGAGCGGCCCGAAGCGCTTGCACTGCACGTAGGTGGCGATGCCGGAGATCACCAGCGACATAGAGACGATGAGGGTGGTGTCGCGGCTGCTGACCCCCAGGGCCTGGCAGATGAGCAGGCCGGGGGTGACGATGGGGACCAGGATGGCCAGCAGGTGCTGCAGGGCGGCGACGAAGGCGACGGGAGGCGCGGGGCGGTCGTCGGGGCCGTAGACCAGGTCGTGGCTGGTGTCGGCGTCATCGGACGTGCCGTGGGGGGCGGGTTGGGTC